>JACKAM010000003.1:0-319423 GCA_020635075.1 Pseudobdellovibrionaceae bacterium | reverse complement strand
CTCGACAAAGCGCATGGCGCAGATTCGTGAAAGATGGAACACCCTTTCACCTGAGCAACGCGAGCAAGTGAAGCAGAGGTGGGCAAGGTTTAAAAGTCTGCCACCAAATAAACGCAAGCGCATCATCAGGGCCTGGAAAAGATTTAAGAATCTTCCTCCGGCCCGCCGACAAGAAGTACGAAGAAAGTGGCAGCGCTTCCAGCAGTTGCCTCCACAGAGGCGACGTATGCTTCGTCAGAGGTTTATAAAGTGGAAGAGCCTTCCGCCGGAGAAACGTCAGGAGCTACGAAGAAAGTACCTACAAAACCGCCGCCGCAATGCCTATCTATTGCGGCGTATGCAGATGCAAAAAATGAGACAGCAACAAGGAAAATGATGGGTTCTAGAAAGTCGGTGTGGCAGGTGGTAAAGCCTCCTCTTGTCATTTTCTTTTCCATTCTGACCTTTTCCACTAGTGCATCCAGTGAGGAGGGTGGGGAACTTCTTCTTCCCTTTGAGCAAATGATGCAGTCCATGCCCAATCTCATTCAAGTGATGGTGGGTTTTGACTCTGAGAGAAGCCAAACATTCTCTGCTGATGCCGATCTTCGCCTACCCAACGAATACCGCTTGCTCATTGGCGTAGGCTCCAATACCAGTGATTTGGACGGCGATGAGTTGAAGACCGGGACTTTCCGTCTGGGAGTTTCATCTGACCCCATCAATGAGTACCAGGGGACTCTTAGTTTCGAGGACTGGGGAGTCAAGGGGGAGATAAAAAGGCAAAGGTGGGCAGCAACAGTGGCTCGTTGGGGACAGAACTGGAACCTTCAGGGCACAACGACCTATCGACAGATTCACCTAATCACTGATCATCCCAGTGTCCAGGGGGTGGATGTGGAGGTGCATAGCCCGGCGGCCGGATTTTCAATTCAATACGGCGGCTGGGGGAAATGGAACATTCGCCTTTCGGGGGAGAAATATTGGTACAGCGTGGATACAGCGGTACTGTTGGACTCCCGGATCAATCAGTTTTTTTCTGCTGAGACACTGACTCTGTCATCAAGCTTCCTGAAGTACAATGGGGCTGCCGAGATTGGCTACCAGTTTAAGAAGCTTTACTTTGGTGTCGAGGGCAGTCAAAACAAGTCGGCCATTGACGATACTAGGTCAGTGACCGGTACCTTACTGTTTTCGATCGACCTCCCCAAGGGAATTGGCCTCCAGCTTCAGGGCGGACGGACGGTTTTTCCGGACACTCCGGACAGTAGTGATGTGACCTTTGCCCAAGCGGGATTTTCCTTCTCTTGGTCCCAATAATCTGTCTCAAATTTCGACAAAGTTTTTGTGCAACTTCATTCCTCCTGTCGTGTTTCCATCACATAGGGCGATTTGCAAGGCCCTTTTTATTTTCGGAAGAGGAGTAAAAAATGAAGAACGTTATACTAGTCGTCGCATTGACCTTCGGATTTTCACTGGTTTCCCTGTCGGCATCAGCCGGCCCCCGGGGGAAGATCCAGCGCACTCAAAAAAGACAGATGGCCCGCATTGGTCAGGGTGTTCGCAGTGGTGAGCTCAATGGTCCCGAAACGAGACGCTTGGTGCGGCAGCAGGCCCGGATTGGACATATGCGCAAGAAGGCTAACGAAGATGGTCAACTCACAGTTGGAGAAGTGGCGCGCATTCGCAACCAACAGCGAAAGGCCAATCGTCGCATCTATCGTCAAAAGCATGATGGACAAAAGAGAGAAAACAACTCTCAAGAGTAAGATGATCTTGGATTTTGACCGCCAGATGTTGGTAAGTCCGTGCTCATCTGGCGTTCACCACCCCCGAATACACGTTCGGGGGTTTTTTGTTGATAGGCGGTGGTGCAATCTCGACTGTTGTCCAGGTGACACCTTTCGGGGTTGTCGACAGGCGGACAATCCTTGGCCAGATAGGGCTCAAACTGGCCTCCCTTTGTTTAGGTAAGCTTCCGAAAAGACTAGTGAAATATTGTAATCTCAGGTTTTTGCTGAGGCCGGGTTTGGCTTCGCCTTTGCAAAAATTGGCCTGAAGTGTTTGGCGGAGAGGAAATCTTGTTGGGAAACAACAACCATAGAGCATCACGGGTTCGTCCGGTCAGGTGGTGGATGTTGGGGTTGTGTATCCTGCTCTCCTATTCAGCTGTGGTCATGATCTCCTTGGAATCGGCTTTCGCCGGATATGAAATCGAAAATTGTGATCCGCCCTGTGAAAACATGGGTGCCTTGACCGTGACGACCCGAGGACTGGCCCGCCTGACCCAGGCAGTGGTCAACTTTCAGTCTGAATCCATCGAGTCGGTGATCAAAAAGGCGAGCATTAATCCCATTACCTACGAGACACCTTGTACTAGTGCTGAGATCAATGCCATTGGCGATGCTTTGGGACGTATTGATGCCCTGGGTGAAGACCAGACCAATAGTGCCGCGGCAAAGGCTGAGGTGGCCAAGATCAATCGCGTGCTGGCCGGGATCAAAAAACGCAAAGGTAGTGCCCTGCCTTCAGAGTTTGCTCAGTATTCAGGTGGTGGCACGGCCGAACTCTACAAAAAGTGCCCGGGTGTTCCCCGAGCTCTGTTATCGAACAAGCTGCGCGAGATGTTTGCCAGCGGGGCCACCCGTCCTGAACCAATGAAGTTCAAACTTCAAGATCTCAAGTTTGAAGACGTGGATCTGGAGATCTCAAAGGTCAAACCCATTAGTGCTACAGAATTTGAGGTTGAAGTATCGGTAAAGGAACTCTCAATGAGTACCTGTGCAAATGTTCAACTCACTGAAAAGAAACGGGAGTACTTCAACGCCTGTGGACTAATGGCCCGCATGGATACCACCAACAAGGAGACTCCCAAGCTCATATATCGGGCCAAGGTTCACCCGGAAAAGGGCACACTAGAGGATTTATTTCGCGTGGACTCTGACAAGACTCGCCTAAAAATCCCGCCCGGAGCCTTTCAGGTGGGACTCAAGCCCTTAACCAAACGGGCTGAGGAAGATCTCCTCAATCGAGTTGCGGCCAAGCAGTATATGCCGACTTTCAATATCATAAAAAAGTTTGATCAGAAACCCTATGTGCAAAGAGAACTCAATGGCTACATGGCGGAACAACTTAAGTGGGTGTCAAAATCAGAGTTGCCGGCGGCGCGCAAGAAGCTGCTGGCGCAGATGAAGGAGCAAGGGCTCACCTACGAAGTGCTTCAGCATGCCTCTCTCCCTTTTAGCCGAGATTTACCTGATAGCCAGAAGGCCGAGTGGGTACGTGAGCTATGGAAGAAGTACCCACAGCTCATGGCTTTGCCATCCTTCCAAGGGATCTATGAAGACCTTGGCAAAGAAATGGCGGCCGAATACGAATTTAATTCAGAAGAGAGTTTCGGTTGGTTCATGATGGGCAGCAGTTTTGCCAATGGACTCTTTAATAATGAAGTTCTCACCGGAAAGGTTGAGGAACTCATTTCCAGCCACATTGGTAAGGTCGATGGTCAGGTCAACAACACCCTTGGCAACATCCGGATGTTTCTCGGTGAGTACCATCGGGCCCCTCTGTTGGTGGGCCAAGACGTAGCTGATATGCCGGTATTGCGCCAGAGAATGGACGCCCGAGCAGAAAGACTGAAAGCCTACAAGTTTCAGTTGGCCCGGGCGATTCAGTCGGGGGATTTTTCCTGGATCAAACAGAATTCCCTCAAGAGTGAATTGGGGGCTCAGCAGCTGGGGCGTGATTTGGCCCAATACGATCGCACGGTTTCCCGAAGCATGATCCGCACGATTGAGCCAGTGGACAAAGAGATGGCCCAAATTTACGCGCTCTACTCCGACTATCTCGAAAGTTCCGGTCCGATCAAAAATGATGCGGCGGCGGTGGTGGCTGAGGAGGCCAACGTTCTTAATCGTGCCTTTGGTGATTTGGATCGGACGCGCATGGGGATTTACCTCCGGCAAAGGGACACCAAGGTCGACCCCAGCCAGGGAAAGCCCGGGGCACCCTGCGAGGGGAACAACTGCCTGTACTCCATTCCTGTTGAACCCATTATCAGTGATATCAATCGCATTAACAATGGCGTTGGCGAGTCCTTGCGGGTGGGGCTCTACTCCTCGGCACTCCCTTGCCCTCCGAAGACTAAGTTGAGCCAAGGGAAGATCCCCCGAGATGGTGTCCTAGCAGGGACCGACAACGAATTCGACATAGCCTCCGAAGTCTCGGTCGCCAGCATTAACGATTGGCTGCGGATTTCTTATGAGAGAAACCTGCTTAAAGAGATCTGCATGGCTGATGACAAGACTTACACCTGTAATGAGAAACGGGTGAGGGATATCAAGTTGTCCCAGCCGCCGCGAATCGAATGGGATGGGTCCGGCTATCGACTGGTGCTGGCGGACCTTGATGTCCACGATCGGTCGGCAACGGAAATGATGAAGAAAAAACTCGGTGGCTTTTTTGGAGGAATCGTCAGTGCCATCACTCAGCCTAAAGATGGCAAGGTGTCACTGTCGGTTAAGGTCGACCCGCGCCCCTGTACGAATGGCAATATTTGTTTTGATGTGACTGATCCCCAGGGCAAAGCCCGTCAGCTTTGGGAAATGGGTGGCTTCCATGAAAAACTGCAAATGGCAGTGGCAGAAGGATCTAAGGAGTTAAAGCAAAATGGCATTCGTTTTTTGCCTGAGCTAAGGGCTCAGGGCGTGAGGCGATCCGCAGATCGCATCACAGTGTATTGGGGAGTTGAACAGACGGCCCGGAACCAAATTTTAGCTGGTCGGGTCTACGGGCCGAGATAACCATGGTGGTATTAGTCTTGCAAAACAATCGACATATGGGCAACAAAACCGCAATGGCATTGAAATTGTTCTCTTCGGCTATGGCCTTCCTATTGGCATGGAGCGTGTCAGCAAGTAATGTCAAAGACAATCTGCTGCTTTTGGATTGTGATCTGCCAGATGGGACAGAGGCCTCTGGCGAAAACTCGGTTACCAAAGTCCTTTTTCCCCGCTACATTCCTCAGTCCCTCATCCAGGTGTATTATTTTGGAGTCGTGACCCCGGAAACTTTTATCTATGATTCAGCTGAGCTGGATAAGGACGGGGTCTTAAGTGTCTATGCCCGCATAATTGTGGCCAAACAGGGCGCGGTGTGGGTGGAAGAGATTCAAATGATTGTGGACCCAGACGGGAGCGCTAAGTTCTATCGTCAGAGGAACCATCCCATTGATATGCAGTGTCGGGTCATACTAAAGGGAAGATAGCTGGTGCTTCTGGGTCAATAGCCGACTGCGGGGGATTGGGGCAGTCGTTCTTCGCTGTGAGTGCCGTTCATCAAGCCCAAATCTTCAGGGTTTTGGCTTGTATCTTGGCGAGCCGAGGTTGAAATCCGTGAAATCAAGTTCGATTGGAAAAGGCTGCCCACAAAGAGCACCATCAATAGACCGAGAATCCACAGTTCAGCCGAACCATGGCGTTGTCTTTGGTATTGAATCTGAAATTGATCAATTACAGGCTCTTTCATCAGCCCCTTAAGATTCAAAATCCTAGCCACAATTTGGACAGTGGGAATTGGGTTGAGGTGTGGTTTTGGGTGACGGATTTTGTCCCTGATCCCCCATAATTGTCGTAAACCGTCGCTTTCGGGGCTGAAATCCCGGGGAAATTATTTCCTGGCCCAATGAGCCGTTGGCACCCCCCTTGCTCTCAAGGGCACTGATGGAGAATATCATCGGGCAGGAGCCCATGAGGATGACGAGGAGATCTTATGACGCCGAAGATGTCTAATATATTGAAGTCAGTCATCGTTGCAGCTTCGGTTGCATCCTTGATGGTTGCCTGCGGAAATCACAACCGAGGATTTCGCCCCAAAAAACGCAATACTGGTATTGAAGGTCTTGGTAAGGGTACTCCCCAGGAGTTGGCCCGCGGAGCCCAGGACCAGTTGACACGTCAACTGGTGGCCAAAGCCCTGATGGGACGATCAGATGCAGATATTCAAAATGCAGCCTTGCTCAGTCAAATTCTGCCCGAGTCTGCTGCTGGCGTGATCTTGGGAACCAAGGCAAGTATCGCTCGGGTTCAGGCGTCTCCGAGTCTTGCCACTGCCAATATGATGGTGACCACACCTTCCGAGACTGGCTCAGGAACTGCCATTCAAGCCACTATCTCCTCTGTTGTCGGCAGTGCCGCCGCGGCCAAGTCCCTTGAAGTGACAGGCCAGTTTGAGCCGGGCAGCAGCTATATGGATCAAAGTGCCGGCGGTGTTCAGTTTAAGGCTGCCTGTTATGAAAATTGTAAAAGTCTTTTGGTGTTGGTCACAGCCAACGAAGCCAACGCCGCCTATATGTTTAGTATCAATCAGACCACTGGGGTGGGAACCATTATCGGCTCCTCTCTTGGTTCGCGTTTGAAATCCTATGATGAAGCCATGCGCTTGGCCAATGTGGAAACAGCTCCGAACGTGGCACCTTACGCTCCGGATGGCAGCACTCTGACTGTTGGTCAAACGATTGCGGTACCTGTCGATGCAGCGGCTCAGCCCGTGGCGGTCGA
This sequence comes from Pseudobdellovibrionaceae bacterium, assembly GCA_020635075.1. Classification (NCBI taxonomy): domain Bacteria; kingdom Pseudomonadati; phylum Bdellovibrionota; class Bdellovibrionia; order Bdellovibrionales; family Pseudobdellovibrionaceae; species Pseudobdellovibrionaceae bacterium. The sequence goes on along the minus strand of JACKAM010000003.1, from coordinate 312,887 downwards.
TCCTTTGGCTTCCGGTGAAGTGAAGACTGGAGTTGAAGAGCAGCCCGCTCCCGTTGCCACCGGTGAAGTGAAGACGGGTGTTGAAGAGCAACCCGCCCCCGTTGCCACCGGTGAAGTGAAGACGGATGTTGAAGAGCAGCCCGCTCCCGTTGCCACTGGTGAAGTGAAAACGGGTGTTGAAGAGCAGCCGGCACCCGCCGCGGCCGTGGAATCAGGAGACGGTGAGTTTGAAGTCGTTAATGGCGTTAAAATTCGCAAACCACAAATGGGTGGTGACCTTGAAACCAATGCTGCGCTTTTGGCTCAGTTTCAAGTTGGCCCTGGCGCGACGGTGAGTGCAGAAATGCTGGATAAGGCGCGGGCAGCGGCAAAGTCTAATCTGAATGATCATTTTGCCGCCTTGTTGCCGGTATTCGGTTTGATTTTTAGAACTCAGGATGAGGCGACAGAGATCCGCCCTTTCTTTATTCTCAAGACCTTTGGGGGCAACCTCATTTCCGAAGATGGAGAAGGCCCTGCTGAAGAGCAATCTCTTGATTTGAACAAGGATATTCTTGGTGGAAAAGTAGCCGGTGCTGGGGTTTTCAATATACCTGGAGAAGGCACGAACACAATTCTTGATCTTAGTTTCATTTGCCATGACTCCTGTCGGTCTATCGATATCCTGTTGGGCGTGATTGCTGGAGAGATCGTCTCAGGTCCTGGTGGCAAACCTCAGATTAAGGGACGTGCCGTTGGACACGCCGTCTATCGTTTCAAGGCCGTCCAAGATTCTGAGATTATGAACCTGGAATACACTTCGGCTGGACTGGTTCTTCCTCCGTCTGCCATGGCAGATTTTAGTGCAGGTAAAGCAGTCGTTCGCCAATGTATGGAGTCGGCTCGAGCCCTTGATGAGAGACTTCCCTGCGTGCAGGCTGCTGGTCAAGATGAGGTCAAAGTGGACGCTTGTTTGGCCAAGAAGGGTGCTGAAAAAGAAGAAGCAGAGTGTATTATCTCCGGCATGAAGGCCATGCAGGAGTTGGTACGGCCGGTGAACGAAGCGGCCTTTGGAACCGAGCTTGTAGCCAAGCAGAGCGAGCTTGTCGAGCAAGGCTTTGCCCGAATGAGAGCCCAGGCAAAGGAGTTGGCGGAAATGAAACCTCGGCTAACTACAGCTGAGCAGCCTGCCCCAGTCGCCACCGGCGAAGTAAAGACAGGTGATGTGGAACAGCCGGCACCCGTAACTACGAATGAGTTTCGCGATCTTTCCAAGGAAAGAGGCACCACCGCCAAGTAATTTGAATTTGATCTTTCGATGAGTAGAGATGAGTTTGTTGAGGCCGCCGATTCATTTATGGATCGGCGGTTTTATTTTAGGCGGACTGATTGCCCATAGCCCGTCGATAGTGGCCAATGTCCCAATGGCCATAGATCTTCTTCTGGAGCATTTCTACAATTTCCTCTTCCAGTTCCTGGTGGATTTCCTGAAGGTACTGGGTGGGAATATGTCCCTGTTGAAGAACAATGCTGGCAAACTCTTCGATTACGCGAAGGGTGAATTCCTCGACACACTCGTCCTCGTCCACATAGTGGTGGAGGTGTTTTTCAAAGCAAATGTAGAGAAGGTCCTGTTCCTGCTGATGCATGAAGTTTTACCTACCTTATTTGGTTTACCTATTACTTGTCGGATGGGGCCCTGGCTCACTTCACAAGTGGTTGTAAATTCAATACTTTGGAGAGTAGGATCAGGACTATGAGACCGATCAATTTGGGCGAAATTGAATCAATTGTGGCCACTCTCAGGCCTTTGGCCGGGGCCCGCCTGCAGAGAGTCTATTGCGGAGATCAGGACTTGGTGATGGAGCTTTACGGCCCGGGAGGGGAGTTCTGGTTGTGGTGGGATTTGTCTCCCCGGTGTCCCATGGTGGTTGTGCTCAATCAAAAGCCCCGGTTCTTGCCCAAAAAACAGAAGCCCCTGGGTTTGTTTTTGCGCTCCCACGGAGTCAATCGTCACCTGGTGAAAATTGAAAGGCCAGAAGGAATGGGACGCGTTCTCAGGTTGCGCTTCGGTTCTCTGGATGCCAATGACGATGCCAATTGCATTGTTGAGGCTCGACTGTTCCCCCATGGACAAAACCTTGGGGTTCAAGAGGGAGGCAAAGAGATTTGGTGGAAAAAGCCCCAAGAGCTTGCGGCCAGCCAAGACGAATCCCAGGGTTCAACTGAAGACCGATCTGTGGAGGAGCTGGCCAAGCAATGGCTCGCAACAAGGTTTGCTAAAGTGGGAAGCAAGGAGAGGGGGCAGGCCTCCGAGGCCGGTGACAAGGAACTCAAACGCGAACTGGGCCGCAAACAGAGGGCGATTGAGAAGATCGAATCTGACTTGAAAAAGAATCGGGACCTCGTTTGGCGTCGGGTCGCCGACTGGTTGAATCAGAATCAAACCTTACAGGTGCCTGATGAATGGGCAGACTTTGTGGATCAAGGTCAGAGTTTCTCCTGGAATCTGGAGCGTTGTTACCAAAAAGCCAAGGACTTCCTTGCCAAAAAGGAAGGGACTCGGCAGCGGCTTGAGTCACTTCGCCAGGAAGTGGAGAGTTTGAGGGCCGGAGAGACGAGTTCTTCCCCGCAGCAAAAAAAGGCTGGGAAACCTTCTCGGGGGCCAGGTACGGGAGGGTCAGTAAAGGCACGCAAGTTGGAGATGGGGGATCGTTTTGTGGCCTACGTGGGAAAGTCGGCTAAGGACAATCTTCAACTTCTTCGCCAGGCTCGGGCCTGGGATCTATGGCTTCACCTACGCGACTATCCAGGGAGTCACTGCATCATTCACCGTAACAAAGGGGAGCAGGTACCTGATCAGGTGCTGCAGGAGGCCGCACAGTGGGTGGCCAAGGCCACCTTTGGGCGCAAGGCCGAGCAGAAATCAGGGGAAAAGTTGACAGTGCTGTTTGCAGAATGTCGTCATGTGCGCCCCATTAAGGGCGACAAAATGGGGCGAGTGACCTTTCGCAATGAAACCACATTGACCATTGAATTCACTCCCTAGGGGCTTGGTGGTTTTTTCAGGCCGCGTTGCACCAATCGCCTATCTTGACTGGGAAAATCAGAGCATTAGGATTTTAAGTGCAACCTGTTTGATGAGGAGTAAGGGCCCATGATTGAAGTGCGAGATCTGACGAAAAACTATGGCGATCGCACGGCGATTGACCGTCTGAATTTTTCAGTCGCTAAAGGTGAGGTAATTGGCTTTCTCGGCCCTAACGGGGCCGGCAAATCCACTACTATGAAAATCATTACCGGCTATATGGCACCCACCTCCGGGGTTGTCACAGTAGCCGGGTTTGATGTTTTCGAATCGCCCATTGAGGTGAAAAAGCGCATTGGTTATTTGCCGGAGACGCCGCCGGTGTACATGGATATGTTTGTTCAGGACTATTTAAAGTATGTCGCCCGATTAAGAGGCGTCCCCACTGCCAACCTCAATTCCATGGTGGATGCGGCTCTTGAGAAGACGAATCTTCAGGATGTGCGCAAAAGATTGATCCACAACCTCTCCAAAGGATTTCGTCAGCGAGTTGGTTTGGCCCAGGCCCTGGTGTCTGACCCAGAAATTCTGATTCTTGACGAGCCCACCGTAGGATTGGACCCGAAGCAAGTGGCTGAGATGCGCAAATTGATCCACAGCTTGAAGGGTCAGCACACCATTGTTTTGTCCACTCACATTCTTCCGGAAGTGCAGGCCAACTGTGAGCGCATTATTATCATCAATCGTGGTCAGATTGTGGCTGAGGATTCCTTGGCAGGTTTGTCCAAGCGCATGTCCGGGGGACAGAAGCTGGTGATCCGAGTGCGCAGACCATCGGGACGGCTAGAAACAGGTCTTTCTGACGTCGCCGGTGTGCAGGGGGTTCGCTCAGAAGGAAACATTTTTCAAATTGATTCAGATGGTAACGAAGACACGACGGAAGCCGTCGCTAATCTGGTGGTGGCCGAAGGGGCAGGACTCTTAGAGATGAAATCCATGAATATGGATCTGGAAGATATTTTTATTCAGCTAACAGCAGATCGCGATCAAGTTGACACTCAGGGAGGTGCGCTGTGATTCGAGGGGTACTCACCGTCGCTTGGAAGGATTTTCGTGTTCTCGTCACTAGTCCGATGTTCCTTATGGTGGCTGGACTTTGCGCCTGTATTTGGAGCTACAACTATCTGCCCCAGATATTTCAGTTTGAGAGGATATCTGCCCGCGCCTTTCAGCAGGGGGGGATTAATATCCATCAAACCTTGTTTGCTTCCCATATTGCCCGGGCCAACATTATTTTGATTTTTGCTATTCCGGCCCTGACCATGAGGCTTTTGGCAGAAGAAAAAAAACTCCGCACCTATGACCTGCTTTTGACCGTGCCGATCACGGCGGCACAAATTGCCGTGGGCAAGTTCTTGGCCGCTTTTGGTACTGGCCTCGTGTTGCTGGGAATTTCCGCACTTTATCCCTTGGGGACGGCCATTTTTACAGACTACTCCATGGGGCCTTTGATTTCATCCTACTTGGGAATGGCCATGGTGACGGGAATTTATGTCGCTGTTGGACTGTTTGCCTCGTCGGTCACGGAATCAGTGGTACTGGCGGTGGTGATGGCTTTGATACTCAACCTGGCTCTGTGGTTTCTTGGGCAGGCGGCAGAGATGAGCGACCAACCGTTGATAACCGCTATTATGGAGCACATTTCGGTGCCCCAACAGTTCGTCGCCTTTCTTAAGGGTAGTTTAAAATTGAGTTCAGTGGTCTTCTTTGCCAGTACCATGGCTTTTTTCGTGTTCCTCACTGAACGTGTTGTTGAATCTTCTCGCTGGAGGTAATCACCATGAGTCGTTGGGCAAAAATCTCCTGGCTCCTTTGTGGATTGTCGGTTCTTATTTTGGTCGCAGTTCGTTTTATCTTAGGTGGATGGGCGAACTTCTTGTTTATTCCCCTGGGTGTTTTTCTCGCCAGTTTAATCTTGGCTATAGTGCTCGACTTCAAGTTTTATTTGGAGTTCTTTGCCTTGCGGACCACCAAGCATGGAATGAACATGGGAGTTTTGATTCTCCTGGTGATTGCCCTGTTAACGGGCATCAATATGCTCAGCGTCCGCTTTGACAACTCTTATGATCTCACCTCTGAAAAGCTGAATTCTTTGGCTGAACAGACTGAAAAGGTACTTGAGGAACTCAAGGACGAAGTCAAGATACTGGTGTTTTATCGCGGGCAAAAGGATCAGGATGCCAAGCTGCAGATTAAGGATCAGTTGAGTATGTTTGAGGAGGCTTCGAGCAAGGTGAAGGTTCGCTTCGTCGATTCCTACAGAGAGCATGCGGTGGCTCAGAAGTACCTGAAAGATGTCAAAGGGGAGCCCGGACTGGTTCTATTTGTGGAATACCAGGGTCAGAAAATTCGTGCTCAGCAGCCATTGCGAGAAGAGCAGCTCACCACAGCCCTGATTAAGGCCACGCGCACGGAAAAGAAAAAGATCTACTTTTTGACCGGTCATGGAGAAAAAGCCGTCGATGGTGATGAAGGTAACGACCAGGGTCTGTCAATGCTCAAGCAGGGCTTGGAAGACTCGTCTTTTGTTGTCGACACTATTTCCCTTCTAGAAAAGCCGGATCTTCCGGCTGACGCAGCCATCCTTGCCATCGTTGGTCCCACTTCTCAGTTTCAGGACCGCGAGTTGGAGATCCTGCGTGAATTTGCCCGTAAGGGTGGTCGCTTCTTTGTGGCCGCCGACCCTGGTGAGCGGACCAATGTGGCCCAACTGGTGAAAACCTTTGGCGTGGAGTTTGCCAACAATTTTCTGGTCAATGAGTTTAACTTTTTAGCTCAGCGGGACGCGGGAGAAGCCCTGGGCGTGAACTTTGACCGCACCAGCGATATCACTCGGGCCTTTCGCTCAGGCCAAAACTTCACAGCCTTCCCATTGGCCAGTCAGGTAAAGAAGGCTCCGGATGCGCCCGGAAGTCTTAAGATTTTCGAACTCGTAAAGACCAATGAGGCGAGCTATTCTGTTTCAGATATCAGCAAAGCGAACAAACCCGAATCATCCCGTCAGCCTTTTAGTTTGGCAGTGTCCACCGAGGGCAGGCTTCCTGGCCGAACCATCGAAAACCCTGATGGCACGAGTAAAGCAGAGGAGTCCAGTGAGAATTTTGCGGCCGTGGTTTTTGGTGACAGTGACTTTGTCACCAATGCCTGGATTGTACAGGGGATCAACCGCGATTTGGTTCTGAATGCCATGTCTTACTTGGCGAAGGAGGCTGACCTTATCAGCATTCGTCCCAAGAAGGCGGAGGGTACCCAGCTCACCATGTCGGCCACCACAAGGGTGATTGTGGTGATTGCAGGTCTGCTACTTCCTCTTGCTCTTTTGATTTCCAGTGGCGTCGTATGGTTTAGAAGGAGGGGGGCATGAAGTCCTTTCGCTCGACTCTGGTTTTTGCCCTGGTGGTGGCTGCGGTTGTTGGCTATGCCGTCTTTGAGATGAAGAGAGGGGAGAAGAACGAGGCGGCTGAGGCCAAGGAAGACCGGTTGTTTTCCTGGGAGGAAAAGGACATCCAGGAAATCTCCCTTCGGCATGATGATGGAGGGCTGGTTATTGTGCGGGAAGGCGATAACTGGCGCCTGAAGGAGCCGGTTTCTGATCGTACTGATGATTTTATGGTTACCAGTTTCTTGTCCTCGATTCTCTCTCAGGTGGCCAAGGTCGTTGAGGAAAACAATCAGAGTTGGGCAGATTACGGCCTGGAAAATTCGACCACAAAAGTGGAGCTCGTAGGCCCAGGTGGGGAGCGTAAAGCCATTGAGGTCAGCCAGGAAAAGGCCTACGATGATTCTCACTTTATTCGTCAAGGGGACCGCCTGCTGGTGGGTTCAAGTGATTGGGCCAAGCTCGGCAAGAAGAAAGCCAATGAAGTTCGCGAAAAGAAGTTTTTCCATTCCGATAAAAAGATCGTGGCCTTTCGTATCCAGGTGCCAAAGGAGAAGATCGACATAACCTTAGAAAGTAAGGGAGATGAGTGGAAATCCTCCCAGTATCCTGATGTCGTGATTGCAAAATCCGAGGTCGATAAATTCACCTTGGATTCTTCGACTTTTAAGTCCCTGGATTTTGTTGCCGAGGAGACGGAACCCAAAATCCTTGCCCATTTTGGTTTGGATAAGCCCGACTTGATTATTAGCTATTGGCTGGAAGGGGCAGAAGGCGAGGGTCCTCATTGGTGGATGAAAGTAAAACGAGCGGCCAGTGGGACAGAGGGCTTTGCCTACCATTCCGAGCGACAGACCATCTACAAGGTTCACGAAGACACGGTCAAGCGCTACGCCAAGAGTTTAGGGGACTTCAGGGACAAAAAACTGCCCTTTAAATTTCAGCCCGACGCCGTCCAGGAGTTGACTCTGAAAACCAGACTCACAGATTTAAAGCTCGACAAGAAAGATGGCCGTTGGATAGTTGCCAATCCTCCAGCCGGGAAAGAAGTGGATCAGGAGAAAGTAAAAGGCCTGATTGATCGGCTGAGCGAGCTTGAAGCCAAGTATTTTCTTGGCGCCAAAAAGGGTAAGGGGCTTAAGCCGCCGGTCAATTCTGTTGTCCTTCGTAACCAAGAAGGGGAAGAGTTGTTGTCCATGAGCTGGGGTACCAGCTTTAAGGCCAAACAGGAATTGGCCACCGATTCGGATGAGGAGCTTTACTATGTTAAAACCAGTCGGGTGGCCGACACGCTTGGGGTGGTGGTTAGTAAGCTGGATGAGCTCCCGGGCCAAACTTTGTTGAAGGATATTCCCAAGGAAGAACCAAAAAAGCCAGAAGGTGGGGCCGCAATGAGTAGGCCCATGACGCCTGAACCAGAGGGCTCTCAGTGACAATAAATGTGAAGAGTCCAACGCGGATTGATTTGGCTGGTGGTACCTTGGATTGCTGGCCACTGTTCCCATTGGTTGCCCCCCGATGCACAACAGTGAATTTTTCCATTGGCATTTGCAGCGAGGTGGAGCTGACTCCAGGTGAGAGTTCGACAATTGAGGTGGCTGTTGAGGACTTGAAATATCAAAAGTCTTTTGTTGACCTAGCGACACTTCTGGAGTGTCAGGATAAAGAATTAAGTCTAATTCGCGTTGTTTGCGAGTATTTTCAACCTCACATTGGTTTCAAGATTAGATCCCGGTCCGACTCTCCAGTTGGGGCGGGACTTGGAGGAAGCTCCAGCCTAACCATTAGTTTTTTAAAGGCCTTCGGTCAGTGGTCAGGGTGTGAATGGTCAGCCCACCAAATTGTCGAGGTGGCTCATAATTTGGAAGCCAAGTTGATTCATGCTCCAACTGGAACTCAGGACTACTACCCCGCCTTCCAAGCGGGTCTTCATTTTATTCACTACACATCGGACGGTGTAGGTCTTGAGACTCAGGAGGTCCCAAGAGAAGTGTTTAACAAACACCTGACTTTGGTCTACACCGGGGTCCCCCACCACAGCGGGATCAACAACTGGCAGGTCATCAAGGCGGTGGTTGAAGGCGACTTGAACGTCTTATCAGCCCTGCGCGAAATAAACAAAATTGCCGAGAACATGCAAAAAGCGGTGCTGTCATCTAAGTGGGGTGAAATCCCACAGCTTTTCAATGAAGAATACAGATTTCGCGTGCAATTGACCCCTCATTTTTCCAGTCCTCGAATCGAAGAGCTCAAAGATGTGGTTTTGTCCGCAGGTGCCGATGCTGTTAAGATATGTGGAGCAGGAGGCGGTGGCTGTGTGGCCATTTGGTCGCCAGCAGAAAGCAAGATCGAGGTTGAGCGCGCATGTCAGGCATCGGGTTTCCAGATTCTCCCCCTATCTCTGGAGAAGATTTAGTTCAAGTCTCCAGTAGCAGTGAGGTGCTCGCCCGAAGCTTAAGGGAAATGCGTGAAACCGCTAGGGCTCACTTGTTTTCTGGCAAAAAAGGCAAAATGAAGGTCAAACTTTTTGCCGGTCTGGCCTTGGGCGGGGGAAAAACGGATAAGACCTGTTTGGCCTTGCTTGAGTACTATCCTCAATATCACAAGATTTTTTTGAGTCAGCTTTTTCCTCGGATTAAAACTGAAGAGGAGCTTTCGGCCGATCAAATAGTCTGCCAGCTACTTGATGGTTTGGGAAAGATCGAGACCGTTGGTTTTGACACTCCACTTAAGCTGCCTAAATGTCTCAGGTGCCGCCTCAAATGCCCTGGTTACGAGGACTGTGTCGAACCTGAAATCAAGTGGATGTGGAAATTCTATAGGGAGAGAAATAGGAAGAAGCGCCCCAAAAAGCTGTTCACTCCTTACACAGAGAGGTGTGCCGAACTCTATGTTTCTTCAGAGTTGGAAGAGGTTTTCCATCCCCCTCATGCCATGGGTTCTAATATTGCACCACTTACTGCCAGAGCACTATTCCTTCAAAGACGTATTGATGCGCCGGCTATTGAAGTGTACCCAAAGCTGTCCCTTTGGCGAATCGGCCGCGCACTGGGTGTAACCAAGTCCCACCTTCGCTTCCATAAGCACTCGGTCGGGGGGGATGAAAGCCGCGAAGCCATTCTTGAAAAGCTGGTGCAAAAAGACATAGCCTTTATCTACGAACAGGACGCCCGGACCATGATCGAGTTCGCGCCTGCATTTGAGGCCTTTATCTGCGCAATGACCGCAGTGTTAAAGTTTACCGGCCAAACAGAGCCTCGGCCAAAGGGTTTTCCCCGCTCCGAATCGTGGATTGAATTCCCTCGCGAAAACATTCGCTGGTAGAAGGTCCTGAGCAAGTCCTGAACACCTGTGCCTTGGGCAGTTCCAAATGTACAATGGATTTTATGGGTTTAAGACTTCTGATTGCCTTGAGTTGCATGTTTTTCATGGGAAAATCCTGGGCCGAAAATTCCGGACCGGTTGAGCATCCACTATTACGTCGCATCACTGTCTTTCCGTTGCAAGCCGATAACAGTCTGACCAAAGCGACCGAAGAAGCCTGGTGGCAGGTGAGAGAATCCCTAACAGAGAACCGGCGCTTTCTCGTTGCCAGTAAAAACTTCCTCATCCAAAAGGATGTTTATCAACCCCGGGGAGAGTTGAGCCCTGCCGATGCCATTATCCTGGGCAAACTTCTTGATGCTCATGCTCTGGTCGTGACCTACCTAAAGGCAAAAACACTCTACATGAAAGTCTACGAAGGGGATTATGGTAGGCTCTTGTGGCACCACGAGTTTCGCCTGCAGCCGTCCATTCCCGTGGCCCGGCAAATCCCTGGGGCGGCAAAAAAGCTGATTCTTGATTTTATTGCTTCAATTCCTTATCAAGGCTTTGTGGTAGTGGACAGTCTTATCGGAAAGCCCGTGTACTCGGAAAAGGACAAGTACCTGGTCAAGATCGATGTTGGAGAGAATTCGTTAATCGAAACCGGTGATCAAGTTCAGCTGGTAAGGGTATTTAGTGACAACTTGCGGCCGCTGTTTATCGACGGGGCTACTAGCGAGATTTTTGCTGAAGGACGGGTGGTAGCGGCCAATCGCAATGTTGTGACGGTTGAGGTTTTACGGGCCACCAAATTGGCAGAGATCAAGGAGATGTCCTTAGTTCGCCTCCCGCGTGAGCTGAAACGTTTGCGGCAGAGTTATGCTCTTAGGCAGAGTACCAGAACCGGTTTTGATCCGGAGATCATGGCTCCGGGCATGACATCTGTCGATAAGGAAATCGCTGAGAAAAAGCCCCTTGTCACTTCCATTAGCTTTATTGTGAATTTAGCGGCCTGGCTCATCTTGGCATTTTGATTGATCTCGAGGAGTTGCAGCCATGATTCAAAATCCCCTTAAGGTTGCGGTGGTTTTGGTTTTCCTGTTGTCCGGACTGGGCTCTGAAGCCGCCATGCCTAAGTGGCTCCAGGATATGCAGCAGTACCAGAAAAAGAAGGAGTCCACTCGTTGGACCATAGAGGATTGGCTGGCTCAGAAACAAAAAGTTCGTCTCATGGATTATTGGCTGGCTCTTAACACCGCACCGGTGAACTTTGAAGCGGCCCTTGGTGGTCTGTCTTACAAGTATGATGCCGAGTCATCATTGGCTCCAGGAGTAAATCAGGAAGAAGGCCTGAGCCGGGGTTGGTTGCATCTTTACTATAGGATTTTGGGTCTGTCGGCTGAATATGACAAATTGGATGGGGACGACAGTTCCATTTCCTATATGTTTAATTTCCGGCTGCTTGGGCCAACACTTCAGTCCACTCAGCTGACGCTTCACTACGGATTGAGTGAGCTGGATTCGACAGTGATATCCAGTCGGCGGGAGAATCAGTTCGCTGCCGCCACCATGACCTTATACCTTTTGCATTTTCTTGGTCTAGAGGGCCACTATCGCCGGTATTTTGCAAGCACCAATGACGCCAACATTGATGCCGAAGGCACTCGCCTGACTTACGGTGTATTTTTGGAATTCGGCTTTTTGCGTCTGTTTGGGAACCTGGCCCATGACAAGTGGACTTACACTCCACCGGCGAATCCAAGTTATGATATTGAGTACAAGGGGATGGAAGTTGGTGCACAGCTGTTTTTCTGACTTTCTTAGGGGAAAGTCTAACAGCATCTCTGGTTTTTTCCTCGTCGTTGTACTTTTGGCTGTCCCACCCCTATCTCATGGTCAAGAGGGCGTCGCCTATTCTGATGAGCAGTCGCTTTTTTTTGGCGCCAACGTGGGTACTTTGCTTCCCTTCGGAATCACAGGAGTGCGCGACAACTACGGTGGCTGGGGGCTGTGGTTTAGTCATCCCTCTGAGATTTCCCAGGTGGAGTATGGTTTTGTTCATGCCAGCGGAAAGGGTGTGGACTGGTACAATTTGCACATTGGTTTTCGTATTGACTACGATGTTCTCAAAGCTGTGCGTGGTTACTTTTCCATGGGGGCTAATGGGTATTATTACCAACGAAAACGCACCACTCTTCGGGAGTTCGACTTTGCGCCTTCCGGTGGTATTCACCTCGGCTTTGGCGTGATGCAAGAAGTATCAAAGGGGATCTTCGCCCGGGCCGACAGCAAGTTTGGCTTTGGCCCCGGCAAGACGCTTTATTTTGGTGTCGGCATGATGTGGGAGTTTGCCGGTGGTGGTGAAGGGCAGACGCCCTGAAAACAGGCCTCTGATTTTTTGAACCCCGAAATCCTTTGTCAGTGAACCCGGTCCTTTGCCGACCATTCTCCGCAAATCCTCACGCACCTTTTCGGCCGCAGGCTCGTCTTCGGGTCGCGTCAGGTTTCCTGCCGCGCCTTGTTCGGCTGAGCCTATTCCCTTCGGTCACTCAGCCTCCTGCCCTGCGCGACGGTGAGGATTCGGATTTACGGAAATGGTTCGGCAATCGGACCTTTTTCCGGACAAAGACAGCACATGGTTTCGTAGTTTAAAAAAATAAGAGGGCCAGTCTTTTGATTGTATTTCACTTGAAGACTAGATGTGTTGGGCGAAGAGTTTGTTATAGTGGTTTTGGACGCTTTTGAGGTCCACTTTGTTGAAGAAGGAAGAGAAGCTCATCCATACTGCGATTCCGTTGATGTCTGCGAACTGTTGAGGCAGATAAGTCGGGGGCAGAACCAGTCCTTCCTTGTAACCACGATAAATCAAAGGAACATCATCGACGTGGACCTTTCCGGCAAATAGAAAGGGGATCAGAAAGGGCTTGTTAGCTCGAATTGCCGTACGCATGAAATTGTAGTTTTCGACAAAGCCTTTGCAGTAGGAGATGTCCTTGGTAAACGGACAGCCACCGGTGAAATCACCTCCACGGAAGACGCGAAAGGAATTTTTGATGCAGTCTTCTTCGCTGTATCCTTCAGTGCGGAAGTACTCAAAGACCTGAACCAGGTCGGCTCCATCTTCAGCCTTGGCAACCGCAATAATGCGATCATTGATAATCTGGGCGCGCATGACAGACGTGCGAAAGGTAAAAATCTCCATAAGAACAGCAAGGCCTTCTTGAGTGGAGGTGCACCGGGGTGGGCCAATCGACAGCCACTTGGCCACGTTCTGCAGCCGTCCATTAATGGTGGTTCCGACGTGAACCCAGCCCTCATGGACTTCAAAGATGTCCAAATCCCTTTTGGAAAACATGGCATCTTTACGTAACTTGATTTTGTCCCCTCCCGCAGCCGCATCAGAGATGATGCCATCTGAAATGACAGCCTCGATGCGCAGATCCCCGTAGGTGCTGAGAAATCGATTGTTCAGATCTTCCATCGCCTGGTCTGCAGTCAGAATTTTGTCATTATTGGGAATTGTAAGAGTATTTTTGATGCCCGTTAGGATTTTATAAAGCAAAAGAGACATTTGCAGAACAGTATTCTTGTCAGACACCAGGTGATCACTGGTTGACCCATAAAGCTTTTTGGAGATTTCTGAAAAGCGTTTTGTTCCTCTGTTTTGCAGCATTTCGAGAATTAAGATGTATTGGTCGGCGATTTCCGTCAAAAGATAGCCAAAATCATCCGTCGGTTTGAGCTCCAGTCTAATTTTGGCCTTGATATCCTGAAGCTCAGAGATTTTTTTGCCGCAATCTAGGTCGCTCGATGAGGAGTAGTCCTCCGGTCGAATTTTGGGGATGTCTTTGAAACTGGATTGACGGAACTGCTCAACGACTTCAGGTTTTGGCCGGATGGAATTGAGAATGCGAATGGGTTCCTGGGCTGTGACCAAGGCAGACGATAGAAATTTAAGCTTTTCCTTATAAGTCTGCCAAGCCATACAAGTGTCTTATCGGTAAAGGTAGGCCTGCACCTTTAACTGACCTTTTATCGAGCCGTCTTGATTAACAAGTCTCCCGATCCAGCTTTGGCCGTAATCTTGAGATTGGCTTTTCGAGAATTAGGAAAGTCATTTTTGATCCGTCCACTCCCAGAGATCAACTCGCTTAAAATGCTGGACCCTTTGGGAAGAGTCACATCCACATCACCACTGCCAGTACGAATGTCCAGAAGCCCGTGTGGCTTGGCTCCGTATGCTATTTTGATGTCACCGCTACCGCTGTGGACAAATAGCTCGCCTTTGCTGGTCGGGGAGAGTCTTAGGCGAATATCCCCACTGCCAGTTTTGACTCGCGCTTGGTTGGTCAGAATTTGGTCCACATCGACCTTACCGCTACCTGATACAACTTGAAGTTGAGTGACTTCTGCGCGAACTTCTACATCCCCACTGCCGGATTTAATATCAACTGCCCCTTTGGTTCCCACGATTTCAATGCTCCCTGATCCCGAATACAAATTTTGGTTTACCTGTTCTGGAAGGCTGACAATGAAGTCAACCTCGCATTTGTTCTCCAGAACCCAGGACTCATCTTCGACCTCAACAATCAACTGGCCGGTGGCTTCAGTGTGGGTCACCTTCATGGTGCATTTTGGTCCCCACTTCTTTTTCTCGGCGACCACAGCAGCCTTTGCGGATTTAGTAGCGGCCACTTCAATTTTCCCCGAAGTGTTTCGGATCTGAAAATCCTTGATTTGGTCTGCAGGGAATTCCTTGATTTCTGTTTTCGCCCAGGAACTGTTTGCGCCAACCGCAAATAAAATCGTGAGAATTACCAATTTCATCGTGTCGTTCTCCCCTCTAGAAGGTCACTTTGTTGTCGATGCTGGCGGAATGCCCGCAAGGCTCGATGGTCAAAATACTCGTCAAGTCCGGGAACTGATTTGGGCATTCCCGTCATTGCCCCCATCCAGCTTTCCCGGGTCTCCATACACAAAAACAAGTTCCAGCCTTCTCCCTGGCGACGGAATTCGTTTAAGACAAAATCGAACATGGTTCGCCGCATATCCAAATCGTAGCGGAACTTGCCATCGTGACTCCTAAACATCTCAGCCTGAGTAACATAAGATTTCAAGCCAAATCTTTCCCTCATGATGTGGCGCTGTTCTGGTTGAAAGCGCAGAGCGCCTAGAGAGATGGTGAGCACCTCATTTGGAGTGAACCACTTGGTAATTTCCTCAACTAAACCCTTGTAGTTTTCCTGCCAGCCCGGATGAAAAATCAAAGGGTCCAGGTGAAAGGTCAAAAGGTACCCCTTGTCCCGGCATTTGCGGGCGGCCTGAAGCCTCTTCTGTAACGAGGCGGTGTCAAATTCCTCCTGATCAATAACGTGTTGGGGGTTCAAGGACCAGCTGACGATGACGTTGCCGGCGTGATCCATGTCGAGAAACTGATCCACCTTTGAGGACTTGGTTTTCAACTCCAATCGCCAATGGGGAGCCCGGCGAAAAAAAGCGATGAGCTCCCGCGAGTACAAGGTCAGGTCGTCCAAGCTCAAACTATCAACTGTTTCGCCTGTACCAATGCGCAAATTCATGTCCGGTTGTTCATCGAGGAATTCAGCCATCTCTCTGAGAGCCTGCTCCATATTTGTGTAGATGGTCAGCAGCGGAGTGTTGAGAAAGCTCTGCAAATAACAATAGGTGCAGTTCATATCGCACTGGAGTCCCAGATTTAGGACAAAATAATTGCAGCAGGCCAGGCCCGGCCGTGCCCCTGGGCAGCGTTTAAAAAAACGCCCTTTGTATTCAGTCAGGTAAAGGAGGCGCTTGCTGCGATTAAACTCATCAGCCGACAGATGATCGCCTGGTTCCGAAAGGGGAGTGTGATCGACTTGCTCAACCTTATCGGCGGCGAAGATTTTCCTAGCCCGTCTGGCAACCGGGGAGTTCCAACTATCGCGGTGTATGAAGACTTTGTCGAACTGGGTTTCTAGCCTTGGACTCCAGCCTATTTGTTCCAAAGCAGACCATCCTTAGCTAAAGCCTTTTCCACTTTTGCCAGCCCCTCAAGTTTGTTGTGGAAGTCCTCCAGGGAATCCGCGTGAAAGCGCACATCCAAAAGGCCCTTATCCCCTTGGCGAATCCATTGGCCTTGGGTCCGTGATGGCCAGGGCAGGCGACTCATCTGTATCTGTTTTTCACAGTCGCGGGATTGAGTGTGAGGAAAGCGAAGGGCTTTTAATCTTTCCAGCCATTGGTTGTCAGACTCTCCAGGCATAGGCGCAAGTTCCGACCACCTGGAGTCCATCAATAACAAATCAACAGCCCATTCCAGCGCCTGAACTCCCTGGGACTTGGACAGGCGCGACTTCGCCAAACACTCCCATAGTCCGTTTTCCAATTTGGGCTGAGGCAGGGCACGTACCGGGGCTAAATCCCGAGGACTTAGTTGCTTTTCTGAACACCAGTTTTGAAAAGACATGGGTAGAGTCACCAGGTAGTGACAGGTTTTTTCCAGCTCGTCATTCCATCTGTAGCCATAGCGGCGGAAAAGGGCCTCGATGCTGTGGCCCCAGCGAGGGTCATTCTTTACCAGAGACCAAAGACGAGCCAGCTCCGCTAAACTCAAAACTGGATAGCAGAGTTGGAAGACCTCAAGCGGCGAATTGCCCTCCGATAGGTCCACGGCATTGCCTTCGCTCTGATCAAACCCGGTTAAAACTTCCTCTTCCCAGCAATAGGGGGGTAGTCGCTTAGGCCAGAGTTTGAGTGGGGTAAAATCCCAGTTTTTTTTGCATTGCACAAGGGGACGGCTTTTCATGGGCTGGGAGTTATCATAAATTCTGCAAGTAGTCGACTGTCCATTCAGAATGGGATATCAAGGACTTATGGCAGATTGGAGAATGAGAGCGGAGATTTCCGCAGATGTGGCCTTTTTCCCCTATGTCACTCGAGAGGTGGAGAGGCGCGCCCGTGAGGTTTACGTTTGGGACTTGGATAAAACCTATTTGGACACTCGGTTTGAAACCCTTGGTGGTCTGTGGCGCACGGTTGTGGAAAAGGCCTTTCAAAAAAAGAATGTTCCCGGTACGGGTGCCCTGGCGAGGGCCCTAAAAAAAAATTGGGAAGAAAATCACCTGGAGGCGGCCAACGAATTTGCCATTTATTTTATCACCGCTTCGCCGCCTCAGCTTGAGCGCAAGATCTATGAAAAGCTGGTTTTTGACGGCATCTATCCCTTTGGGATTTATTTTAAGGATAATTTGCAGAACCTGCAGCCCAAGCGCTGGTGGCGCTTGACCCAGCAGGTAGGCTACAAGCTTCAGGCTTTGTTGTCCTTGCGGCTGAGGCTCGACAGTGATGTGAAGTTAGTCATGTGGGGAGATGACAGTGAGTCGGATGCAGTGATTTACTCACTGTTCTCTGACATCTGTACTCGACGCCTGGAAACTGAAGAGTTGCGTGAAGTGATGAAGGCCCTGCATGTGGTGGGTTCACAAATGGACGTGATCTTCGAGCTCCAGGAGCAGATTCCTTCCATTGACCCAGTCGACAAAGTTTACATTAATTTGGCCGAAGATACAGATGCCGACTACTACGTGAAGTTTGGTCGCCGGACTCTTCCTACTTATTGCAGTTTTCAAACGGCCCTTGATTTGTTTCAAGATAAGAGACTGGATGGTGACCTGGTGGTGCGGGTGGCCCAGGATTTGGTCACGAATTTTGGCTATACCTACGATGAGCTGGAACGGTATTTGGACGATATGATTCGTCGCCAACGAATCGGTGAAGAGGCTCTGGCAGAGCTGCTGCCCATACTCCAAAGTCACGGCATGATCCATGCCAAATGGGAGCCGTCGATTGCTCCCAAACCCATCGCTGACCAGGTCGATGGTCGAGTGTTGGCCCTAGAAGGTAGTTACGAGCCTTGGGTCCCAGAGCGTATCGATTATCTTCACGACTATCGTTAACACGTTTATTCGAAGCTGAGAGGATAGGAGCGCACAATAGGTGAGCCAGTGAATTCTTGAAAGCGACAGGTCTGAAACACGCTGACGAGGCAATCCATCAACTGCTTGTTTTCAATGGAAGTCTGGAGAACCTTGGCGTCCTCGATCTTGCCCCGAGGTTGAATGGTAAATCCAACCAGCACTTGTCCCTTTACTTGACCCATTTCACGAATGGCATTGGCCTGGCACCGCTGGAAATTTTTCTTCTGGAGACCTATGACTTCCTCGATATATTTATTTGTTAATGTTTCTGCCAGACCTTTGGAATCCCCTGACTGGGACAGAGTTCCTCCCTCTTCTGTCCCCCCCCCAGAGTCGGATGGTGGTATTGGAGTGGAGTCATTGTTATCCACCCGGGCGAGGCCTAACTCAGAACTGTGCAACCTTAGCGTAAAAGGTGGTTTTTTTGGTCGATGACCAGGGCTAAACAGCTGCCGATCTTGAATGACAAAGAGCTTTCCCCGTTTGCCTCTCTTCAAGACTTTGATGTCGCCAATTAGCACAGTTAAATAAACAGGAGAGTTGGAGTCGGCCGGGTTCCAGTACTCAATCACTGCTTTGGTTTTCTCTTCCAAGCGGAGTTCATCTCCCGAGGGAAAACGTACGTCCAGGTGGGACCGACGCTCCACGGTGAGTAAGTCCTGATGATGGAGAGTCCCGGACCTTCTCAGGCGCGAATCCTTGGTTCGCCCGTGATGCCGGCGCCAGACACGGCCATTGACCAAGATGTATTTAGCCACCTCCGGTTTGAGATGACGTCTTTGTTTGGGCAAAAAGTATTGGGCTGTAAACTGACTGAGATCCGGCGTAAAGGAAAACACTGTCAGGCCAACAACCAGAGTGGAAAATACGACTAACAAAACCGGGTTTTTCACCATAGGCAAAGCATATCACTCCACCGTGAGGCTTCAAACCGCAATATCGGCGATATTGGGTGAGTATTTGGGAACTATTCCGCGGGAGGGGTGGCCTCAGGAGCAGATTCTTGTGGCTGTTCCGCTGGAGAGGTAGCTTTCTCTACAGGTGCCGCAGCAGGCGCGGTTTCGGTAGCGGCAGGAGGAACATATTCGTCCATCAAGCTCGATTGAGGCCGACTGGTCCAATATGCTAATAGCAAGCAAGTAACGGCAAAACCAATGGCCGTGTAGCGAGTCATCTTGGTCAGAAAATCGGCTCCGCCGGTTGCGCCAAACAAAGTGTTAGATCCACCGCCGCCGCCAAACACACCAGCTGCACCGCCTCCCTTAGAATCCTGCAGAAGCACGAAGACAATCAAAATCAAAGCGATAAACAGGTGAATAACTGTGACAAAAGTGAGCATGTTTGACGCACCTCCGAAGCCACGCAGTATAGGGGAGAGGGCGGGGGTCGTCACCTTTTTTTTCGTCGAATTTTGCCTCCAGGGAATCAGGCAGCGGGAGCCCAAAAATCTCCAATTTTATAAGAATTTTGGGTACTTAGGACTAGGCTGAGGCAGTGGCCGACAATTTCCACGAAGCGGATTTCATTGTCGGTGAGGCTTTTCTTCTCCGCCGGAAGGCGCAGAGACAGAACTCCAAACATCTTCTGGGAGCGGGAAATGGGGCACACGATGATGGAGTTGAACATAATGCTCTTGAGGTTCGACTTTATGGCTTTTAACTCGGCACTGGTGTCCAAATTCTCAATCGCCACCATCAGGCCCGTGTTGTAGACATGAACGATTTCCGGGTATTTGTTGAGATCCAGTTCGATTCCGGCCGCATTCCGGTCATCGTGGGAAGTCACCACAACTCCGCGCTCATGGTCCACCACCTGGACAACGGAGCAACGAACGCCGCCCAATTTAAGAGCCACCATGCGGGTCAGGTTAAAGGCGATTTCCGGGATGGGATCAGAGGCAATCGAGGCCCGCAACACCAAATCAGTCAGGTGGAGAAGCAAGGTTCCCTCGTCGACATTCTTGTCCTTGAGTGAGGAAATGTCTTTGACGATGCGGTTCTTGCGACAGTGGAAAACCAGGCGCTGGAGCATATCTTCATAGCGAAAGGGTTTGACCACATAGTCGGTGGCTCCCAATTCCAGGGACATCCGCACATTTGAGCGCACGTTGTGACCCGAGAGAACAATGACCTCGGTAAAAGAACTGTTGCGTCCCTTCTGTCCGCCCTTTACGTGATCCAAAAGATCGTAGGCGTTGCCCTCGGGAAGCATAAGATCAGCAAGAACAAATCGGGGTCGCCAATCGGAGATGAGAGACTTGGCTTCACGGCCATTGTGTACGGTTTTGACCTCGAATCCGCTTTCGATCAAAAAGTCGGACAGCCGCCTTGCCAATTGGCGGTCGTCATCGGCAACCAGAACTCGGATTTTAGTCAGCGTAGCCATACCTGCTCTTATCGGGGGTCCAGACGGGAAAATTGACGATTCCTCTGCTATCTCAAGGGTTTCTAAACCGAAGGCGAGCTGGTGTGGAGCGGCGCTCTGGTCGGGAAAAGGGAGTGACTTTTGGAGGGCAAGCAGAGAGAAAGATCACATGGCATTTCTTGTTTTTGAAGGTCTGGACGGGGCCGGAAAATCCACCTTGATTTCAGGTGTCGAAAACCATCTCAAGGCTTTGGGCCAGAAGGTCCACTTGACCCGGGAACCGGGTGGAACACCTCTTGGCGAAGAAATCCGCCAGCAACTTTTGCGGGTTGAAGGTGACACTCCTGTACCGCGTGCAGAGATGCTTCTCTATGAGGCCGCCCGGGCCCAACACGTGGATAGGGTGATTCGTCCTGGTTTGGCCGAGGGCAAGTGGATCTTATGTGACCGCTTTGCCCCTAGTACAGTGGCTTTTCAGGTGGGTGGTCGTGGATTGGACCGCACCGCCATTGATTATCTCAATAGTTATGCCACTGACGGACTGTTGCCGGATTTAGTGGTTCTTGTTGATCTACCGGTTGAGGAGTCCCTGGCGCGAATGGCAAAAAGGGAAGAGAAAACCGGTCAGGAGAAGGACCGTTTTGAGCGTGAGGAGCGTCGTTTTCACGAGGGCGTGCGGGCCAGTTATTTGCAGCAGGCCAAAGAAGATGAGCAGCGTTGGTTGGTCTTGGACGGCATGAAAAACCCTGAGGACTTATTGCAGGCTTTGTTGATGGAAATGGAGAAGCGCGGATGGCTCGCCTCTTTGACCAAGTAGTTGGCCACTCGAAACCCATCGAGCAACTGATTGCCGCCGTAGAGAGTGGTCGCCTGTCTCATACCTTGTTGTTGGTGGGACCTTCGGGGATTGGCAAAGCCCTGGTGGCGCGGGGGCTGGCTCAGGCTTTGGTGTGTGAAACAAGTCATCGTGCTTGTGGGGCTTGTCCTTCCTGTATCCGCATGGGTAAAGGGGAGAGTGAAGCTCTTTTGCATGTTGCCCCTGACGGCAGTCAAATCAAGAGGGAACAGGCTCAGGAGGTTTTGCGCTTTCTCAACCTTCAGGCATGGGGCAAAGCTCGTGTGGTAATTATTGAGGAGGCCCACCTATTAAACGTGCAGGCCGCCAATGCACTTCTTAAGTCTCTTGAAGAACCACCGGAAAAAACTTTTTTTATTCTCACGGCGGTGAACGCCTATGGAGTATTGCCTACGATCCGCTCGCGTTCACAGGTGACTCGGCTGGCTCCATTAGGGCGCGAAGAAGTGCGCGGCATGGGCGGTGTTGAAGATTGGATGGTGGAGTCCTGTATGGGGCGGCTCGATGTGTTGTCGCAACTTCGGGAACCCGAGGTCATGGAGCGCAGGCAAGAGGCCTTGCGCCTGTGGGCGGGATTAGGAGAGAGACGGCCAATGGAACTGGCCAAAGCCTCTATTGAACAGGCGGGAGACAAAGAGGGTTCCATGCAGCTGATCCAGTGGTGGCGCCAGATGTTGCGGGATGCGCGCTTTTGTCAGGACGACCTGGAGCCTTTGATCCATTCAGATTTTCGTCAACCCATTGAGCGTTTCAGCCAACTGGCGCCCGATGTCCTTCATTGGTTGCACCAGGAGCTGATGGAGTTGGAGGCGGGAATGAAAGGGAACTGGGACCGACAACTGGCCTTTGAGACTTTCTTTTTGCGTGCCGATGAGCTGGTCAGAGCTCAGGCAAATCCTTAGGAGTGATTGGCAGTGACCCGCTGGATTGATGTGCACACACATTTGAACATGTTGGAAGTCTCCCCTCAGGAGGCACTTGCCCGCGCTAAGGCGGCTGGGGTTGAGAGGCTGATCACTATCGGCACCCAACCCGAGGATCACCAACTGGTTCAGGATATCGCCAAAGACTTGGGTGCCGAGGTCTATTGCACTTTGGGTGTCCACCCCCACGATGCCAGCAAATACAGCGATGAAGTGGGAGAATCGATAAGACAGTCCTTGAGCAACCCTCAGGTGGTTGCGGTGGCAGAGATCGGTTTGGATTATTACTACGATATGTCCCCCCGCGAGGTGCAGAAAGAGGCCTTCGAAAGGCAGCTGCAGATAGCCCTCGACACACAAATGCCCGTGGAGATTCACACCCGGGACGCCGAAGAAGACACGGTGGCCATTTTGAAGAACTTCTCTGGCAAGATCAAAGGGCTCATGCATTGCTTTACGGGCACCCAGTGGTTGGCGGATGAGTGCCTAAAACTTGGGCTGAACATCAGCTTCAGTGGTGTGGTGACATTTCGCAATGCGGATCCCCTGCGTGAGGTGTGTCGGAGTGTACCTTTGGACCGTCTGCATGTGGAAACCGATGCTCCATTTTTGGCTCCAGTTCCCCAGCGGGGCAAAAAGAACGAGCCGGCCTTCGTGGTTCACACGGCGGAGTTAGTCTCCCAACTCAAAGGAGTTTCGCCGTCGGAATTGGCTGATCAAACCCGGGCCAATGCCCTTCGTCTTTTCCCACGCATTGATTGGGAATAAATTTCCCGCGCAAGATAACTTAAACACTGCGTTTTTCGCGAATATCTTGGTTTTCTCCACGACTTGTAATAGAAAACGCAAGTTTTCTTAGGATGATTTTTTTAGCAAAGGAGTCACTTGTGAGCCGCCTACGCGTTGGTATTAATGGTTTTGGTCGTATTGGTCGTATTTTGTTCCGTGCTGGATTTGAGCGCTTGGAAATTGTAGGAATTAACGATCTTGGTGGAGCAAAAGGAGCCGCTCACCTGTTGAAGTACGACAGCGCCCACGGCAAGTATGCTCATGATGTGAAGGCTGGCGAAAACGAACTCATTGTCAACGGCAAAGCCATCCCCATGTCGGCTGAGCGCGACCCGGCCAACATTCCCTGGGACAAGTGGGGAGTGGATGTGGTTCTGGAGTGTACGGGTGTTTTCAAAAAAAGAGAAGACTTTGCCAAGCACCTAACTGCAGGAGCCAAGCGAGTACTGGTGTCTGCGCCTGCTGAAGGTGCTGACCTGACCATCGTTTACGGTATCAACCAGGAGCTCTATGATCCCAGCAAACACCAGATTTTGAGTAATGCTTCTTGCACCACCAACTGTTTGGCGCCGATGGCAAAAGTTCTTCAAGATGCCTTTGGCATTGAGAAGGGTTTTATGACCACCATTCACTCCTACACCAATGATCAAATGGTGTTAGATGGTTTTCACAAGGATCTTCGTCGGGCTCGCTCTGCAGCCATTTCCATGATTCCCACTACCACTGGTGCGGCAAAAGCTGTGGGCCAGGTATTGCCAGAGCTGGCAGGTAAAGTCGATGGCGTTGCCATTCGTGTTCCCACACCAGACGCCAGTTTGGTGGACCTGGTGTTTGAATCCAAGAATGAAGTGAGCGTTGAAGCCATCAACAAGGCACTCAAGGCAGCTGCTGACGGTCCTCTCAAAGGTGTATTGCGCTGTGAAGATGCGCCCCTGGTGAGCTGTGACTTTATCGGTGAATCAGCCAGTTCGGTGATCGACACCCAAAGCACAATGGTATTGGGCAAGAACTTTGCCAAGGTGTTCTCTTGGTACGACAACGAAATGGGCTTCTCTCACCGCATGGTGGATATGGCTCTTTATATGGCCGACCGCGGTCTATAAGAAAGAGGTAAACTCAAATGGTGTCCAAGACCCTCCAGGGAATCAAGTCTATCGAAGAGCTGGATCTGAAAGAAAAGAATGTTTTTATCCGCGTGGACTTCAATGTCCCAATGGATGGTGACAAGATCACGGATGACAATCGTATCCAGGCGGCTCTTCCGACCATTCGCTATGCTCTAGACAAGGGAGCGAGAATTATGCTCGCCTCCCACCTGGGCCGACCCAAGGGCAAAGTTAACATGGAGTATTCCTTAGAGCCGGTGGGCGCCCACTTGAGTGACTTGTTGAATTTGGATGTGGTGCTGATTGATGAACTGCGCAGTGACGCCCCGAAGGCCTTGTTTAAGGGCTGGAAGGATGGACAGATCTTGTTGCTGCAAAATCTTCGCTTTGATCCAGACGAAGAGAAAAACGGACATGATCTGGCCCAAGCCATCTCTGAATATACCGATGTGTACATCAACGATGCTTTTGGTGCCAGCCACCGGGCTCACTCCAGTATTGTGGCGCTACCTCAGGAAATCAAAGAGCGAGGAGTGGGATTTCTGATGAAAAAGGAAATCGAATTTCTCGACAAGATCCTCTACGACCATGAGACTCCCTTTATGACCATTCTTGGAGGAGCCAAAGTGAGCGACAAGATTGGTGTCATTGAAAACCTGATCGACAAAGTGGATGTCTTTTTGGTGGGTGGAGCCATGGCCTATACCTTTCAGGCAGCTCAAGGTTTGCCTGTGGGTGATTCGCTGGTGGAAAAAGACAAAATCAAATTCGCCGGTGAGCTGATTGAAAGGGTGAAGGCCCGGAACAAAAAGATTCTTCTGCCCGTGGATCACATTGTGGTCCCAGCCTTTGACAAAGTCGATGAGGCCAAGCCAACCGAGGGGGTCGCTATCCCTGAAGGATGGATGGGTGTGGACATTGGGCCCAAGACCCAGGCGATTTATCGTGAGGAAATCAAGCGCGCCAAAACGGTTTTTTGGAATGGACCCATGGGCGTGTTTGAAAAAGAGCCTCTGGCCAAAGGAACCTTCACTGTGGCTCAAGCCTTGGCTGACAACCAAGATGCCATGACCATTGTTGGTGGTGGGGATTCAGCTGCGGCGGCTAAGGCCTCTGGTTTGGCTGATAAGATGAAACATATCTCCACCGGTGGCGGGGCGAGCCTTGAGTATTTGCAGGGAGATAAACTTCCTGGAATTGAAGCAGTGAGAAGTTAATTAGACCTGGAGACGGAAAGGTGACTTCCATGGGACAAAAAGAAATCATTTGTGCGGCCAACTGGAAAATGAACAAGAACCCCCAGGAAACAGAAAAGTACCTGAAGGAATTGGTTCAATTGGCACCATCAGGAAGTCAGGCCAGCTTTGCGATTTTTCCCCCTGCCCTTTGTTTGGCCACAGCTGCTCAGGCTCTAAAGGGTTCGCAGATCGGTTGGGGAGCACAGAACACCCATTTTGAAAACAGCGGGGCTTTCACAGGTGAAAATTCGGCCGAAGTGGTAAAAGGCCTGGGTGCGACCCATTGTTTGGTGGGACATAGCGAACGACGAAGTCTGTTTGGCGAAACCAATGAGGACTGCGCTAAGAAGGTGGCAGCCATTCAAAGCCAAGGAATGATCCCGGTTCTGTGTTTGGGTGAAAGCCTCGAACAAAGAGAGAGCGGAGAAACCAATCAGGTTATTCTCAAACAGCTCCGTGAAGGTTTAAAGTCTGTCGATTGGAGCAAAGCCCTGTGGTTGGCCTACGAGCCCGTTTGGGCCATTGGTACCGGCAAGGTGGCTACACCCGATCAGGCGAACGAGGCGCAGGCAGTTTTGCGCAAAGAACTTGTTGCTATGGTGGGCGCCGAAAAAGCGGCGGCCATTCCTATTCTTTACGGTGGCAGCGTGAAGCCCGACAATGCTCGTGAGTTGGCCCAGCAGCCGGAAGTAGACGGATTCTTGATCGGTGGGGCAGGCTTGGTCTTGGAAAGTCTAATGAAGATCTACACCGCGGCGAACAACAAATCCTGAGAAAGATCGAGAGCGCCAATCACCTTAGGCGGATCTCTTACTTCTAAACTTCTGAAAGCGGTTATGGATGTCGACAAAGGGTGTCCAGTAGCAACCCCAAACGGAGTCGTAGCCCTTTTCCAGGTTCTCTCCCAAGCCATACTCTAGGTGCTCATCGGTTTTTGGAATGTAAAGAGTTTTAAACATCCAATCCCAAATTGCCAGGCCGACGCCGATGTTGGTGTCGCAGTGATAGCGCACCCAGCCTGCCACTTGAGGGCGTTGGATATCTTTGTTCACCTTGAGGTAGCTATGGTGGACATGGTGTTGTAGAGGACTCATCAGAATGTAACTGAGCGGGCGGGGGAAGTTCCAGCGAATATGGCTGTGCCTGAGGGTGTGAAAAAATTGAAAAAAGATGAACAAAAAGGCATTCATGCCGAACAGGCGAATCATGTTCACTTCCACGACCAGGTACTGAAAGCTGCCGTAGAGAATGCCGAGAAAGATCGCCGGGAAAAACTTGAATAAAAACATATCCACCGGGTGGGCTCGTGCCCGAGTCACCACATTGAGGACTTTTGCTGTATGGTGAGTTTTGTGAAACTCCCAAAGGCCGGGAACCCGATGTAAAAGGTAATGTCCCAAAAAGCCGCCAAAATCAGTGGCCACCCAAAACAATAGAGAAAAGGTCAGATCCACACCAAAACCACCTTCAATACTCTTGGTGGTAAAATGTCCCTCCAAAAACTGAACCGTCCAACCTTTAGTAACGGTCACGGCGAGAAAGAGATGAACCAAAAAAAATGTGGTGAGAGGAAGTAGAGTCAGGTAGAGCTTATAATCCACAATAGACGAAGGATGGAGCCAAACCTTCTTGTCAAAAATGTAGCCGAAAATCTCGCCCCAGGTGGAGGCCGGCCGACGCAGCTTGAGAACAACCAGGCTGATCATAAGGGCGATAAATACCGCACTCCAGAACTGCCAATTAAAGGGGTGAAAGTAATCAAAAGTCGGTGTTGATCCCGCTTTTGTCATTCCCGATTTTAAAAAATCCCACATGTCTTCTAGTGTACATGAGGGATCAAAGGCTGCAACTAGAGGCCCGTCGCGTCTGGACTACAAGGGGCAGAGACGGGTGTTTGTTTCATTTTGAGATCATCCCCTCGGGCGACAATTTGCTTGCCCAATAGACAATCCTCCATAGATCAGACGTACCACAAGTTTGGATTCCACCTAGATTGCTTGTGAGTTGGACTCCAAATTGAAAGGTCAGTTGTCTCTGGTATTGGGTGGTTCATGACAGATTTTAATAAATATGGAGTCTCAAGGCTTCAATCGATAATCTTTGCTTTCTCGTTGGGGTTGGCCTTATCCCTGCTTGTGGGTTGTGGTGAGTTCGAGGCACAACAAACTCAGTCCTTAGATGGGGCCACAGTGACCGGCAATGGTTCTGAGTTGGGATCTCCACTTGGACCAGGGCAGCCATTGACTCCCGAAGTAGGGGCTCCTGAAGTTCCTCCGGCTTCACCTCCGCCCCAACCATCGGCGGCGGAGAAAAAGACCGCGGCCCTGGAGGCGGAGTGGGCCAAGGCAAAACCCGAGATGAAAGAGTACATCAATGCCTGGGGGAGCAAGGCCTACACTCTTTACAACGCTCAAATCTACATAGCCAGCTTTGTTCAGGAGGCAGTGACGAGAAACCGTCATGATTGGCTGCTGGACTTGATGGAAGTGTATATGACGGCTCAGCCCAAACTGACCCGTGTGAACAAGTATCTTTATTACTTTCCTAACACTCCCTCAGCCAGTCCTCGTCAAGGGGAGAGGTCTCTCGGTCGCACTATGAGTCTTTGGCTGGATCCACCGACTTCGGGGTTTACGGTGGGACAGGAGAGTTTTTTAGTCAGTACCCAGTTTCTCTATCCGGTGACACTTCTGATTGCGGCCGCTGCCCGTGATCCGAAACTGGCCTCAGACACCAGGGCAAAGAACTTTGTGAATGCATTTTTGTCGGTGGCTCTTCACGATCACTATCGAAGGTGGATCTTCAATCGGGATGCTCCCATGGGAGTGTTTCAAGTTCAGGGCTGGGGATGCAACAGTGGGCACTTCAGTCATGCGCAACGCGTGGCTCATTTGTACAGCCGCCGGTTTGGCACCAGCTACTTTAGTCCTTATCGCAACCTGGGCTACTGCAATTCCCTATGGGATGTGGATTTATGGATTATTGCTGGAGTCACCCATTTGCTTTACGCGCGAGAACTCAGACCAGATTGGTTTTCGTCTTTAAGTGCCTCTGAGGCCAATGCCTTGCGCACTCACGTGGCCAATGGCGTGGAGCTCTTTGCCAGTCGACTGTCGGTGGGGACAAGGAAAAACCGCCAAGGGCAAAACCGCGAGGTCGTCTACTACGAGATAGGTGGAATGAGGGGGCACCCTGACTATGCCTATTCTGGCGATACCAACCCCAGTTTTCCCGGGTGGACCCGACAGGGCAGTCCGGCCCAACGGCCTCCCAAGGAAGATCCCAATGCCAGTAATGACCTGAGCCATTCCCGACGGGTTGTTCGCTTTCTTTTCTCCTTGGACAAGTTTGGTATTCCTCTGGGAATCGTCAATCCCGCGTGGTTGATTCGTGTCCATCAGGGCATGGCCAATCAATTGGCCTACGGCGTATTCAACGGTAGTTTCAGTAATCCCCTTTTCACCAACTTCTTAAATGGAACTAACGGTTGGTATCGGGTGAATTACTCTAATCGGGAGAACTTTGGCTATGAGCCTTGGTCATGGTCTCAAGGTCGGTCGACACTTACGGGGGGCTATTACTCATGGTCTCGTTACAACGCTGATTTGGTTCCGATTGCCATCGCGGCAGCAAAAAAGGAAACCTACCCCTCGGTGTTTGACCGCCTGCAAATTTATTCTGCCCTACCCAGCGATTTCTGGTAGCTGAGGCCGTCTTCGGGAATCCCCTATTGACAAGCTCTTGGTGGTTCGAGATGACCGAAGGCAAATGGCTTTTGAGTTCTCGGACTATCGGAATTTGGGGTTTGGCTTGTATCATTTACGGATCGCCTTTCTAGTGGCGTTTTTCACATGGGTGTCTTTGGCCCTGGCCAGTGATATGGACCCCCTTGAGAATCAAAACATCAACGGCGTGTGGGATCTCAAGTCCATGGACTGCGAAACCGGACGGCTCACGGATTCTGGACAAAAGGTATTTCGCGCTGTCAAAGACGGCAGCGTGGAGGCCGTCGCTCGGTTCAAAAATTCTCTGGCGGTTGTCGACAGCCGCTCATGGGGCAATCCGGACAAAAAAGGTGGCTTTTGCCGCTCGATCAGCCAACAGCGATGGAATTTGGTGGGCAGTGGCTCTTTGACTTCGGATCAAATCATCGTGGATCGCAGTGGTTCCAACTGCGGTGGCGGCCGGTCTAAACACAAGGAGCAGACGGTGTCGAACTTCATTGTTCTCGGCGACACCCTAAAGCTCTACCTGCAAGAAGCCGTGGATTTTCGCACTGGAATTCTCCGTAAGAGCGGTCATACCTGCACAACAGGGCCCGTGACCCTGACCTTCGAGAGGTCTTCTCTCGCCGAGTAGGGCGGCCTGTTTGACAAAAACCCCTCGGTTTTGTCAAAAACCCTAGTCATTTTGACAACTTTCGCCAGAATCCGTCATCGACACAAAGCGACAATAACGCGATAAGTCAGTATCCTTGTATTCAATTGAGACGCCGAAAGGCGAAAACAAGGAGTGACCAGATGAAACGTATCGACCCCTTCCACACTTTCCTCTACGCGATGGCTTTAATCGTAGTTGCCATGATGGTTTCAAAGGCCTCAGCCCTAGATTTTGACAAAGAAATCCAAAAGCAGGAGACCATGACCGTGACCCTGCTGGAGGACTTGAATGACAAAAAAGATAATAATATTAAAGATTTAAAGGGGCAAAACAAAGGGGATCGCACGGGCCTTAAGGTCATGTTGATCTCCAAGAAGTAAGATCCCTAAACCCTATCGTCCATCTCCTCGGTATCCGCCAGCCAAATATGGCGGAAAAGTGGCGGAATCATTATGTGGTTCCGCCACTTGTTTTTGGCGGAAAATTGGCGGAAAATAGAAGGATGGGTAAGTATAAAGCCTTCGAAAAACACCGCATTCCTTATGAGTTCGAGTACACCGAGAGGCTTGTCCACTTCCTGATGATGATCGCGGAGACCAAGCCATACATTGAGGAGAATTTGGCCAAGCCCTTGGAAGTACAGCTCCTTCGTCAGGCCAAAATCCGCGCCATTACATTTTCCAATCAGATTGAGGGCAACCCTTTGGGTGAAAGGGGAGTGACTCAGGCATTGGAGGGTAAGCACGAACATGAGGGAGATAACGCGGTTAAAGAAGTGCGCAACTATGGGGACGCACTCGACTATGCCATTCGCATTGCCAAGGCCAAGCGTCGTCTGACCACGAAAGATCTGTGTGATATTCAAAAACTCATCACTTCGGGAGTGCTGTCAGACAAGCACGTGGGAGTGATCCGCAATATTTCAGTCTCCATTGGCGATGCCTCCACAGGGGTGCAGTTAGACAGTTGTCCCGAGCCCAAGTATTTGGAAGACCTCCTCGAAGACTTGTGGGAGTGGGTGGAAGACCATCACGACGCCAATGCCTTCGCTTTGGCATTTGCCTTTCACTACTTGTTTATTGCAATTCACCCCTTTGCCGACGGCAACGGGCGAACCGTGCGTATCATGCAGCACTTGTTGCTCTTGAGATCCGGTGAATCCATCGCTCAGTTTGTGCCAAGTGAATCTGTCATTATGGCCACCCGAAGCGAATACTACTCAACCATCAGGCAATGCAAGATTCTCGGCACTCTCAATCCCTTTTTGGAATACCTGGCCGAGTGTTTTGCTCTGGCCGCTGAAAACGTGGTCTACGAAAGAAAGACTTTGCTTCTGCAAAGTGCTCACCGCAAGCCCGAGGCCCGCCGGGAAAAAATTGTCAGCATAGGTATGCAAAGAAAGGCCTTTACCATTCAGGACGTAATCGAAGCCTTGCCTGATATCCCTCGCCGCACTTTAGAGAGAGATCTGGAGTACCTGGTCAAAGAAGGAAAACTCCAAGCCAAAGGCGAAACCCGGGCGCGGGTGTATACGAATGTTGAGTGACCGTCACTCAAAACCGATCAAGTCAAACCCAGCCATAAAGATCTGATACCGTTTAGAGAGGACTTTGACGGTGAAGGTGAGCTCGGTGAAAGAGCGGGGCGGATTTCTCAACTCGGCTCCGTGAGTTCCGCGCAAGATGAACGAAGCTCGTCCACCAAAGCTACCCATCGAGGTTTGCCGGGGCCATTCCTCATAACCAACAAGGGGCCCAATGCGAAACCAGGGGCCCAAACACCACATGAGGCGAAACTCGGGAGCCAGAGTGACGACATAATCATTTTCTTCACCTTCAAGCCAACCAATCACTGCTGCTGATTCGACGAGCAGGCGATCCAAAAATAAGGCGGGCCAGCGGTAGGTCATATCCAGGGCGGTGAAGTGGCTGATGTCGGTATCGGTGCGCACTCCATAGTAGTGGCCGTAAATCTGAAACCGACTGCCACCGTAATCGATGTAGTTTTTGAGCTCTCCACTTTCGCGGTAGTGTTTCCAAATCGCTGACTTCCAACCCTTGCGGTAAAGGCCTTCTGATTCCAATTTGCGATTGGGGAAAAAAGACTTGTAGGTGCCATCGAGGTCGCCCCCTCGGAAATGGCTTTCCTCGGCAAGGATACCATCGAGGTAGTAAGTTCGCCAGCGCCCTTCCTTTTGACTAAAAAGAAAGTGGCCTTCCTGCAGGAGCTTTCCTTCG
This sequence comes from Pseudobdellovibrionaceae bacterium, assembly GCA_020635075.1. Classification (NCBI taxonomy): domain Bacteria; kingdom Pseudomonadati; phylum Bdellovibrionota; class Bdellovibrionia; order Bdellovibrionales; family Pseudobdellovibrionaceae; species Pseudobdellovibrionaceae bacterium. The sequence goes on along the minus strand of JACKAM010000003.1, from coordinate 281,266 downwards.
GGTGAGGTTTTGATAAAGGGTCCGTTTTTTTCATTGGGTGAGGTTTCACACCAGTTCTCGGTTTCACCTTTGCCCACAGTGGTCTGACTGAGCTTGCTTCCCTTTGGACAACTAAGTCCGTGAGCACCAGTCGAGAACACAAGAAGAACAAAAGCAAAAATCCATTTCACAGTGCACAGGATGCCCGCTGCAAGACTAGAGGGCAAGTGAGAGAAAGAGAGGATTGTGTCTCAATGTGGTTCTCTGTGGCGTTATTCATCGAATGAAAGAGGCCTTAATTCGGCGGCGCATTTGTGTCCCATTTGGCGAATTTCAAGGTCTCAGTGCTCTGCGTGGCAATTGACTGGGCACAGAAAGTCCTTGAGACTTCAGGAAAGATTTATCACGCGTCAAGTCATTATCCATGTTTCATTAATGAATACCAATATTTACTATTCTTTTTACTCTTGCTGGACCTGGGTCGAGTTTGCTATCATGGATGAACAGCAAGACGGAGGTCTTGTTGGGAGGCCGAGTGGTTTTAGTTGCCCAAGAGGGGCAAACACTCAAACCAAACGTGGGCTCGGCGCTCTGATCAACCAACATCCTTTACGGGAGCAAGGATTGATGCAGAAGCCAGTTCATTATCGCCGCTGCCACGTGTGCGGCACACTCAACCAACAAAAAGAGCGCAAGGTCGAGAATTGTTCCCAATGTGGAAAACACCTTTGTCAGTTCTTTTATTTTGATGATCGTCTGACCAGTGTTCCTTGTGACACAGCATTGAGACCGATGCAATTTGCCGGCGAGTTTTACCCGATTCAGGGATTAACGGTTTATTGGGAGGCCTTTTAGGTTTCCTTGATTATCGAAGGGCGTCACTTGTATTTGCCATACCTCCCGGTGTTTTTCTTTTTAACAGTCTTGTTTTCGGGTCTCGTTAGGCCGACCGTGGGCTATGCTAAAGATCGACTATCGTCGGCACCGGCAACGTCTCCCACTCCCATTGCAAAGCCCGAAGATTTTGAGCGCAAGGTAAAGATCGAGGTCTGCCAACTGAGGTCTAAAGGTCTCCTCGCCCAAGTCCAAGAGCTCTGCGATCAAATGGAAAAAGGAGCCTTGATGTTGATGACCAGGAAATTCAATCAGAAGTGTCAGGCCTTCATTGATGAAAACGGTCAACTGGGTGAGTGGGGGGTGCAACTCCTTCAGACAATCAGTAGGGTCGACAATGATTGTTTTTTCCAACAGCTGGATGTGACCGGTCTCTGTCCCCGCTTTCCCCAAATGAATCGAATTGAAAAATCCAAATTCTGGGTATGGGTCTTTGCCTCTATCGCGCAGAAGGAGTCTAGCTGCAACCCAAGTGCTCAGACCAGAGGGTTTTACGGCGAGGCTGATGGGCTATTTCAGTTGGAGCACTCCTATGCACTCAGGCGGGGCTCAGGTCGAGATCCTGACTTGTGTCGCACAAGGGGACCAACGGATTCCCAGGATGTGACTTTTCAATTTGAGTGTGCAGTCAGTATTTTTCGCGATGTCCATTGCAAACAGAATCGGCCAATTGAGTATAAGGGCGGCTACTGGGAAAAAATGCGCGGAACCAGAAGAGGTATCTCGGCCCTGATTAAACAGTTCCCGGGGTGTAAATGAAAAAATTGAAGTGCCAGCCAAGAATTCAATACGGGTCCTTTTTGCGACTCTTGATATTTTGCAGTTACCTGGCCGGTTCTATGGGGATTCATTCACAACCAAAGGATCAGGCGGGAAAAAAACCAATAGCAGCTGTTGGCGGGAGTGGTCTGATCGTTGGGGAGTATGAAGCCGACGGCGAGCAGAGTGAGAAGTGTCTGGAGGGTCAGCTGAAGTGGATTAAGAGCAATGAATCTCAGACTCTGATGATCGGCGCTCGCGGTCTTCTTTTTGGCCTGGGAGCCGAGAAGCCTGAAAAATCTCAAGATGGTGAATGTCAGTTGGAGTTTTGGTCCAAGCAGGAAGCCAATGTGATTTCCGGGTGGCAGGAAGAGAAGTGTAAAAAGTCTCCCCTGCGCCGCTATGAAACCGAAATTACCCCAGTGAAGGACGGCTTGATTTACAAAAGGCGAGTCCTGACCGACAAAAAGGAGTCAGAATCTCTCACTTGCCGCCTTAAGCTCGTTAAAAATGCAACGCATTAGTCAGTGACCTTGTTCCCCAAAAGACTGTCAATAGAGGCATGACAGTCACCATTAAAGACATCGAAGAAGCCCGCTCTAATCTGTTGGAAACCATTCAACCGACGCAGACACTCTTTTCGCGGAGTACTTCTGATTGGTTGGGTACCGACGTCTATTTGAAGTACGAAAACGAGCAAATGACGGGCTCTTTTAAAATGCGTGGTGCCTACAACAAGATTTCCAGTCTGACTCCAGAAGAGAAAGCTAAAGGCATTGTGGCGTCAAGTGCTGGGAATCATGCCCAGGGCGTGGCCTTGTCCGCCACTCGCCTGGGAACCAAGGCTCATATCGTGATGCCGGTGAATTCCCCCCTGATCAAAATTTCAGCTACGCAGAGTTATGGAGCCGAAGTCATTCTCCACGGTGAGTTTTATGATGAGGCCTACGAGCTGGCACGCAACCTGGAACGTGACCGGGGCTATGTCTTTGTTCACCCCTTTGAAGATGCCAAGATTATTGCCGGACAGGGGACGATAGGGCTGGAGCTCTTAGATAAGGTTCCTGATTTGGATTCAGTCGTCGTACCCATTGGTGGCGGCGGGTTGATTAGTGGCATCGCTACGGCAATTAAGGCCAAGCGTCCCCAGTGCAAGATCTATGGAGTCATTAGTGAAAACACTCCTGGGATGTTTCATATGTTCAAAGGTGGACAAGCAGTTCAGTTCACCAACCGGCCGACGATTGCGGACGGAACTGCGGTCAAAAAACCCAGTGAGGCCATGTTTAAGAATTACATATCCAGACTGGTGGATGATGTGGTTCGGGTCAAAGACGATGAGATTGCCGAGGCTATGGTGTTTCTTTTGGAGAGGGCAAAGACAGTCGTTGAGGGAGCGGGGGCTATGGCCCTGGCGGCGGCGGCCAAAAAGTCATTTAAATTGGGCAAAAAAACCGCCTTAGTCCTGTCTGGCGGAAATGTAGATCTCAATGCTTTGGCCAATATCATAGAGCGCGGACTGGGCCGTCGCGGGCGATTGGCACGTCTTAAGGTTATTGTCAGTGATATGCCAGGAACCATGCACCGGTTAACCGCCGTGATTGCTGAAAAGCGCGCCAATATCTTGGAAGTCTACCATGACAGACTGGGGATGGGCCTGGACATCAGCGAGACCTCCATCGAATTCCTGCTTGAAACTCGCAGCAAAGAGCATGTGGAAGAAATCAAAAAGGCTTTGGCCGAAGCCGGCTCCCGGGTGGTTTAGGCGGTTCCTTCTTTGAGCCGTTTTTTAAATTCTTCGGCCCTTTCCGGGAACTTTTCCATTCCTTCAAACAAGGTGATTTCAAACCCTCTTAAGTCGCCTGACTCCTTTTGCCCATCGGCCACGCAAAAATAGAGCTCAGGGCTGCTGACTCCGGTTTTAATTTTCTCCCTGGCCTTGCGGACAAAGATTTCCAGGGGTTCTGTCTGCGAGAGCACAAATAAGTCTAGAATTTGGTAGTCATTGCTGTCCCGTTTTTCCATTGGGTAAAGGCGTAAAGTGTTGGCGGCCCCTCCGGCCATTTTGTGATCTAGCAAAAAGGTGACTGATTTTTCAATCAGATCGAGATCGTGTCCAGAGGTGACAATGGCGTCGCGAAAGGCTTTGAGGGCGCTTTCTTCCATCCCCTTTTGCACTAAAAACTTACCACACACATAGAGGGCGGCCTGGACGGTTTTTACCAGGTCCTCCGGGCGATGCTCCAGCTTCTTGAATTGATCAAAGTACCTTTGCACATCAGCAAAGTTGTGGGTAAAAACCGCCAGCTGCATGATTTTACCCAGTCGTTCCGCGTTCATCGGGAAATGGGTGATCAGTTTTTGAGCAGCCCCATAGGCCTCATCCAGTTTTTTCTGTTTCTCCAGCAATTGAAAGCGGGCCAGTAGGCATCGATAGTGAACAGAATTGGCGTTGAGCCCCTGGCCGTAGAGATCAGCTGCCTTGTCCCAGTTTTCGCGGGCTTCCTGAACCTGGCCCAAAAAAAAGAAGGCCAGAGCAGGCTCATCCGCAATCTTACGAGCTTCCTCAAAGCTCCTCTCAGCATCGTCCAGCATTCCTTGCTTGAGATAGACCTTTCCCTTCTCAAGATGGGTCAGGTAATCCGAGGGATGAAGCTTGGGATAGATCACCTTGAGCAGGTATTCACGAAAAAATAGCCGGGAAAAGGGTTTCAGGACAAAGGCATCCACGTCCCCTTCAGCGGCTTCGGCCACCGCGGTTTCAGAGGCGTTGTTGGTGATAATGACAAAAAGCTTTTCCAAATGAGAAGACATGTAGGAGCTGACAACGGGCAAAAACTCCATAGCCGAGTGTTCGCCAAAAGCAAAATCCGTCATCACCACATGGGGTTGTTCTTCTTCGATGTACTTGAGAGCCTCATCAAACCGACTGCATGTCCTGATCTGGCCGTCTTTGGCACCAAAATCAAGAACCACCCCTTTGGCTCCTTCGCGACAGGCTGGGGAACGGTCGACGATTAAGACCTTCTTGTTGGTGAAAAAGGTTCGCGCGCATTCTTCCAATTGTTCTTGGGTGAGCTTCTCGCTCATCTTCTACTCCTTTATCCGCCGAAACAGATCAATGAGTTCAAGCTGCAGCTTGGCAAAGGTCTCGTGAACTTCCTGCCAATGATTGTCGTCCTTTTGAAAGATGGCCAGCTCGGCAAAGCATTCCTTAGGATGCTCAGGATCCTGTCGCACACTCACCACTTCACCCTTAATTGGGATAGCCACTTTAATAAAGTCTTTCTTAAGTTCCAGTTCAACGTGTACCCGTTTACCGACTTCGGCCAGTGATCTAGGAAGAGTCACCAGAAGGTGGTTCTCTTCGAATCCCACCACGGGGAATCCACCCTCAGCATTTTTGGATTCCATTCGGGCTCCGGTGGAAAGGTCGCGTACAAACACGACACGCAGGAGTTCATCGGTCTTCATCATCGAGCCTTTCAGTTATTAGTCAAATAAGGGAAAGCATGGCCTTATCCGCCAAAGCCTCCGCCACCGGAGGAGTGCATAATAACAGTGTCACCCGGTTTCATATTAAATTCGCCCCGAGCCGGCATTTTTTCCCGTTCTTTCTCGCCCACCTTTTGGATGTAGAGTTCGGCAGAGCTTGCCGCCTTGCCCCCCTCTTCCCCTTCCGGCTTTTGCGAGGCCTGAGTGATCATCCAGCGCAAGGTGCAGTTGGCCTTTACGGTTATGGCCTTGGTGACGCCATTGCCACCTTCAAAGTTTCCGCTGCCTCCTGACTTCTGTCTGATCGAACAGGATTTCACAACTAGGGGGTAACGACGTTCAATTTCCTCAATCGAAGGTTCCAGATGACTGCGCTGCCAGGGATTAAGAGCATCGATCCCGCGACCAAAGCTGGACGCTGCCATTCCGGGCTCCAGGGTGTCAAAAAAGTGAAGGTTATTATTAAACTCAATATCGAAAGAACAGAGTGAGGGCCCAGCCTGTGCCAGACGGTGTTGAGGATCAACATCACTCAGGCATTTGAGAATAAAATTGGCCAACAGCCCCGCCCCATCCGTCATCCCCTGATAAACAGGTGCCGGGTATTTGGCATTCACCAGTGAACCCTCCGGGGCACGCACTTCGAAGCCTTCAAAGATGCCGGCATTTAGAGGCAAATCGGTATTGAGAACGGAAATAATCGCCCCCACGCAGGCGCCAAGAGTAGCTCCATAAGTGAGATGAAGGTGAGCGGAAGGGCCACTTCCGGAGAAATCAAATTTCACTTTGCCTTCCTCAAGCGATAGGCCCAATTTTAATTTTTCACCGGATTCAAGAGTCATTTCCCTCTCGACCGAACCAGTGGCCAAATGCTCCAGCTCCTTTGAGAATTGACGCGCCGAACCCTTAAACAATTGACGTAAACAGGCTTTGCTCCAGTCAAGATTGGCGCTCTTACTGTCGAGCTTCATTTGTTGTGCCGTGCGGTCCATTGCCGCCATCACATTTTCAATGGCCGACAAAAAATTACTCGGGCACTGGGGGTGCTCACTAATCACCTTAAGCAACTCTTTGTTGGTCTGACCACCTTGGCGGATGGGAGTGGGCGGGATCCGCACCCCTTCGTCCTCAATGGTGTCCGTCATTTGTAAGTGGGGCTTCAGATTGACGCGAACACAAAGCAAAAACTCCGCTGCAGACCCCGGCTTTCCGTGCTTGGAGTTGTCTAAATTGATCCCCATCATGAGGGTCATAGCAGTCAGTGTTGAACCACCGCTATAGGGATCGTTGGTTAACACCACATCACCTTCACCCACCTGCAGGTAACGTCCGACTGTTTCCGCTACACCCGGAAGAGTCCCAATGTCGGGCAGATTTTGATATTTGATATACACGGACTGATTGTCATTGCTGATGAGGGCAGCGGCGCGAAAGGGTTCAAACCAATGATCAAACTGTGACTTAAGTTGGGTGTAATAAAAGGCAGAGTTCATTTTTTTTGGTCTGGCCATTCTACACGTCCCCATCTGCGAGAAGGTGTTCGCACAAGGGGCGATTCTCAACACAAAGGGGACTGAGTTCGATCTCAGTTAGTAAAGGTGTCAAAAGAGGCGTGAGCACCGGACTTAGTGGACCTGCCACCCGGACTCTTTGGCTGCGACTGTGTGCTCTAATCTCAGAGGCCAAGGTGTGCAGAGCCATTTCCTCAAGCCAATGGCAAATATCCTCGGCTGAAAAATCACTTTCACTGGAAGCCTCGCGAGCATAGGCACTCAGAGTCTCTTTGATTCGCCCATCCATTTTGTCGGTCACGTGGTCTCCGAGAACCTCCACGTGGGACAATCGGCTATTGAGATAAAGCACATCAAGAAGAAGCGGCTTGACCCCACGGCCAAAGCACATAGGGCCAGGTTCAAAGCCCGCCACCTCGTGACTCAGGTTTGGGCAGCCAAAGGAGCTTTTGGCAATCAATGTGGTGGGCTGCAGGTGAAGCTCTTTGGTCTCCGGATGAGGGAGATGAACGCGACCGAAATCACTTATCCAATCGAGCTGGTCCTCGGCCTGACCAGGAAGAAGAAAAAACTCTTCCAACCCCAAATACAAGAGGGCTTCACCCTTGTCTTTGCGGCGGGAATTAAGAAGATGGGCCGAGCCAAACAAGGAGCCAAGTGGTCTTTCCCAATTGGCGGTGTTGGCGGCTGAGTCTCCGGTGGTCAGGGCAATAGACGGATCGCCATTCTGATGCTCGGAGAATCCCTTTTGAATGCGGCCAAGAACATCTTTAAACGCCGGCTCTAGATATGCGTTCAATACCGAATGCCACCACCTGGGTTTTTCGGCGGTTGCTCCGGAGACTGAGTATGAAGGAAAAACCTGAAAGCCGCGCTCCCGCAAATAGGTCTCAGCCATTCTCTCGTGTTCCGGGTTCATGGTCGAGTGCATGAGACCAAGTACCAAGTGATCCACCTTGTTCATTTGCAGTTTGCTGACCAAAAACTCCAGATCATCTTCTACTAGGGCCTTTTCCACATCCCCCTGGGCATTAATTCTCTCAGTCAGGCCAAACACCAAATGAGACGATAAAGGAGGTGCTGCTCTTTTAGGCAAAATGGTGAAGCGGCTGTCCTGAATGGGAAGGTTCATTTCTGGCCAGTCCTCAAATCCAGCGGTGACCAGAATAGCGGGCACCTGCCCCAATCGGCGCAGAATCATTTGCCGTCCAAGACGCGTAGCCACGCGCACCAACGTCACTGAATCCAGTTTATTTTCAACTAGGTAATTCTGGATGCCCCTTTCAAGGGACATTTGCGGTAAAAACCACCGCTTGGAGGGGATAGTACTTCCCTCTCCCTTCTTTGCGGCAATTTCCGCAAAGGATTCACCAACGTAAAGCCCAATTGTCCATGACATCTTGAATCCTATATTCGGAGTTGCTAAGTATACTTCAAGCCAAAAATCAAAAAAAGGTGAGAATAATATGAAGGTCTCAAAGGAAATCAGCCAAATTATTCCCTATTCACCCGGTAAGCCGATCTCGGAAACCAAGCGGGAGTTGGGCTTGAGCGTGGTTCACAAATTGGCCAGCAACGAGTGCCCCAACGGACCTAGTCCAAAGGCGGTAACTGCAATGACGCAAGCTCTAAGTGAACTTCACCGCTATCCCGATCCCAACTGTTTCGATCTGCGGGGTGCCATGGCCCATTATCTGGAGGTGGCTCCCGAATGGCTGGCCTTCGGCAATGGGTCCAATGAGCTGATTGACCTACTGGTGCGCACATACTGCGAACAAGGTGAAGCCATTCTCACTTCAGTTGCTGCCTTTTTAGCTTACCCCCTGTGTGCGCAGGCGGCACGGGTCAGGACCATCGAGGTGCCGCTGACGGAAGATCTTCGCTTTGACCTACCAGCCCTTGCCGGCGAACTGCAAAAGGACACGGCAAACCAGATTCGCATCGTGTTTATTGCCAATCCCAACAATCCTACCGGCACCTATGTGACCCGTCAGGAATTTGAAAAGTTCATGAGTGTGGCCGGCAGCAAGGAAAATCTTCTAGTCGTGGTTGATGAGGCCTATTTTGAGTTTGTTCGCGCCAAAGATAGCTTTTCCACTCGGACCTATTTGGAGAAGTACGAAAATTTGTTATTCCTGCGCACGATGAGCAAGGTCTTCGGTTTGGCCGGTTTGCGTTTGGGTGTTTTGGTCGGTCGGCCCGAACACTTGGACTACATCAATCGGGTGCGCAATCCCTTTAACGTCAACTCCATTGCCCAAGCCGGTGCTTTGGCGGCACTGGGAGATAAAGATCATCTCGAAAAGGTTCGTCAAACGACCTGGAGTGGCTTGGACTACTTTTATGGAGAATTAAACCGTCTTGGCCTCAAGTACTGGCCATCTGAGGGTAACTTTGTTCTTTTCGACACCCATCGCGATGCCAAGGCGGTGTTTCAGGCTTTGCTTCGGCATGGAGTCATCATGCGGCCGGTGGTCAACTATGGATTCCCCAGCCTTTTGCGCCTAAGTGTTGGCCTGGAGAAGGAAAATCGGGCAGCAATGGATGCGTTAGAGAAAGTTTTAATTGAGATACCGGCTGACCCTGTGGCATCTAATTCCTAGTCAAAAGACACCAGCAAAATCGCGGAGATGAAATGACCACGGCTCAACCTGAAGGTGCCCGACTTGTAACGATCGATGGCCCCGCCGCCAGCGGCAAGACTTCCGTCAGTCGCGAAGTGGCCCGTCGCCTTGGCTGGCGATGGGTTTCAACCGGGGCTTTCTATCGGGGTCTGGCCTATGTGGCGAGACAGCTGCACGCGGATTTGAGCCAGGAGGACGCCGTCGTCAAGGTCGCCGAATCAACCGAGTGGGAAGTGCGCCTGCATCCTGAAAGAACCTTGGTGTTCTTAAATGACGAGGATGTCACTGACGAAATTTATCGCGAGGAAATGGGTGAGTATGCTAGTCAGATCAGCCAGTATCCCAAAGTCCGGGCCAGCCTGCTTGAAGCCCAGAGGCGTTGCCACAAGGGCGGTGACACGGGATTGGTTGCCGAGGGACGTGACTGTGGAACCGTTGTCTTCCCCAATGCTCCGGTGAAGGTCTATTTGGAGGCGGCGAGTGGCAGCCGGGCCGAGCGTCGAGCCCTGGAGCAAGGTGCATCCGTAGAAGAAACCAAGGCCTCCCAAGCCCGCCGGGACCGGCAGGACAGCACCCGAAAAACGGCCCCTTTACAGGTCCCGAAAGAAGCCCATCGGGTGGACACCAGCAACTTGAGTTTGGAGGAGGTGGTAGACCTGGTGGAAAGCCTGATTCGTAAGGACCTCAAGATCTCCTAAATCGATGCAATTCCATATACATAGATTGGGGCTATGTGCCCCCTAGTTGAGGTCGCCCAATTCCGTCACTTCGTCTATGGAACAAAGTGTAAAAATCCCTTTGACATTCATAACATAGACCTTATAACGAGAAGCTCATCTCAATCAGCCTAGTCTGTGAGAAATTTAATAAGGGCGAAGTACCCGTGACCAGGGCTTTTCCCGCAGGAGGTAATTTTTGGAAATGGTAGACAATAAGAAACCTAACAAATCAAAGGCACAGATCGCGCGTGAACAAGTTCTCGCAGCTCTTGATGCTGCAGACAAAGATGTGCCTGATAACCCCAATTCCTATCAGGAAGTGGGCAAAAACGGCGAAAGCTTTGAATCCATGTTCGAACAGTCTCTCGGTGAACGGGACTTCAAAGTTGGCGACGTAGTCAATGGCCGGGTAGTTGAAGTGCAGGAAGATTATGTTCTTGTCGATATCAACTACAAGAGTGAGGGAATGATCCCGATTTCTGAATTCCGCATGGTCGAAGGTCATCGCAATGTGGAAACCGGAACTGAAGTTGAAGTCTTTATTGATCGTATTGAAAATGAAAACGGCATGGTGGTTCTGTCTAAAGACAAAGCCGATATGCTGCGTGCCTGGAACGACATTTCCCGTGCTGCTGAAAATGAGGAAGTCATCGAGGGAACAATCATCGCCAAAGTTAAGGGCGGTTTGAGTGTTGATATCGGTGTGAAGGCTTTCTTGCCTGGTAGCCAGATTGATCTGCGTCCGGTTCGCAACATGGATGCCTACATTGGTAAAACCTATAAATTTAAGGTCATCAAGTTCAACAAACGTCGTGGAAACATTGTTCTTTCCCGCCGTGCCCTTCTTGAGGAAGAGCGCGAAAATCTGCGCAGCCAGACTTTGGATGCCATGAAAGAGGGATCGATCGTTAAGGGAATGGTGAAGAACATCACTGATTATGGTGCCTTCATCGATCTTGGCGGCATGGACGGTCTCCTCCACATCACAGACATGAGCTGGGGACGGGTGAAACATCCTTCTGAGCTGGTCAATGTTGGTGACGAGGTTGAAGTTGTTGTACTGAAGTTTGATAACGAAAAAGAGCGTGTCAGCTTGGGCATGAAGCAGCTTAAGGATGATCCTTGGGCCGCTGTTGCCGACCGCTTCCCTGTTGGACAAAAGCTGTCCGGTAAAGTGGTGAGCTTGGCTGATTACGGTGCTTTTGTTGAGTTGGAAGAAGGCATTGAAGGCCTGATCCACGTCAGTGAAATGAGCTGGACCAAGCGCGTGAAGCACCCCTCACAAGTTGTGAAGGTTGGTGACGAAGTGAATGTTCAGGTTCTTGAAGTGGATCGTGAAAACCGTCGCATCAGCTTGGGCATGAAGCAGCTTGAGCCCAATCCTTGGGTTGAGCTCAAAGAGAGCTATGCTCCTGGTACCATTATCGAAGGCGAAGTGAAGTCAGTGACTGACTTTGGTGTTTTCGTCGGTATCGAAGAGGGCATTGACGGTCTGGTTCACATTTCTGACTTCTCCTGGACCAAGAGAATCAACCATCCTTCTGAAGTCTACAAGAAGGGTGACAAGGTTCGCGCAGTGGTTCTGGGTGTCGATATTGAGAACGAGCGTTTTAGCTTGGGTATTAAGCAGCTTGAAGGCGATCCTTGGGCGAACATCGAAGACAAGTACCCCATCGGATCTCAGCGTGACGTCAAAGTCGTCAAGTTGGCTGACTTTGGTGTGTTTGTTGAGCTTGAGTCCGACATCGAAGGTCTGATTCACATCAGCGAGCTGAGCACCAAGCGAGTGGAGAAGCCTGAAGAAGTTGTTGCCGTTGGCGACAGCATTAAGGCGGAGATCATCTCTATCGATAAGGAAGCGCGTAAGATCGGACTTTCAGCCAAATTGGTGAAGTTGCGTGAACAGAAGGCCGACGTGGATGACTATGTGAAGAAGGTCACGGCCACTTCCAAGACCAGCTTGGGAGATTTGTTTGGCGACGCTCTTAAGGCTGCTCAAAACACCGAAACTTCGACATCAGAGGATTCCCCCAGCGATTCTGAGTAATCTCTGAGGAGGAAATAATGCAGGACAAAAAGAGCCACTGGACAGTGGCTCTTTTTTTTTGCCAATTGCAAAAATCCTCCTGGACCGGGACCTGGACCTTCTTTCCCTATGGGCCGACAAGAGTTAGACTGATGGGAGTCTCAAGGAGGGGATGATGGGGAGAGTTTATCAGGGTACCTTGGCGGTCATTTCACTGGCCTTCCTCGGTCTGTTTTTTGTTTCAGTTTTGGTTTTGGTCGCGATGTGGAACCCGCTTTCTCCTGAGGTGGATGAGCCCTCCTTGTTGTCGATGAAGCTGGATGGGGTGATTCTGGATTCCAGTGAATTCGTCTCGACCCTGAGAACCTATCGCGATGATCCCAACATTAAAGGAGTGATCATCCAGGTCAATTCACCTGGAGGCCTGGTCGGGACCAGTCAGGAGTTGTACACCGAAATCAAGCGGGTGCGTGAGGAAGCGCGCAAGCCCGTGGTGGTTTCCGGCGGCAGTGTGGTGGCCAGCGGAGCCTACTACGCGGCGGCTGGAGCGGATCGCATTGTCGCGAACCCCGGAACTTTGATGGGTTCAATTGGAGTTATAATGGAGTTCGCTAATCTCAAGGGTCTGTTTGATTTAGCCAAAGTGGATCGTTACGTGTTGAAGACTGGGGATTTCAAGGATGCTGGCTCCGACCTCAGACGCATGAAGCCTGAGGAGCAAGACCTCTTTCAAGGTATCCTGGAAGAGGTTCACGACCAATTTAAGCTTGCCGTGCAAACCAGTCGCCGGCTTTCACCCGACATCGTCAACAAGTACGGGGATGGGCGGATTTTTACGGGCGAAACGGCAGTGAGGCTGGGGTTTGCTGATCAGGTGGGTACCTATGAGGACGCCCTTCGCGTGGCGGGGAACCTGGCGGGATTAGGGCCTAACCCCAAGGTGTTTAACCCTAATAACAAGACCATGGAGTGGTTGAGTAAAATCCAAACCACCACTTCAGCCGAGAGAAAGTTGGAGGCCATCGCCGACAAATATCTCCATGTTCATTTGGTGGGTAAGCCCCTTTACCTGATGCCGGGAATCCTTTAAGGTCGTTTGACAATGGCGAAAAAAGCACGGACCAAGAAAGCCGCTAAAAAGGTGGCAAAAAAGAAGCCTTCAAAATCATCCAAGACCTCCCTCGCAGGAGTTGATCTCCAGGATGTATGGCCCCAGGAGAGGGACTTCATGGAGAGGCCCGATCGCTATCGTTACGTGCGCAAGATTATTCGTCCCGACGGTTGCGTCTTTTGTCAGGCCCGCGATCAAGGGGTAAAATTGGAGAGTCTGGTCCTCTATCGGGAGAAGCACGCATTGGTGGTGCTCAACAAGTTTCCCTACAACAATGGGCATACCCTGGTGATTCCCACCCGCCACTGTGGGGATTTGACAGAACTCAGCCAGGAGGAGTATGTGGCCCTCTCCCATCTCCTGCGGCGGACTATTGATGCTCTGCAAAAATCCTACGGTTGTCCGGGAATGAATATTGGTCTAAATCATGGGGCAGTCGCCGGTGCCGGTATCCCAGATCATCTTCACTGGCATGTGATCCCCCGCTGGCGGGGAGATACCAACTTCTTTCCGCTGATTGCGGAAACCAAGGTGTTGGCGGAAACGGTTGAACAGACTTACAATCGACTCCGCCCTTATTTTGAGGAATAGATCAATGAATTTACCTTTTTCCTACAAGCTTGATCATATCGGAATCGCTGTCCCCAGTTTAGCTGAAGGTGGAAAACTCTATGAAGCTCTCGGTTTTAGCGAAGTCCATGTCGAGGATGTGGTGGGCGAAGGGGTTAAGGTCGGGACCTATGAATTGGCCAATGACTCGCGCATTGAGCTGTTAGAGCCCCTTGGGGAAAACAGCCCGGTGGCGAAATTTTTGGAAAAACGCGGGCCCGGGGTCCACCATATTTGCTTGGCGGTCACGGGATTGGCGCAAATTCTGAAGGATTTGAAAGCTGCAGGCGTCCGCCTGGTCTATGACGAGCCTCGACCAGGGGCCCACAACTGCATGATTTCGTTTATCCATCCAGCTTCGGCAGGTGGCGTGTTGATCGAATTGAGTGAGAAGAAGCCCTAGGGAGCATCATGAGTCGCTACTCAATGGGCGGCGGGGCCATGCCTCTGACCCCCATGGCAAAAAAACTCATCATCATTAATGTGGCCATTTGGTTGGGTGCCATATTGATTGTACAGAAGTTCTTCATGGACGAGCCCAGTTTGTTTCTGTGGTTTGGCCTAATCCCTGAGCGGATGGTGAATGGTTTCTGGATCTGGCAGCCCTTTACCTATATGTTCCTCCATTCCTATTCGGTCTTCCATATTGTGTTCAATATGCTTTTGCTGTGGTGGCTGGGGGCCGATCTTGAGCAGCGCTGGGGCTCACGCTTTTTCCTGACCTACTACCTCGTCTGTGGAGTGGGGGCCGGCCTTATTTACGTTCTGGGAATGACCATTTACTATCTGGCCTCCGGTAATTTTGGTCTGATGACCATCCCGGTGATTGGCGCCTCGGGAGCGGTGTTTGGGCTCATGCTGGCCTATGGCCTGCTGTTCGGGGAGAGAATGGTCTACTTCATGATGATCTTCCCCATGAAGGCCAAGTATTTTGTCCTCCTTCTGGGTGCGATCGAGATTGTCTCCCTGCTCAATACCGGTGGCCGAGACGGAGTGGCCAACCTGGCCCACCTGGGAGGCTTGGTCATGGGCTTTCTCTTCCTGCGATTCTGGGGCAAATGGAGCCAACAGCTGATGCAGGGTTCGAAGCGCAAGAAGCGTAAGGGCCCCAAGCTCAGATTAGTAGTGGACAATGAGCGTAAATTTGAGGATAAGGAAGACTCTGAAGGCCCCAAATACTGGAACTAAGGGGCTAATTGGATTTTTACGGTGTTTTTGGAGGAAAGATGGGAAGCCTGCGTAAAGGTTTGGAGCAGCTAAAGTTTGATTCACGCATGACAGAGTGGAACGAATCCCAAGGTATCATGACAAGAGAAGAATACCAAAAGCACCTGGACAGCCTGCCTGATCTTTCTGGTCGGGCCGTGCCCCTGACTTTGGAAGACGAGACCAATGGCAGCGATATTTTGTCCAGCGGAATGGACACCTCGGGTGGACATTCGGATGGGGGAATGGATCCTTCAACTCACTAAGGTCCCTTGCAGCTAAAGATAATCATCACAAATCTTGTAGTTTTTCTGATTCTCCTGGCAGGACTTGAGGGTGGGGCCTATTGGGTTTTGCAGAAGCAAAGTTCTCGGCTGGCTCAATCAGGAAACCAAATTGCCCCTCAGTTTAATTTCTATCCTACCCTAGATCCCTTGTTGGGGTGGACAATCGGCAAAAAGCAGGCGGAGGCGTTGGGACTCGTCTATGTCGAGGGCTACATCGTCTATGGCTCTGAGCACATGGATAACCCACAAGCCCCAAGGGTGGCGGTATTTGGTGGTTCCACGTCAGATACGGTTTTCAGCCAAAATACGTGGGTAAAGACCTTCCATCAGAAACTTCAGGAGGCCTGGGGGCCGACAGTCGTATTAAATGGAGCGGTCGGTGGCTACAACTCTCATCAAGAGTTGCTCAAAGTTATTCGCGATATTGAGTTTCTGCAGCCCAACCTTATTGTTACTTACGACGGCGCAAATGAAATGCAGGGGGCACAGCTCCCTGAGCAACCATTGGTGACGACCTATGAATATCAGATATTCGAGAGAATGATTGAGTCCTCGCGAGTGGGCTTTCCCTATCTCATTTCCTTGGTGAGGGCGATGAAGGCTCCCCAATTTTCTCGGGATATGGAAGGTCAGGCGACGGGTCCTGCCAACCCAGGTACAGCTCATGAGCTTTGGCTCAAGAACATTACTCTCATTAGGGCAACGGCTGATCTTTTTGGAGCTCGTTTTCACGGCTTCTTGCAGCCGGTGTTGGGCATAGGCGATTACCGCTTATCTGAGCGGGAAGAGAAAATTCGCACCACTGATGCTATTGCGCAACGAAATCCCAGCTTCTATGCTCCAGCGATAGATTCCGTGAAGGCCCGGTCCTACTTGTCGGATCTCACCGAAGCTTTGAATTCTATGAGTGATGTCTATATCGATGATTGTCACCTCAATCCTGAGGGGGATACATTGATGGGTGAGAAGGTGAGTGAGGTGATTCTCAAGCTGTACCCACAGGCTCCTCGAATTCGCCCGTCAGCAATCAAGTAGTCCAGTTTGCGATAAATCAATAGCTTATCGTTCAAAGTATTTTTATTTCAGCACTAAGCCCCATGTACTGCCCAAGCCACTCATGTAAACGGCAGAGCTTTCGGCTCCAGCGGATGAAAACTTGCTAATCACTCCGCTGTCGCTGACGGTATAGAGGTTTTGATCCGGGTGCTCGATTACGCCAGTAGGGTAATTGGTGGTGGATTGATTCCAAATCATGGTCATGGTGGTTCCGGACAGGGAGTATTTGTAGAGCTTCTTTGAGTTGAAAAAGCTGATCACGTAGCTACCATCACGAGTTTGGGTGATGTCTGAGGCCCAGCCACTGGCAGCCGATGCAGACAGAGTGATGGCAACTTCATTGGACAAGGCTCCGCTGTTTTCATCAAAGTCAACGCGGCTGAGGTAGCGACCACTGTGAGAAGTGAAAAATAGTTTTCCAGATCCATAGTGAAAGCCCATCGGGCTGTAGGCAGGGCTGTGAGTGCCGACCACAGTGAGGTCAGATTTATTCAATACATAGATGGTGGTCTCTTTGCTCACTATGACGTAGTTGCCGGCCACGGCGACTGGTCCCACTTTGTTGGCGAGAAGTGTAGGCGAAGTGGCCAAAAGAGTTCCAGAGTTACTGTACTTGCGGGCGGCATTGTAGGTGTTCACAAAAATATTGCATTCTGAGTCTAAGTCGATGGATCGCCGTTGTGAGGAATCAGAAATCACTGTGACGGCAGAAGGTGCAGCACCTAGGCTGACTTTGGTGGAGCCGGTTGCATGAACGGGAATGAAAACATCACCGCACGCAAGGGCCGCAATTGTGGATACTGATTGAGGGGGGTAGAGAGACTGGTTCCCTGCGCTATCACGAACCACAACTGCAAAATAATAGGTCGTTGAAGCACTTAGGCCCGTCACGTTTTTAGCCAGCGCGTTTTGCCAATCCATCATGACGTCAGGATCGCTGTAAGCCATGGCAGCCACTTCGGCCGCCGTATCGATATCGGTAGGGTCGACGGCGACCACTAACCTATATTGAAGACTACTGGCAGAGGTCAGGTTGTCGCTGGAGGCTCCCCAGGAAACGGTAAGGGTGTTGGCTTGAACGGAAGCGAACTGAAGGCTTGATCCCAAGGTGGGACTTTGGCTATCCCAGGACGAACCTCCTCCTGGCTGGCTGATGATGTCTTCCAGGTCTTCTTTAGGTTGAGAAAGACAGCCACTCAGGACAGCAATCACACATAGGATTCTCAGTATCGAACAAACGTGCCACCACATGGAATACCTACCCTTTATCTACCTAAGGCTTCTCGGTCAGATTTTTAGTCCTTAAAAGGGGTGGGATGGCTTGTGATTAAAGGTTAAAAAAATCTGAACCCTATATGGGATGTTGGTGATTCACTGTGAGAGGGCTAACTAAAGCTTAACGGTTCGATTACAGATTGGAGTCTTTGGATTCGGTGAGCCTAATGGCAGCCAGGTTCTTCTTGGAAACTGACTTCCATTGTTCTCCGAGAATGCGGTATTGACCACTGCCGTCCTTGCGTAAGTACAGAGTCTTTTCACCCACATCCTCTTTGAAATCCGACTGATAGGCCTGAATAAAACGAACCACAGCCTCATCGTCATGAACCACGATCAATGGTTCGCTGATCCGGACGGATATGGATTTGTATTTGGAATTTAGATTTTCCTTATACTCTCGCCACTGGCCCCGATCCATGCCAAGGGATTTAAACTGGTCACCATAGTAGGCGATGTAAGAGTTGATATCCTTGGCCTCCCAGCTTTTGCGCCAACCATCGATCCAGCGATTAAGACTCTGGCGACGGCCCTTTAAATCATCAGGTGTGATGTAGGTCACTTTTTCTTGGATCACAATTGGGGTCTTTTTGAGGGTAATGAAGTCCGTGATCTTTTGGATAACCTCATCACGTACAACTACACAACCACGGGAGCCTCGTAGAAGGGACTTGGTTTCAGGGATTGCGTGAAGCCAAATACCGCTGCCGGTTTTATTTTCCATGAGATCAAAAAAATTGGGGTAATCCATGGTGAATGCCCGAGAACCGTATTCGTTAAAATCCAACTGACCGCCTTCATAACGGGACTGGAAAAAGTAAATCCCTTCTGGAGTTTTCAGATCACCGAGCACGGTCTTATCACCTGGCTTTCGGCCCATGTCGGACGGGTAGACGGCAACTGGGGTTAGATTTCCAGCCTCATACTTCCAAATCGTCAGTGTGCGAGTGGATTTGTCGACGATAAATGCGTAGGGGGAGAAGGCATCGGTTTCACCCAGATTAACCAGGGTAGTTGGGAATTTGCCTGACGGGGGGGCAATGCCCTGGGGATCTGGCATCCCTTTGGTCGCGTCTTCGCTGTCTTCTTTGTCCGCCTGGGCGTCTGAAACCACGTTGGTGGCACTTTCCACTTGGGTGGGCTGACTTTGGGCATAGGAGCACAACAAACCAGCCGCCAGCAATAGAACTGTCAATTTGAGACGAATCATCAGTTACGCAACCTGTAAAAATGCCCACATCCATTAGAGGGGGTGACTAGTCGAAAGTCAAGAATAGGGCGTCGGGTCAGATTCGAAGACAAAGAGAGCCTGTTTGGCATCTCGGGGTGAGACACACTGGACTTTCGCCTTGACCTGGACCGTAAGAAGGTCCTTAAGACCCGAGTCCTGCTGCCGATAAGAGTTTGGGAGGGTCACGGACCATGGCAGAGGAAGAAGGAAGCAAAAAGCCTAAGAAGGACATGGGTAAGATTCTCACTCTTGCCTTCATGGTGGTAAACCTTGGCGTCCTGGGTGGTGGGGCCTTTTTGGTATATTCCTCGACCTTGGGTCACAAACCCGCCGTGTCGACAGAGGAAGAACTTAACAAAGAGCTGGTAGAGTTTCGCAAGTCCCTCCAACAAAATCCTGTGATGTACACCATGGAAACCTTCAATACCAATTTGGACGGGGTGCCTCGTCGATTGATCCGCATGGAGCTGAGTCTAGAAATGTTGGATGAAGAGGGCTTTGAGGAAGTGATCTCACTGGGGGCCGAAGCTCGAGACGCTATCGTGCGCATTCTCAATACCACTGTGTACACTGAGGTTGAAACTGTGCAGGGAAAGCTCCACCTTAAGAACCGCATCATCTCCCAGCTCAATGGTTTCCTCGACAAAGGTGTCGTTCGCAATGTTTACTTCTCGGATTTCGTAGTTCAGTAAACTCACTAATCATTCCGGCCAGTTCGAGTTCCTCACATTGACACTATCGAGGTCAGTGGAGAAAATAGTGGGGTTCATTCATCTTGTGGAGGACCCTCCTATGTTTCGTTGGCTTTTCCTGTCTGTATTGATTTCTTTTTCTGCCCAGGCCGAACTTCCAACCCAGGTGAGCATCGCTGATCAGATCCGATTTCCGGTGGAAAAGTATCAGCTCTCCAATGGGCTGACCGTGCTCCTTCACGAAGACCACTCGGCACCCATTATCAGTATCCACCAATGGTTTCGGGTTGGATCGGCGAACGAGCATCCCGGACGCACGGGGATTGCCCACTTTTTTGAACACCTGATGTTTAAGGGAACACCAAAATACCCAAATCGTGAGTTGGACCGGCAGATTCAGGCCAATGGAGGAACCAATAATGCCTTCACCACTCGCGATTATACTGGCTACTATGAGAATATGCCGAGCGGGAAGTTAGAACTGATCCTCGACATCGAATCAGACCGTATGCGCAATCTTGGTTTTGATGAAAAAGAAATCAAGAATGAAAGAGAGGTAGTTAAGGAAGAGCGGCGTTATCGTGTGGAAAACAACGTCTACGGATACTTGCATGAAAACGTATTTGAAACAGTTTTTCGGGTGCATCCTTATCGTTGGCCCGTTATTGGTTATATGCGCGATCTCAACGCCACTTCGATCGACGATTTGAAAGAGTTTTATCGGGTTTTCTATGCTCCCAACAATGCGGTTCTGGTGATCACTGGAGATTTTAAATCCAGTCAGGCCAAATCACTGATTGAAAAGTACTACGCTAAAATCCCCTCTCAATCCATCCCTGAACTAAAGTTTGATCCGGAGCCTGAGCAAAAGGCACAGCGTAATTCTCAGTTGGTGAAGGATGTCCAGAACCCAACATTTTCCGTGGCCTACCAGGCGCCTCCTGCTGGACAGGACGAGGCTTATGCCTTCGACCTGCTGTCAAATATCTTAGGTAATGGCAGTTCCAGTCGATTGCACAAGAAGTTGGTGTACTCCCAACAGATTGCCAATTCAGTTTCCTCCTGGGCTTATACTCCACTTCGCGCAGGCCTCTTTCAGGTGATTTGCAGCGTAAAACCTGGAGCAGACATGGAGAAAGCCATTAATACGGTCTACACCGAACTCTGGAAGTTCCGCAATGAGCTGGTTAAGCCAGAAGAACTGCAAAAGGCCAAAACTCAGGTCATGATTGACTACGTGGACTCGCTCAAAACAGTGTCGGGAAAGGCAAGAGCTATCGCGCTCAATGAGGTCCTTTTCAATGACTACTCCATCATGTTTAAGGATTTGGACCGCTACAATGCCGTCACAGCTGAGCAAATCAAAGAGGTGGCTGAGAAATATCTGAAGCCGGCACAAAGATCTATCATTCGTGTTAAACCAAAAACTTCAGCGGCAACATCAACCTCCAGATCTGGTGAGGGAGCTTAAATATGAAAATTCGAATTCTGACTTTGGTATCCCTGGTTCTCCTTATTGCTGGTTGTGCCACCCTCCCGGGAGGAGGTGGTTTTAAGCTGAGATCCTATAAAGAGGCGACATTGAAGAACGGCATGAAAGTGCTGATGGTTGAGGACAAGTCACTTCCTTATTTTAGTCTTGCGATGTTGGTTCGTGCGGGAAGCAGTGAGGACCCACAGGCAGCATCAGGCACGGCATCAATGGTGGGTGAGTTGTTAGACAAGGGAACAGCCAAGCGCAAAGCCCTGGAGTTGGCCGATGCCATGGGGCAGATCGGATCTGAGCTGTCGGTCAGTGTGGGGCAGGACTACACTCTGATTTCGGCCAGTACTTTGGCGCAACATCAAGGGGAACTTTTAAAGAACTTTTCAGAGATGGTGACGGAGCCCTCTTTCTCGGGCAGCGAGGTCAATCGGGTCAAAAAACAGGTTCTCTCCCAACTGCAGAGGACGGTGGATGATCCTGGTCATTTTGCCGGCCTGATGTTTGATTCCTACCTATATGGATCACACCCCTACGCACGGAGGGTGTTGGGGCGTAAACGGGACGTCACCAAGTTACGCAAAAAGGATATTATTAAGTATTACCTCAAGCACTATCGTCCCAATAATGCCCAATTGGCGGTGGTCGGGCACTTTAACCCAACAATCGTGGAGGACTTGGAGAAGGCTTTTGCCGAATGGTCATCCCGCAAACAGACCGATTTCACCTATCCTGAGGTTCCAGCCATTACGGGATTACAAATCCAAATCATCGATAAAACAGATCTCAAGCAATCTGAGATTCGTTTGGGTCATCCGGGTATTAAGCGTACCAACCCAGATTTCCTCAAGCTTCGGGTGGCTAATACGATTTTGGGAGGAGCTTTTCATAGCCGCTTGGTCGACGAGATTCGTGACCGCCGTGGATTGACCTACTCCATTCGTTCGGAGTTTGATGCCCGTAAGGATACGGGTCCATTTACTGTAGCCACATTTACCCGCCACGAAAAGGTGGGTGAGACTGTTTCTGAAACTCTAAAGGTCATTCAGGACTTTCAAAACAAGGGCGTGACGGACAAAGAGGTGGCGGATGCTAAGGCCCTGTTATTGGGCGTCTTCCCGCGGGCCCTTGAGACGGCAGAGCGCCTCGCGGAAACCATGTTGGTCTTGCGCTTCTATCAGGTTCCCGACACCTATTTGACCAACTACTTACGCGACATTAGTAAGATCAAGACTTCAGAAGTGAATGACGTGATCAAGAAGTATCTTCAACCCGACAATATGAAGGTTTTGGTGTTTTCCCCAAAGGACAAGGTCATTTCTCAATTGCGCCCAATCGGCATCGTGCAGGTGAAGAACTACACCGAGTACATTCAGTAGGTACCTAATGGGAAATGTCGAAGGTCTTTTTCTCAGGCCTCTTTTTGAGGGGCTTTTTAAGGATGAAATCATCCATCTCTTCGGACTTCATGGAATCGCCCATGCGCATGGCTAATAGGGCGTCGATCTTTTGCTCCATGATATTCAATGTGTGTTTCATGGTCGCGAGGTCCCGACGAAGGCTGGAAGTTTTTGACAGCCAGGACATGAACTCACGGAGACTGAAAACAAAAGCGATGAGGACAACCGCCGAAAAAAACAAAAGCATATTCGGCGTGATATTGTAGTACTTGAGAAAATCTCCAAGATTCACAAGCCAGTCGCCCGAAGCCATTCACATCCCCCTGTACGATCCCAAAACAAACGATGACCAGTATAGTCGTGGTCAATCTTCAGGCCAAGTCCAGGCAATGGCTTGTAAAAGGTACCGGGTTCCCATGGGTGCGGCATTGCACAAAACTTCACCCTTGTTGTGCATTGCCGCACCCATGGGAACCCGGTACCTTTTGAGGAGGGAGGTGAGGAATGAGGGGTATCAACTTGGTGGTTTCGGTAGGGTTCGTATCCCTATTGGGTTTGATGGGGCAAAGAGCGGCCGAGGCCAGTTGTGCAGGTCTCAAGGGACGCAGCCTAGTGGACTGTAAGCGGGCGGAGCGGGAGATGATCCAGCACCGCCTTAAGGGTGTGCGAGAAGTCCCACTGGTGAGGATCTTGAGTCCTACCGATATCACCCCTCAGCATATAAATGTTCCGGTGCGCAATGATTTCACTCAGGACGTGCTGGTTGAAGCCGACTGTGACGGTTTTGCAGTTTTAGAAGTACGGCAGGGAGATCAATGGAAGCGTTTGAGTTCTGCTCCCAACAAGGAGCAACACTGTCCCCGAAAGCTGATTGCCATTGGCTTTGAACAACAGCAGTGGATCAAGATCGAGCACAGGAACATCTACTCCAGATCCCAACCGCCTCTTGTTGAGGGAACATATCGCCTTGCCTTAAGATATCTGACCCGTTTGGTTCGCAAGGGTCGGGAAAGCCAAGCAGTCTGGGTCTATTCCGAGCCTTTCCAGCTCAATTAGGATTTGGTCTATTTCTTAAAGGCGTAAACAAACAAACCGACGACGGCAAGGGCGGCGAGCAGCATCAGCGTGTAGTTGGGTGTCTCTTTGGCCGGCATTGGCGTGACTCCCGCCTGTGGACTGATCTGGGCACCCCCGGCCGGGAGTTGTCCCTGGGTCTGTGGAGTCTGTCCCAGCGTATAGGGCTGTTGTAGCACCGTTTGATTGTCTGTGAGCACCAGAGAGTTCACTATTGTGGCAAAATCCTTTTCGAACATTTTCCACCGGCTTTGCGCAGCCGAAAGAGTGATGAGTACGGATAGTTTTTCTTTTACCGTAGCCAAGTAACGGGTGAAGTACCCCTGGATTTCACTATTGAGGTGGGCGCCATCAGCCCAGGCCTGCTTGTTGATTTGAATCAGGCGGACATATTGAACCCGCGACACCTGAGGGGTACTGCCCATGACATTGAGTGTTCGGGGGACGTTTAGGTACTTCTGAAAAGAGGCAAAGGTATCCTCTGGCCCGGCTTCCTTGGCAGAGATGATAATGATCGCATCCTGGACTTTTTTTCTGGCGTTGGGCCGGCAGGAATAGGCAAATGCGTCTTCGCGACGGCAGTCCCAGGCATCTGGGATGTTGAAGCTCAAATAGGCGGTCTTCATCACCTTTGCCTGGGCCGATGGGTGAGCAAGGGCAATGCCCAATGCGACTAGGGCCAAAAGGAAGGGGAGGCGTTCAAGCCACCACTTGAGTGAGCGATGCTGATATGGAGACAAGGATACCCCTGATCTCACGCTTAGAGACCACCCTTCTTTTTCTTCTTTCGCATAAACAAGAACCAATAGCCTCCCGCTAATAGGAGAACAATGAGGCCGATTGCCGTCGACCCCATCTTGCCGCTACCGGAAGACTCAGGCGGAAGTTCTTCGCCCATATTGGTAGGAAGGACCTGGCCGATGGGAGCGCCAAAAGTTTCACCAGAGCCACGAGGGGTGGTGAGAGGCTTGTTGGCTAGCATTGTTTTAGTTGCCACAACTCGCAAGGATTGAATGGCCTTTAAGAAGTCGGCGCTGTACTTGGTGTAATGTGCTTTGTGGGCACTGAAAGTCACCAAGATGGCAATATTTTGCTTCACCGAGGCCAGGTAGCGTGTGTAGTAGGAGGTGACTTCACTTCCCATGTGCATTCCATCCACCCACATATGGTTGTTGATGGTACGGGTTTTAACTCCGATGAGCTTGGAGGGGATCGGTTTTCCCACTGCATCCGGAATTGTGCGTGGAGTTTTTAGGTGGGCCAAATAGGCCTGGAGAGTGTCTGCAGGTCCCACCTCTTTGGCCGTCAAAATGATAATGGCTTCTCTGGACTTCTCATTAAACTTACTGACGCAAACCCACTCAGTGCCCTCTAAGCGGCAATCCCAATTTGGTGGCAGCTCAAAGCTGACATAGGCATTGCGAAACAGTTTTGCCTCTGCTGGAAGAGACAAAAGGAAAAAAAGGCAAAGTGATATGATGTATGCAGGCCTCATGCGGCGATTCCCCATCCTTCGCTCCTCAAGCTAGATAGGGATAATTATAGGGAAAAACCACCAACACGGCGAGCAAATAAGGGTCAACTGTGTCTCAAACCCGGACAGAGGCCTAGACCATCAGGGGTGTCTCACAATGAAACATAAAAAACGGGTTCACCTTTGCAGGTGAACCCTCCCCCTCTTGGCAATTTCCCATCCCCGTGCCACTTTAGACTTTACTGAATGCTTCCCACTGCCAAAGGAAGCATTGCTTTTGCAGCTTGCACTGCAGCCAGGGCGTCCACATTACGACCTGACTTAATAAACTTATCCAATCCTTGCACCTGAGGACCACTGGTCATCAGGATCTTTTTCACATCCGAAGCCTTGAGAGTGGGGTTGGCGCTCAGCATGAGAGCTGCAACTCCGCTCACAATTGGCGTGGCCATGGAAGTTCCGGACATTCCGATAAAGGCCACATCGTCAGGGTTGTCCAGGAAGCTGGAGACGATGACATCGTCTGGTGCATTACCACCTGGAGCCGCCACATCGACAGTTTGAATTCCGTAGTTTGAGTAAGGGGCCAACATGTTCTTCGTGTCCTTAGCGGCTATCGCCACGATGTTGTCGTGAGGCAGGGCTGAAGGAAAGTTAGCCACCTTGTCAGTATCCAATCCAGTCCCCAGGGTCGGATGTCCATTGCCCGCAGCGGCCAATATCACCACGTCTTTGGCTTCGGCGTAGTCCATCACCTGAACCATGGCCGGGTGTGGAGGGCCGTAGTTACCGAAGGACATATTCAGGACTTTGGCACCATTATCAACAGCGTAGTAGATGCCACCCACGATACTGGCGATGTCACCACCGGCAGGGCCTAAACCTTTGATGGCCATGATTTGCGCCTTGGGCGCCAATCCGAAGAAGGAGGACGCGGCCAATCCAGCGACGTGGCTACCGTGGCCCTGGTCATCATAAGGAGAGCCATCGTTATTCACGAAGTCGTAGCCGGTGATATCGTCGATTTGGCCATTGCCATCATCATCGATATTGTTTCCAGGAATTTCCTTCTTGTTGGTCCAAATGTTCTTTACCAGTGCGGCGTGATTGTAGTTCACGCCGGTATCGATCACGGCAATTAAAACCCCTTGCCCTTTGGCTTCTGTTTGAGCTTCATCAGCATGAACTTCAGGGAGGTGAGTAAATGTCTTGCGGTCGAATTGCTTAAGAATGTCGTCGACATTGACGTCGTTACCAACAAAGTCCTTGTTACCGGTTACGATCACTTCAAAAGAGGCGCCGGCGCAAACTTTACGACTGTCCTGCACCACCATCAAAATGTTGTACATTCCATAGGCATCAGGTTGGTATTTAATGGACTGAGCAAAAAAGATCTCTCGCCCTTTTTTGGAGCCCTGAGGAGCCATCACCAACCAGCCGACCTTTAAATCAGAAGGATGGTCTGGGTGGGCTGTGCTCTTGCCGCTGGAAAGAGTGAAATCGCCTCCTAAATCCATGACTTGATCGCTGATGTCCTCAGAGGACTGCGTGACTTCAATTTCTGGAGTGGGCGATTTGAGATCTTCCACACACTGCTCAAGTTTGTCTCCGCCCGTATTGACGGTTTCAGCGAGCATCATCATACGCTCTTCCATAGATGGAAGGACCTTGTTTTCAAAAGTTTGGAAAAAGCGATTGCGCACAATTTGAGCTTCAGGCCATTCGGCGCGAAGGGTGGAAGGTTCAAGATTAAAGATCTCATAGATGCCGTGCTTACTGTTGATCACCCGGGCCTGAGCCTCTGGGTTTTGATCCAACATCTGGGCCACATCCTCGTCCGCAACACCCTGAACCATCACGCCCACATCTTGGGAGTTTTGTGGTGCATGTTTGCGAATCTGACGATGAGAGCGCAGATCGGATTTTCCGCATGAAGTTAGGGCCAGAGCCAGCGCGGCTCCCAGCATGATTGGTACAGAATTTCTTGTTGCCTTCTTGATACAGAAGTTCATCGGTCCCCCCCTTGTTCCCGGGGACCATAGTTCCTCGATCTGCTGAGAGTTTTCAATTCAAGTAATTTTGACCGTCTCCATAAGCTCGACTTATGTCCATAGGAAAAAACCCATGATTACAGGCAGTTAAAAATTCCAAAGGAGTTCCATAACGGCACCTTGGTGTAATTATTTCCTGCTCGTTGCTTAGTCAGGGTGCGCGATACAAGGGGCCTAAGTGGTTGAAATCGTATTAATTTCACTAACTCGTCGCATTATTTAGATTTGGTTTATGTAGAAAAGTAAAGGGCACACTCCACAGACGCATAATGATCGCTTATATTAGGGGCGTTAAACTCCGTAGGCACTCAAAGTTAGGTGGAGGCATCGATGAACCTGCAACAACTCACCACGTTTTGTACCGTTCTCAGTGAAGGCAGCATGACGGCAGCAGCCGACAAATTGTTTCTCACTCAACCGGCTGTCAGTCAGCAGATTCGCAATTTGGAGGAGGAGTTGGCAGTGGACCTATTGGTACGGGGAGTGCGCCAGGTCAAGCCAACACTGCAAGGGCAGATGCTCTACGATTATGCCAAAAGAATTTTGTTTCTCACCCAACAGGCTGAAGTGGCGATTAAAACCATGTCCCAGGAGATGTCGGGATACCTGAAGATTGGAACTCTCAACTCGCTAGGCTTGTATATGATCAGCCCGATTGTCGGGATGTTCCTGAAGCACAATTCGCGACTACAGATCAAGCTCGTCTATGGATCGGGTGAGAAGATCATCAGTGAGATGAGAAACAAAAACGTCAACATCGCCATCTTACCTGACCTCAAAAAAGAGTATGGCATCGAGTTCGAGCACTTCGACAAGAGATTCTTGTTTAAAGATGAGATGTGGCTGGTGGGTTCTGGTCGTGATACTTCCATTCCCAATCACATTGAAGTCAAAGACTTTGCCACTCGGCCGATTATTTCCTTTTCCGAAAAGTACCCCTCATTTCGCATGATGGTGGAAAAGAAGCTGCAAGAGGCGGGCGTGAACCCAGTCACCGTGTTTGAATCCGACAATGTGGGCACTCTTAAGCGGGTCATTGAATCTGGCTTAGGCTGGGGCTTTTTGCCTGCCCATAGTATTCGCAAGCAGGTGAAGACCAATCGCATGACTCAGATCGAAATCGAGGAAGTCAAATACATGGTGAATGTGAATCTCTACTCGCAAAAGGGCTCAGAGATCGAACCGATGGTCGACGTCTTTTATCGAGCCCTCCAGCAACAGGGAATCAAGTAGGATTCAAAAAGTAGGGCTTAGTCTTGATTGAATATGTGATTGCCCAAAACCCGGACACGAGGATTTTGCAGAAGGCCTCGAATGCCCTAAAAGAGGGGCAATTGGTGTGTCTGCCGACGGACACCAATTGGGTTTTGGTCTGCGATCCTTTTCATAAAATTGGAGTGGAAAAACTCTATCAAATGCGCAAAGCCGATGCGGAAAAGCACTTTAGTTTGCTTTGCGATGCCGTTTCGAGGGCCTCCCATCTGGCGCGCATCTCGACAGAAGTATTTCGTCTCATCAAGAACAAGATTCCCGGGCATTACACTTTTATCTTTGAAGCCGAAAAGACAATTACTAAACACCTTAAGGCCTCAAAAAAGGATCATGAAATCGGTATTCGCTTTCCTCCCAATCGCTTGGTACAGGAGCTGATTCGCGTGCACGACAATGCCTTGCTTTCTTCCAACGTCACCCTTGAAATGCTGGGGATCAGTGATGACTCCATCGAGATCTACGGATACTTGATTGAAGAGAGCATTGGCCATCAGTTGGCCATGATTCTCGACCCCAGCGATTACGAATTCGCCGGGCCCAGCACCATCGTCAGCTTTATTAATGGCGAGCCGGAAGTGCTGAGGGAAGGGGCGGGGGAGTTTTAAACTCGGATATCGGATATCAGATATCAGATATCCGATATCGGAGATGGAAAAAAGGTTCCAGGTCCTCAAGTGATATGCGCAGTCCCAATCTCGGTCTCAAGAATGAAATTGGGACTGCGCATATCACTTGAGGACCTGGAACCTTTTTATAGAACCTTTTTACAGCATTTGGTCGTAGGGGAGATCCATGCGGGAGGCGACGATGCGGATGATTTCAGCGGCGGTTTCTTCCATGGCGCGGTCGGTGACGTTAAGGACAGGCCATTTGCGATTTTTTTTGAAAAGTTCCTGGGCGTATTCCATTTCCTTTTCAATGTATTTGAGGCTGGCATATTCGCCCCCCGGGTCCTGGCCAAACTTTTCCAAACGTTTACGGCGGATGCGCAACAGGCTGTCATGATCAATCATCAGGCCGACGATTTTGCGTTGGTCGATCTTAAATAATTCTTCTGGCAGGGGAGTGCCCACGACCAAGGGAATGTTGGCCACCTTCCAGCCCTTGTGGCTCATAAAAATTGACAGCGGGGTTTTGCTGGTACGGCTGATGCCGACCAAAACGATATCGGCCTGGTCTAAATCCGTCAGTAGTTTGCCATCGTCATGCTTAACCGTGTACTCGATGGCCTCGATGCGTTTGAAGTACCTTTCGTCCACCGTCCGCAGCAGACCCACCTTGGCGTCCTGACCCTGGGTGCCGCCAAAATAGTCGTCGAGAAGATTCATCATGGGGCCGAGTAGATCAATGGCGGGGATGCCCTTTTCCGAAGCAGATTCCAAAATCTTTTTGCGCATGGAATTGCTCACTACCGTATGGGCGACCAGGCCTTTCTTGTCGAACACCTCGCCCATGAGATTTTCAATTTGCTCTTCAGTGCGCACGTTCTTACAGCGAACAATATTGATTTCTTTGTCGTGGAAATGAACCAAGGCCGCCCGCACCATGGTGGCCGCAGTTTCGCCCGTGCCGTCAGAAATAATATAGATCGTCCCTTGCACCCGACTCATTTTAGAGGTTCCTCTTTGGTTTCCTGATAACCATCGAAGGCATTATTGATGAGTCTTTGGGCCTGCCTTAGATGATCCTGGCGCCAGGGTCCGGCAATTGAAGAAATCAGAACAAAGTAAACTCTGGGGAGTGGTTGAAGCAAAAAGGCCTCTGCATCCGAATCGACTTGAAGAAAAGAAAATCCACTTTGAGTTAACCATTTGCCGGCAGCCATACTCTTTATCAGCGAGGGTCCCGGCTGGGGAAGTGGGCGGCTGTATGCTATGCCCTCTTTGGGAAGTGGAAAAACCACTCCACGAAAAAAGAATTGTTCCAGGTTTGGCTTTTGCCCTCCTCGGGACTTCAACAAGAATCCCGCATCGAAAAAGGGCACCAAGTTTTCCAGCACCAGAGATGGAACGTCCCGACCACTTAAACTCAAATCAGGAACGAGGGCCTTCACCAATGAGAGATTTTGATCGACCTGAAAGGAATGCATTTGCTGAAGGGTTTCCTTCGCCTGCTGCTGTTGTTCCTCGCTGTCTTTTTCCAGCCAGGCACCGAGTTTTTCCTCGACAGTTTGAAAGTGTTGAAACAACTGACGCAGGCGAGGAGTGGTCCAGTTGCTGGCCGACCGAGAGCTGAGGCGACGTTTTGGAATTTCTCGTTCGAGCATAGAGGTCACTCCAGGAAAACAGCGGGTTCCACAAGATCCCGTCTGTTAATTATTTCCCGAAACAACCTCGCTGACCAGGGTTATATCCACTGAGGTTTGTGGTTCGGGCCAGGCCTGAATGAATTCGTCCATAGACAGTCCTGGTGGCAAAAACACCCTGAGATTAGGGCGTTTGAGTTGATCCCAATTGCGATGCACAATTTCAACCCAGCCTTTAGCCTCGTCCTTATAGGGAACTTCCATGGTCATTTCGTTGGGCAGGTGAGAGTGACTGGCGACAAGCAATGGTCGATTTTGCTCCTCCCTTGCGTACTTAACAAAGGTGAGTTCATTTTCGACGAGGATTTCATTGAGTTCGGTATTTGGTTTGCGGGGCGTGTGGCTCTTGGCCCGAGAGATCTGAAAGTTCAAATACCAGTCAATTTTTCGCGCCCACTGAGAGACTTCAACCTGGGGTAAGACCCACAGGTCAGATCCCGCCCCAAATGCTCCAGCCTGTGAAAGTTTTTGAATGGCCATAAATCTATCACATTCGGTTTTGGCAGTCGGGTCAAGCTTCGGATTGGGCCACTTGATCCAAAATGCCGTTTACAAATTTTGCGGATTCGTTGGTGCCGTATTTCTTCGTCAATTCAACGGCTTCATTGATGGCAATGGCTGGAGGAATCTTCTCTTCCGCCAGGCGTATCTCAAACACGGCAATGCGCATGAGGTTGAGATCCACCAAGGCCATGCGCGCCACTGTCCAGTTGCTGGCGTGGGATTCAATCATCTGGTCGATATGTTCGCGCTGATCACTAATGCCTTTGAGCAAGACCTCGGCGTATTCCCAGACTTCTACGGGTGCTGTAAAGCTACTCTTAAAGCTCTCCAGTCCGGCGTGAAAATCCAGCCCAGGAGCGAACTCCTGCTGAAACAAAACCTGGAGGACCAATTCACGGGACTGGCGACGGGAGGGCGCAGGCTTCATACCTCGGCCTGCGTTTCGCGCTCAAGGCTATCAACAAATTCCTGGATATCCTGAAAGGTGCGGTAGACACTGGCAAATCGGACATAGGCCACATGATCCAGGGTGCGTAATTCGCGTACGACCTGTTGACCAACAAACTCCGCTGGCACTTCCTTGTCGCTCGCCTCCATTACGGCCTTGGCGATTTTGTCCACCACGTGTTCGATCTGAGACAGACTGATGGGTCTCTTTTGGCAGGCGCGCTGAATGCCGCGTTGGAGCTTCTCTTTGGAGAATTGCTCGCGCCGGCCGTCTTTCTTTACGATCATGGGGTAGGTGGAGAGGATGGCTTCCGAGGTGGTGAAGCGGTACTTGCACTGCAGGCATTCCCTTCGCCGACGGATGTCCCCTTCCTTTTGGATGCGCGTATCGAGAACCCGGCTTTCCGGGTGATCACACTGTGGGCAGTTCATTGATGCATTCCTTCCCCTAAATAGGCGGTCAGGATTAAATCAGTTTGCCCCCCGGGTCAAGGCGCCTGTCCTCGTGATTTCCGATGGTTGTCGCTCTTGGCAAAGATTGCCACGGGGCAAAATCTCATTGAACCCAAAAGGGATTTTACAGACAATGGGGCTATGAAGCGATCGGCCCACCTCTGTTGTTTGTCTTTCTGTCTTATGCTGCTGGTAGGCATTGGCTATGGGCACCGGGCTCAGGGTGGCGAACGGCAAACAGGCAAGAAAGCTGCCAGTAAGTACTTTGCTGACCGCAAAAAGGTGAATCCCCAACCCGTGATTGAAGTGGATGATCGGGGTTCAGGTCGATCTCCTGCCCAAGCAGGGGGACCTCGTGTTCTGGCTCTCCACGTCGGTACATATTTGGACGACGACGTCTATAAGTGGGGAAGTAGGGACAATAAAGATGCAGGTAAGTTGACGGCGGGTGTGACCTACCGAATTGGCGAGTGGGTCAACTCCATGGATTTGTATCTGAGGGTGGATTTCAACACATACAAACTTAAAGAGGGGAAGCCCCTCAAGATGAGCCTCATGCCGGTGGTGACTTTTCCCGATGCCAACAGCGGATTTCCTCTTTATTTTGGCGCTGGCGCGGGACTGGGAATCTATTTTAAACAGATCGATGATGAGGGCTCTATTTCCTTTGATTATCAATTGATCACTGGGGTGAGGTTTTTTGAGTTACTTGGCAGTGCTGGTTTGACAGTGGAAGCCGGTCTAAAAAATCACATTCACCTGCTCAGTGATGGCCAGTACAACGGCGTTTTTGCCGCCGTGGGTACGGTGTTTAATTTCTAAAGGCCACAAATGAATTCCCCCCAACCACGACTGCACCGGCCCTGGCTCTACGGGCTCATCAAAGTTCTCAACGACACTTTTAATGGCGGTTACTACGCGGACAAAGTGCTGGAGAGGCACTTTAAAGAAAACAAGAAAATGGGCGGTAGGGATCGACGGTTTTTTGCCGAGACCTTCTATGAAACCGTTCGCTGGTGGCGGAGGCTCAGGTGGGCTGCCGGTCTCCCGGAGGTCCACATTCAGGGGCAGGTTTCCGAGGAGGAATTTCGACAGGTCCTGGTGGCCTGGTTTTCCATTCATGGATTCGACCTGACTCCTTTTCACGACGAAGGTTGGTCGGCCGATGCGGGTAGAGTCATTGAGTTGTGGGAGACAGCGCCCGCCGGGGCGACACGGGAGTCCTATCCTGATTGGTTGTGGGAAAAGGGCACGGAAGAGCTGGGTGAACATTGGTCTGAGGTGGCCCATTTGTCCAACTCCCAGGCGCCCATTTTTTTGCGCACCAACAGACTCAAAACCAGTCCTGAAAAATTAAAAAAGGACCTGCAGACGGAAAACATCAGTTGTTCTTTGGTTGCCGAGTTTCCCGATGCCCTGATGCTTGATCAGCGAGCCAATGTGTTTGTCACCCAAGCTTTTAAAAACGGTTGGTTTGAGGTTCAGGATGTGGGTTCACAAACCGTGGCGCCCTTTCTACAGGTGGAGCCAGGGCATCGCGTGGTGGACGCCTGTGCGGGGGCCGGAGGGAAGTCCCTTCATCTGGCGGCACTGATGAACAACAAGGGAAAGATCATGTCCCTGGATATTCATGAGTGGAAACTCAAGGAGCTGCGCAAGCGGGCTTCAAGAGCCGGCGCGGATACCATTGAGGTGAAGGAGATCTCGTCCACCAAAGTGATCAAGAGGCTGCAGGGGCAAATGGATCGGGTGTTGTTGGATGTTCCTTGCTCAGGATCTGGAGTGATTCGCCGCAATCCCGACACCAAGTGGAAGCTGAGTCAGGAAGAGTGCGATCGTTTGCTGCAGACCCAGAAGGAGATATTTTCCGGATACGCCAAGATGGTGAAGTCGGGTGGAAAGCTGGTCTATGCCACCTGTTCGTTGTTTCCCTCGGAAAATCGCCAGCAGGTGGAGGCCTTTTTAGCGGCCCATTCCGAGTGGGTCTTAGAGGACGAGGAGGTCCTCTTGCCCCGTCAGGGCCTCAACGATGGTTTTTATGCTGCCCGCCTCAAGCGCGGGTGAAGGTTCATTTAGCCGTTAAATATGACGGACACCAGGTGGGCTCCGAGAGCCACAGCCGTCAATCCGGCAGCAAATCCTTCTAGTGAGAACCAGTACGCCATTTCATATTCCTCCGCACTTCTCAATCACTACAATCCCAGTGCCAGAGCGTGAGCAAGCCGCCATCTTTTCTCTGCCCTAAGTGAGCGAAATCTAACCATTAATCTGCATTGTGGCAGGTTATTATATGGATAAGTCAGACTGATGGTTGTTTTGTTCAATGTTGGGACGATTTCCGTCAGTTTATCGGTGGCGGAATTTAGGAGCCTCTGTCCGATGATGAGACAGTCTTAAGATTGGGTTCACGGTTCGTGGGAAACCCCCTGTAGACTGGTTATATGGAACTTTTGGCAACTTTTCTATTTTGTGGCATCGGCCTCGTCGTGTTGGCCAGTTGCACCCGTAACACGCAAATGGAATATGTGCGTGTTCTGAAGAACAAGAAGTTGCCGGTCCGTCGCGCTCCGCGCTGATGGAACGGTTAAAGAGATCGGGTTCGAACTGTAGAACGTAAACGAAGGACCAAAGATGAACCGGAAAGATATCCGAGTCGTCCTGATAGCCTTATCAGGTGCGCTTATTCTCTCCCAGTATCAGAACTGCTCACCAGCAGGGTCACACACCAGTGCACCCGCAGAGGGCGATACCGTTCGTGTGATTGAGGACTGGATCGAAGCCAAGGTGACCTTTGTGGAGCCTTCACTCGACTTGCAGTCTGAGGTCAATGAAACCAGCTTGGACGGTCTTTGTGCCCGCAAAGGGAGTAAGCTCCTTTTTTGGCAATTGGATGACGGCCAGGGTGAATCTCTCACCGGCGGTGAAGCCCAGTGTGTGGGTGGCGGCTTTAATCTAATCGTGGATCAACTTCAGTATCTTAATTGTGATGCGGATTATTGGTTGTGGGTGACAACGCCAGAAGGGGAGGGCTCGGCCCTCAGAGTACGCAAGCGCTGTCCCGCCGTTCTTGCTGAGCCACTTGAAACCGCAGCCGGTGGCCGTGAATCCTGTTTTATGGAATTGGTCGAGCGGGAAGACGGCATGAGCTGCCAAAAAGTTTGTTATATGGAAGGTCGGGTCTACTACCAGAACAATGAGGACCTAGGGTCCTGTCGCCATATTCAGGCCAATGCTGGTGGTATTTAGGAAAGGTTGTACGTTGGTGGTTTAAAGTTGGAAATCCAGCGGCCGACCCGCTGGTGCTCCAACGATTTCTTTGTCCCGCATGGCCACTTGGCCATTAAGAAGGGTGGCGATCGGCCACCCTTTTACTTTGTAGCCGTCAAATGGGGACCACCCTGATTTGCTGGCAATCCACCCATTAGTGATCTCTTCTTCACGATTTATATCAATGACCGTCAAATCAGCCCGAGCCCCCACTTTGATCTCGCCTCGCCCTTCCAGCCCCCAGATGCGGGATGGGTTATAAGCCAGGAGTTCCACCAGGCGCCCGAGGCTCAAACGCCCTTGGCTCACATGATTGAGCATCAAAGGTACAATCGTCTGCACTCCCGTCATGCCCGAAGGGCTTTTGGGATACTCTTGACGTTTTTCATCCCGGGTGTGAGGAGCATGGTCAGAGCCAAGAACATCCACCACTCCGTCGGTGACGGCCTTCCAAAGACCTTGCCGGTGGCGCTCGTCTCGGATGGGAGGATTCATTTGCGCCAGCGTCCCGAGCCTTTCATAACATTCGGGTGCCGTCAGGGTCAGGTGCTGAGGTGTACACTCGACTGTGCAGATATCTTTTTGATCCTTGAGGAACTCCATTTCTTCAGCGGTGGTTACGTGAAGAATGTGCAGCGGGTGACCAGTCTCGCGTCCCAATTGAACGATGCGCTTGGTGGCCCGCAATGCCGTTTCCACGTCCCGCCATTCAGGGTGGAGTTCCACCCGACCAGGAGAGTTCTCCACCAAAGAGAATCGCTCCTTCAAGCGGAACTCATCCTCACAGTGCACCGCAACCCGCCTTTTGCCCACGCTTAAAACCTGCCGAAGCTGCTCATCTTCAGCAACCAACAGACTGCCGGTGGAGCTACCCATAAAAATCTTTACTCCGCAACAGCCGGGGAGGACTTCCAACTCAGCCAACTTGTGAATGTTTTCCGTTGAAGCTCCCAGGTAAAAGGCATAGTGAGTCCACGCACGATTTTTTGCCCTGGTCATCTTGTCAGCCAAATCCAAAGCCGACACCGTGTTGGGTTTAGTGTTGGGCATCTCAAATACTGCGGTGATGCCACCCAATAGAGCCCCTCGCGTTCCCGAGGCCAGGTCTTCTTTGTGCTCCAATCCAGGTTCGCGAAAATGAACTTGGGTATCGATCAGTCCAGGAAGAATTTGTAGTCCTTTGGCTTGAAAAACAGTCTTGGCCTGCTCGGGCTTGAGCGAACCAAGGACCTGAATGCGTCCCGAAGAGATCCCCAGATCCACGGACTCAAGCTTCCAACTGCCATCGGATTGTCGGAGAAGACACTCACCACCTTGAATAAGGAGCTCAAATTGTTGAGTATTGTGGGAGTTCATAGACTAAGGTCTAACATAAATCCCATTTGAGGGACAGAATTCTTTAGGCGAGCTTAACAGATCACGGTCTTTGGTGCCGGCCTTGTATCTAAACCGATGGTTTTCTTGACGATTTCTTCCACAGCCAGCGAGAATAATAGAAACAAGCATGGATGCGTTCTTAAATTTCTTTATCTCCAATCTCGCTGTCATTATCCAATGGCTAATTGCGGTAATTCTCCTGTTGGTTGGTGCGTGGTTTGTGTTGCTTATCTTTGGCAAAGGAAAGAACAAATCGGGCGAGGCCTTGGATATTTCTGATTTGGGCTCTCTTGAAGCCACACTCAAAGAGATCGCACAAAAAGGAATTGCGACTGGATCTTCTCCTGGTACTGGGGCAAACCCAGCTGCGGTTTCGTCCGGAGGTGAGTTGTCAGACGCTGGAGCAGAGCTAGCTGGTGCGGGTAGTGCTTCCATGGAAAAGATCATGCAAGAGCTGGCACAAAAGGAAGCTGAAATCCAAATGCTTAAGGCCAGCAGTCCGCCAGAGGGTGCCCCTGAAGTTGATGTCTCGTCCTATCTGGAAAAAATCCGCGACTTAGAAGGCAAGCTGGCCGAGTACGAGATCATCGAAGACGACATTGCCGATCTCTCGCTCTACAAAGAGGAAAACGCCCGCCTTAAGCGTCAACTGGAGGAGATGGGCGATGCGGTTGGCGCCACTAGCGGTAAGGTCGAAGAGCCTGTCGCCGATGAAGGCAAAGAGGAAGAGGAGGTAGCCGCCACTGGTGAAAAGGGCGAGGATCTGGTGAAGGAGTTTGCCCAGGCCGTGGAAGTGGGTGGAACTGCAGCCAAGCCTGACGAAACAACGAACGAGATTGACTCCAACGAAGTTCCCAGTGGTGATTTAACCAGCGATCTTGATGTTCTCAATGAAGCCATAGCCGAGGTGGAAGCTGCCGCCAGTAGCGAATCTGCGGAGGATGAACTGACTGGTGAAGGGGACGTCCCGGTTCCCGAGTTAGCTGACGAGGCTCCGGCAGCAGTGGAGGAGGAAGCCCCTCCGGTGGTTGCGGCTGCATCCGCCGAGCCTCAAAATGAGGAGGAAGTGGAAGTTCCTGAGGATAGCGGGGGCGATGACATATTGGCCGAGTTCACCCGAACCCTTACGGATTCCATTCCTGAATTAAATGAAAAGAAGAGGGCCAAAGAAGCCGCAGCCAAGTCGAAAGATGTCGAGACAGATAGTACCGCCTTTGTTGAAGAAATGGCCGACACCGGTTCGGTCGATACCAACAAAATGCTGGCGGAAATGGCCGAGCTGGAAGCTGTTGGTGAGGCCGATGACAATGGCGAATCGGCATTGGAAGGCGAAGTCGACACCGACCAGCTGGCTGCTGAAGCCAGTAAGTTAATTTCAGGCGAGTGAGAATCAACCCAGAGTTCAGCTTAGTAACGGGTCAAGTGGGGGACCCAACAACAGGAGATATAAATTGCCGGCCAAGGAATTTGTCTTAAGCCTAATTGTTCTATGTTCCATCTCAATTTCGGCTCAGGCGGCGCCCAATCGCGGTCAAACAGAAGGCTTAAAGCCTTCATCGATCTTGGCAGGGCCCTACCGTGATCGCACTGTTCGCGCTCTTCGCCAGCCCTTGAAGGAAAGATTACTAATGATTAAGACCTTGGGTAAAGGCGGTGTTGCGGCTCTTCAGGAGTTAGCCTTTGATCCCCAGGAACCCCTGCAGACCAGATGGCGGGCAACCACCGCTTTGGGACAGGCGTGGCCCAAGCTGGCTGAGCCGACTCTGGAGAAAGCCCTCCAGAGTGACGAGTGGTTTATGCGCAATGCTGCCCTCATCGCTTTAACTCATGGTTCGCGCAAAAAGGTATTGGAGTGGTCTGAGAAACTATTGGACGACAAAGCTTTGGTGGTTCGCACAGCCGCCGTTCAAGCTATCGATCGGGTAAGTGGTAAGGAGCTTTCTGAAAAGTTGTGGTCTCGACTGAATGCCAAGGAGAATTTCCGCAATCAGCAGAGTCTGTGGATTCGTAAGCACATTGTTCGTGCCCTCAGCAAGTTTGGCCGTCCTTCAGACACTTCTCGATTTATTTCGGCACTGAGAGATGGGGACAAGGATCTTCATCCTTATGCCATAAAAGGTCTGGAAAGATCCACTGGTCAAGTTCTTGGCAGCAAAAAGACCACAACCTATTGGAAAAAGGAAAAGTGGTTGGCCTGGTGGAAAGACAACACCAAACAAGCCTCCTCTGCCAACTGATCTAGGAGCGATTCATTTTCTTTTGCGCCTTTTGCAGGGCTTTGTCGATCAACAGCTCACGCTTGATCCGGTAGAGAATGGAGCGCTCCTCCAAACCATCGCTGGGTAGCTTTTTGCTGGAGGCAAAAAAGTCTTTTTTCATTTCCGTGTCCTTCATGACCGTTACGCGTACGGAAGATCGGCCATCGACCACACCTTTAACCACTCGTACATTGAGCTTGTAGGATAAGCCACCAGAGGCGCTCTTGCGATGAGGAGGCATCCACACTTTGTAGCCCTTGATATTGTCGGTTTCCAAGACTCCCAAGTCCATGTTGTTTACACGAATGGGATATTTTTGAAGAGCCAACTGAGTGGCCCTCCAGACTTGATCGAAACTGGCAAAGTAAATTTGTTCTCGGGGACCAAAGGTGGCAGGGGGCTCGCGGTTATCCGCAAACAATGAGCCGCACCCGCTCACCAGTGAGAACAATAGAATCAGACTAGAAGTCAGCCGCGTTGCGGGTGACGTGAGTAATTCCCTCAAGTAAATCAACTCCTGTCCCAGGGCTATTGCCAGCGCCAGAGGCGTCTGCTGAGCGGCCCAAATACATCACTTCCCAACGATACTTGCGGTTAGGCAAGCGGTTCAAAGTGAAGCTCGGTAAGCGAACAGCATCCACCCAATTGGAAGTGAAAACCTCCCATAGGCGCGTTCTTCTCTCAGATTTTACCTTGCCTGATGCAAGCTCCTCAACCTCTGACAGGACTAAATATGTGGCCACAGGCAAAATTCCCGCAGGAGCCTGTGGTGCCTGCATTTTGACAACATTTGGCTCAATTTGTGGTGGAGCAATCATGTCCAAGAAAACCGGCGCAGCCGAATCCTGGGCACTCTGGAGAACAAAACTGAGCTGATTAAACACAGCACCAGGGGCCAGGCTACCGCCAGCCAAGATGCGAATGCCTTCATCGCCGGAAGCAATTTCTGCTTCAGCATCCATCGGAGTCATCAGATCAGCACTCATGACGGCCATGCGCGGGGATTCCCCGGCTAGGTTCTGACTGTTGGTCAATACATGAAGGACATGAGCGGCGGCAGCAGCACTGGAGGTTTTTAGATTCAATGATTGATTGGGCAACAGTCGTTTTAGGTCTGTGGGCACCAACATCCCGTCGATCTCAGCCATTGCCAAAGACAACAGTGACTTGTCCGCAGGATATTGAGGGGCTTTGACAGCAATTGAGGAGTTAAATCCCACAGGTGCAACCGACATGTCAGCCCGGCCACCTGATTTATTCACGCCGACTTCAGTCATTCCACCGCTTAAGAATTCAAAGTGATTCACCACCTCAAACACGCTCTTGCCACCACGGACATCGTCGATCACCTTTTTGAAGGGGAACTTTCCATGGAGAGCAAAGAACTTGTGCTGCCCTTCCTGACGAACGTAAGTGCGGTAGCGAGGCTTATTCAGTTTAATGGGAATAATGTAGCTCTCGGTTTGGCTCGGCAAAGTCAGGTTGGAAGGAATTTCCAACTTTTGGCCGGCAACACGAATAGTGTCCACCGAAGGACTGACAACCGCAGAAATATCAAAGTGCAAAAGCTTTTTCTGCGTAAAGCCCGGGATCACCAAACCAAAATCCACCATGCCATCGCGGGGCAGGTTGCCGAAGTCAGTGGTGTTTCCTTTTACCTCTAAATTGCCCTCACCTTCAGCTGCGGAGACCTGAAGAGTGGTGGTCGTGGGCGGGACACTGTCATAAGTCGTGCGAACATTGCCTGCTGATACCACTGTCACGGGAAGGGCGGCTTTCCAATCGCTGGGAATGTTGACCAGCCCAGAAGTATCCGTCACCAGTTCATTGCCATTGAATGGATCATTGGCATCATAGCCAATAAGAATTTTTGCCCCAACTAGCGGCTGACGGCCTTCATCCAAAAACTGAATGGTGTTGGTCTCAGGGGCTGTCGAGTTCACCGCAATAAATGCCGGATCTCCGCCACTTCCCTGATTCGTGATCGCACTTTGATTGTCCTTCTTGGTACAAGCTGACGACAATAGAACAGTCGCAGCCGTCGTCCAAATGAGACGAGACAGCTTCATACATCCCCCTCTAATGTTTGATCTTATGGAGTCCCCCATCCCCCGAAGGACTTCCCATCTCTAACTTCCTCACTTTTGTCCGGCTTTACCTTCAGGGTCAAGGTGGCCCAGCAATGGTAAACTTTTCCATGCTCGATAACGCGACACATAAACGACATTTTGCCAATCTGGTGGGGGTTTCTCCTCTCATTGACAGGTGAGGGCCCCTTTAGGTAGAACTGACGCCTTCTAGCCTCAACTCTTCCATGACACCGAAAGGCATCAAGCCCCGGCATATTGGGTGGGTCTGCTATCTATAATTTGTATGTGGCGGGGTAGCTCAGTTGGTTAGAGCAGCGGAATCATAATCCGCGTGTCGGGGGTTCAAGTCCCTCCCTCGCTACCATTTGTCAAGCTTTTCGAACACCGCACACTAGAAAAATTCAAAGAAAAGTCAGAGGCGGCAGGGCACGAATCCTGGCCGCCTTTTTTATTGGGAAATTCAAGAACTTTGCCGGATTTCTGACATAAAAAAAAGCGAGAGCCCAAATCTAGGGGCTCTCGCAGGAGACTCGGCTTATCGGCTTTATAGCTGATTGTAACGCTTTCTTTGCCAACTTCAATTCTATGAATCAGTCTTTTAATAATCTTGGCTTTGATGGCCTGGTCATCCCCTCTAAGCAAATCTTTTAGAGAGGCTAGAAACTTCCGATAT
Source organism: Pseudobdellovibrionaceae bacterium (assembly GCA_020635075.1). Taxonomy (NCBI): domain Bacteria; kingdom Pseudomonadati; phylum Bdellovibrionota; class Bdellovibrionia; order Bdellovibrionales; family Pseudobdellovibrionaceae; species Pseudobdellovibrionaceae bacterium. Next base: position 239,664 of record JACKAM010000003.1, on the reverse strand, counting down.
TCGCTCAGTTCAATCGGAGGCTCTGCTTGTCTACCGCTATCCGTACCCCGCAGCCTCTCTATCTTACCGCTTGTTTCCGCCTTTAGGGCCTCTATTCGCTCCATTTGTTTAAAGATGGGCTTAGCGGAAACTGATTTAGGCAGTTGTGAAAGCCGCTCGGCCAAAGCATCTAATTGACTGTTGTAGCTGTAGAGCTTGGCCTTTAGACTCTCCAACTCCTTGGTGCTGGAGCTTTGCTTATGCACAAGCTGCGCTTGTAGTAACAGCTTTCTAACCAATGGTGCATTTGTGACTAACTTTTCAACCTCGGCTAAAACAATTTTTTCCAGTTTGTCGGCTAAAAAACGTCGATGATTTCCGCAATCAAAACTTTTCTGGGTAAGGGTAGAGCCCCTTTTTGTGCGCCATGAATGTTCATAGTAAGGGATTTTTCTCTTTTTTCCATGGGCGGACTTTCCCGACAAATGATCTCCACAGATTTCACAAAAGGTGATTCCTGAAAGCAAGTAAGGGTGACGTTTGGGATAACTGGTTTTCCTGCGCGATTTATTTTGGGTTAACATCTTTTGCACGCGGTCAAATAAATCCCTCTCGACAATGGCTGGCCACACGGCATCGACTTCAATTTCGTCGTCCTTATCCTTGTAGGTTCTTACTCCCACATAGACTTTATTGCGTAATATATGATGAAGGTTTTCCACAGTGAAAAAATCAAGTCTAAATTTACCACCACCACTGGTAAAACGCTCCATTTTATAACCATTTTCATTAAGCCACTTTGCTGTTTTCGATAGGGATTCTTCTTTTAAAAACACCTGAAAAGCCCGCTGGACAATCTTGCTTTGATTTTTGTCTACATCTAAGTACCCAGGTTTATCAGCAATCAGTTTGTAACCAAAAGGCACTACACCACCGTTATAAAGTCCACGTTTAGCTCTGGCGTTCATGTTTAGAGCGACTCTTTCAGAGACCTGCCTTCTTTCAAACTGGGCCAAATTCGCCATCGAAAAGAGCACTAATTCCCCTGCCGCCGTGGTCGTATCAAAATTTTCTCGTAAACTTTGAAATCCACATCCATGCGACTGCATGAGGTCCCAGATTTCCGCAAAATCTTTAATAGAGCGTGAAATTCGTGACAATTCTGTGGCCATTACAAAATTGATCTCTCCTTGTCTGATAGCTTCCAAGAGTTTTTGCAGCTCTGGGCGATTGGTGTCCTTCCCTGACCTGGCACGATCAATAAAGACTTCCTTAATTTCACCAAAGTGCCCGTGAGAGTTTTTAAACTCCACATGGGACTTAAGACGCTCTTCCTGATTTCTAATGGAACCTTCAATATTCTGAGCCTGTTCCTCGGTTGAGACTCTGATATAAAATCCAATTTTAAATGCTTGCTTCTTTTTACCCATTGCTAACTGTCCTTCCTACGACTCTATCTGTCGTACAAATTTCAGTAACAGTGGATTGATTTGAATTTTGATGGGGCTGGCGAAGGAAATCATAGATAAATTCTGCGAGTTCCGCAACTAAAAATGTATATTCCTCCTCAGAAACCGCTTTTGGCATGAGTTTTACTTCTGGACTCCAGAGAGTATTTTGCCTTTTTGCCCCTGTTTTAGCTTGATTTGACATTAGATTTTGCATCCGCTTGGTCAATTAGGGCCTCAAAAAGCTTTAAGGTCCTAAGTTCCTTGTGCAAACTTTCACCCCTTAGAATGTCCAGGGATTTTAAAACTGCAATAAAATTTTTTGTATCCAATATTTCATAAATGTCATTAAAGTGAATACCACCCTCGCCATTCCAAATATCAATGGCAATGTTGATTAATACCTGTTCGCCGGAACTAAATGATTGGGCGAACTTTTTTAGCGACTTCGCATCCGCTCTTAGCTCTGGTTTTTCTTTATTAAACAGAAATAAAAGAAAGCCTGGAAAGCTGGCAAGTAGGGCCTTTATTGCTAGAAGCCGTCTTTTATCGCCTGCGCTACAAACCTTCCAATCGATATCTATTGACTGAGTATCATTCAAAATCTCTTTCTCCTAAAAGTTAATTTCAATAAAACAAAAAAGGGGGAATCCATGAGGACTCCCCCAGTTTCCTCTCACTCAAGTTGCCTCACAGCTCGCTTTTGAGTGAATCCGAACTATCATTTTCTTTTTTCTTATTGGTTTTACGGCCTCGACGCCCCTTGGAATTACGCAAAAACTGTCCGAGGCTTTGCTGCAATTCCTCATCAGAGTTAGACTGTTTAAGTAGCTGTTCCAAGTAGGACTTTTTGTCGAAAAATTCCTTTTCAAGCAGCGAGCGGTCTTTTTCGAGATAGATTTTAAAAAATCTTTTAATAATCACGGCGGCAAGCTTAGACTCGTTTACTTTAAAGTGAGTACCAGATGACTTGATTCTATTCACTTCAGTTTCAAGCTGGCAAAAAATTGCCTCAGAAACAGCAATCCGTCTGACAGTCTTATTTTTATTCACCCTGCCTACCTTTTTTAATCCACTTCAGGTCATCAGTGATTATCAATAATTTTTTACCATTAAGATGTGTGCCCTCGTTGTTATCAAAAGTCCCTTCCATTCCAGATACTCCAAATTTTTCGAGGTTAAACAGTGTTTCCTTGCGCACCCGTGCGTCTCTTTCTTCTAGACCTTTGTGCACGAGGTTTCCGGCGATAGCTCCGACAAAAGCCATAACAGCGGCACTCATTGCTACATTTCTTCCTTTGTCTTTTTGACTTAATGCGGCTCCAGCAATTGCACCCGTTGCTGCTCCTGTACCCATTCCCATCAACACAGACTTAGTGGATGTGGCACATCCACTAAGAACCGAACCAATAAGTATTAACGTTAAAATTCGCTTCATAAATAAACTCCTTTTCTCATAAAATGACTTGGCCAAAACAACTTCTCGCAAAGCTCTGGCCAAATGGTTTCATCAAATAAATTCTCGTGAAAAACTCCGACTGCCCTTAAAATTTTAAGATCGAGGGCATGTGATTTCAGGGGCTTATAGAAAAAAGAGGGTTGAATCGTTAACCCTCGTTTTACCCCTTTCACTTCAGATAAAACGTGTCACCCTGATATGACTGAAATTCCACAGCCGCTTTGTTGGCATGGAAGTTTTCTTCAAGACAGGTATAAACCTTAGACTCAAACTTTTTGCCCAACTCACCATCCGCTTGGAAAATCAGCTCCCTGATTCTGGCATTGCCACAAATGTATAAAACCGCAGGAATCGCAGTTGCCAGGTAATAATCCAAAAGCTTTGCGGTATATCTGCTGGCCGATTTGTCACTGATCTCATACTCTATAGCCAGTAAGAATTTTCCCTTTGGAGAATCAACTTCGACTACTCCATCAGAGTGAAGACTCCTTGCTACACGCATAACCTTGTTGTCCACAAGCTCTTCACAGGTCTGAATCATATTTTCAGAAGAAATACTTTCCACCATTTGACAAGCTTCAAGGCGGCCCCATAAATCTCCTAAGCCAAGATCATGAGCCGGGGAATCACTTTTTAAGATTGGTCTATGAATAGTGTACGGGAACCGAGGGGTGAGAGAGCGGAATCCTTTTTCCAATAAGCTATAAACAACTTGAAGCCGTTTCTTGAATACAACGCCACTTTTTTTCAAATACCCTGCCAAGCATAAATTTTCTAAGCGCTTATAGGTTGCCGACTTAGTTCTTCTGATAAAAAATTTCTGGCGAATCTGTTCGAGGCTGGCTACCTTTCGTTTGTAGAGAAACTTAAAAATTTCAAGGTCTCGTTCAGTGACAAATAAGCTTTTTTTTGGCAACTCTTTAACCGCCCTCTGGCGTAGCAAACGCCTTTTTGAATGTTTGGGTCTCTTTGGTATTGGTGCTACTTATTTGAATTAATGGCTGAAAGTTCCAATTTTTGTCCTCTTTGATCCTTCCTGCAAGTACGGCACATTCCTCCCTTAGTTCTTCTGGTGAGATGTAAGGCGTTTGCACTTCAATATAGTCATTGCCACCTCTCCATATTCCTCGTCCTTTGATGTCCGGCAATTCATAAGCCCGCTTGTTTCCCAATGCCGTATTGGAGCCGGGAATGGAGGACATTTTAAAAATCATTCGCCCAGGAAGATTTTCAAGAGAGCTGGTGTCTAGAGACTCGCTGACAGGTTTTTGGGTTGCAATAATGACATGGATTCCCGAAGCTCGTGCGAGTTTCGTAAGATCATGGGTTAACTCTCTGGCCGTGGCAACAAGGTCCGCTTTTGCTTTACTCACCTTGGTTTTTCCATAAAGGACGCTGGCCTCATCAATAGCGACCACTATTAAGTCACGGTTGTGCTTGGTGGGCTCAAGGTGGTTCACACCTAATTTTTCCATGTAGGCATAGCGCCGGTTCATCTCATCCTTTAAAGCCTGCAAGACTTGCACGGCCTCTAATTCGTCTTTGACAATTTTTACGTTGGGAAAAGGTTCAAACTCTTTTGTTTCCACCCTTTTTAGGTCCACCAAGTACACCTGGGTCCGTTTTGACTTTAATAGACTAAAGAGTGTTTGCTTAAAAAATACGGACTTTCCGTAGCCTGTCACCCCGGCAATGAGCAAATGTGGCAGATCACGAATGCATTTTACAATGTGGCCGTTGGCAGATTCTCCGACTGGAAAGTTGTATGGCTTGGTCACTTTGTCCGCCAGTTCTGTGTAGGGAAGCATTTTTGTCAGCTCCTGCTTGCAAAGTAGGATTTCAACCAACCTTCGGTCCTTAGATGGTCTGATGGATTCCACCTTGCTTTCAAAAACTGACTCAAGGTCCCCTTTTTTGGCTTCAAAACGATCTACTCCCACGCCTTTGGCTCGAATGGACAGCCTTAATTTTCCGTTATCCAAGTGTGCAAGAGAGATAAGCTTTGGGACTAGGCCCTTGGCACTTTTTAGACCCACTTCCTCCAAATCCTTTTGCAGCCTGCGACGCTCCAAAAACGTCTTAAACCCGAGTGCGACGAGAACAATAAAGCCACCGATCAAGAAAAGAGCCACAAAGTGAGAAAACTGTGAAAACCTCATTAAGGCCACAAGGACTTTTTCCGTGAATAAGTCCTCCCAAACAACATGAAGGGCTCGGAGATGGGCATAGTTATTGTACGCCAGATAAAATGCCATCATCAGGCCCGTTGGTGCGAGAAATATGAATTCCGCAGACTTTACTTTAATTCTTTTTAGTCCGTGCCAGGCGATGAGGGAAAGAAAGCCAATACAGATCCCGATCCCTATAACAAACCGCTCTAGGTTTTCTTTTTTTTGGTTGTTTTCGTTGGTTTGGTTTTTCATAACTCTTTAAGTGCTCCAGTTAGTGATACGATAACGTCCGATCCAGCCTCGACGGTGACATATTCTGGTGTAGCAGCAAGTCGCTCTGCCTGCCGCTGTGATTCCATGTCTGCCACCTTGGCCGCGCCATTAAAAAATCCATTTTTTAATGTAGCTTTTGGCGTGGCGGTATAACCTTGCCCCAAAGCCTCTTTTTCAACTAACACCTCTGACATTCCGCTGACCATCGATAGGCCAAGAACGGCTGCTATCCGGCTTCCGGTATTGCCGTGAAATTCTCCGATAATTCCGGGCGAGTAATCTTTGCTGCTTAGTGCTTGAGCCTCTAGTGAAAATTCCTCGCCACTAGGCAAGACGCCTCGGTCAAATTTGAGATAAACTCTGTCGCCTTGCCCCGGATAGCTCACCTTTCCTAACAAAACAGTATTCTTAGCAATATGGCTTCCTCCACCTTTGCTACTCCCACCATAGGGAAGAATAACTTTAACAGCGTGGGGAGTTCTAGTGTCGATCTTGGTCAAAGTTTTTCCGACAAAACTTGCTCCCGTTGGAATGCTGGAGACCTCACCTGTGCCCTGTCCACGTACAAAAACCTGCTTCGCCTTATAGCGGATAGTTTTAGGAGGACGCTGCTGCTGTCTATGCCTATTTGAATCCGAGCGATTGCCCTCAGCTTGAATGCCGCCAACGGTCATGTTAGTAGATGACTCGACCGACTTTGACTCGGTTGATTGACTGGCAGCAATTGGTTTACTTGAATGCTGAATTTCACTGGTGTCGGTTGGATTAAGCAATGAGGGGAGAATGCTTCCAGCAAGGCCAAGGCCAAATACTAAACCTCCCGTTAAAGCCGCATGCTTTTGGTGGATTATCTTTTTACCACCTTCTTCTTTGAAGAAAAATCTAGCCAAATAGGATTTTAATTTTCCCACTACAAGTATCTCCGAGAAACAATACGACTAACTTCCCTATCATTTATTTTTACATGAAGAGTGAAGCCTCTACTTTGAGCTAACTTTAAAAAAACCCTTGCTAGCGTTGATTCTTTAGGCGCAAGCTTTTCGTCCTTTGCCACGAATTCTTGGGGCAAAAGTTTCTTTTTTCTCCTCGTGGCAACGATTTCTATATCAGCAAGTCCAATTTCCTCATCTGAAAGATTTTTGATATCTAGGTCTAATATATAAAAATCTTTACCTTTTAACCTCTGGATTTCACGAATGTCCACTTGAAGGGTATTAGAGATTGCAAATGTCGTATGGGGCTTGGAAACAGATTGAAAAGAGGGAGTATTAAGCACCACTTTTGCGCTAATTGCTTTAGGCTTTTCTTGCTTTTTCCAACTGACCTGAACTAGATCGTCGTAGTGTCCACTCGTTACCGTGGAAAGAAGGAACCCGTAGGTGTACTTTTCACTGTAAACAAATAAGTTGGTTCCAACCGTACCTTGAGGTTGAAGAGCAAGGTCATTTTCAATAAACTCCGCTGAATAGTAATTGCCGTTTCCCAACACAATTTTTTTTGGCTTTTCGGGAAACCTCAAAACCGTTGATTGACCCATACGCAAACGGATGTGCGCCATACGGCTTCCATCCACTTCAATTGAGCGAACAGTTCCCGCCGGTAGACTTAGAGGAAATAACAATGCGAATCCCAACACAAAAAGGAATTTACTGACCTTCATGAACTGTTGTCGCATTTATGTAGAGTCCCATAGGATTCCAGCGAGTTGTGCTACCTTTAACCAAAGTAAAAGATACCTGAGTTGGAATGATTAGAGGAAGCCCCTCGACTCTTAGAATACGATCAAAGCTGGCTGTTGTCGCACTATCAGTAACTTCAACTTTTACGCTGGATATTCCCTGTTTGGCCGCTTTGCCTTGAATTTGCTTTTCTTTAAGGTTAAGCAAAAACGCAAAGGTTTTTTGCTTAAAACCGTCTGTTACGAGAGGGGATGTATTTAGGGCAATTTGTCTTGGGTCAAGAGTGTCCCACTCGTAACGTAGCCGAATATATTCTTCCACAAGCGTTTTGATGTTGGCCTTTGTTACTTGAACAGGCCTTCTGTGACCAGTGAAGTAGACTTGCTCATCAGCGTTCTTAAGCACTACCACGGGGTCAGCCATAGCGAGCATAAATGCCATTATCCCAAGGATAAGGCAGAGGAGTGCGAGCACTCCTCCTACCAATTTATAGACAAATAAGATTTTATTTAAAGCCAACCATTGATTGATGGGCTTACCGTTTTCGGTGGTTGTTTTTAGCAAATTTTTTACTCCTTTCACTTTTAATGATTTTTTTTGCCTCTTCCGGGAGACCAAATTCCGAATACTCCTTTTTAAACCTATTAATTCGAGGTCGAAGCCTATGGGCCATAACCTTGGCTCTGCCCGAAATTGGATTGATTAGAGGCTTAGTTACAAACCCAGCATGACCTGCTCCTTGCTTAGCCACTTGTCTAGCCCACTTTTTTGAGGCAAGGGTAATGGCCTTTGAAGCCATTAGCCCAGGTGCAGCGGCTAATGCTGAAGAAGCTGCCTGCAAACCGTCCCCAATAAGGGATTTGGTAAAAAATGGAATGAGCAGCATCGAAAGACCTATCAATAGATTCATTACCATAGATAAAAAATAATCTTCAATTCCGACCACCTTTGGGTCCATAGCAAGTTTTAAGAGAAGTGAGCCGAGCAGTGACCACAAAATTTTCCAGGTGGCCACACTAATCAATCCGCGATAAAGGTTTCCTACAATGGGGGCCGTTACACGTGAAACATAGCAGAGCAAGAGAAGGGGAGCGCAGACATACAAAACCGCCCAGACAAAATTGACTAGAGCCACAGAGGCAAAAAAGCCAATATAAGCAATGAGATAGGCACCAATTGCAAAAAAATAGATGATATGCTCGCGTATATCAAAAAGGCTGTCTGATTCTCCTTGCGAATTAGGCCCAAGGTTTTTTACTGCGTCCCAGACATTTTCACTTCCACTGATTTTTTCGGTAATTCCATCACTAAGCATAGCGACCGTGTTTACAACGGTTCCAAATGACAAGAGGAGAAGAATTGAAATGACGGCGCGCTTTAGAATGTCCGCAACATTTGGAGCATCTCCCGGACCCTTTAACACTTCAAAGACAATGAGCAAAACCACGATGGCGGGAAGCATGATCCAGTAGACCTCACTCATTTCGGCGTGGAGAACCTTTGCGTGCAAATGCAAATTTTCAAACATTAGAATCGAGCGAGATTCATTTCAGGCTTAAAATTCTTAAAGCCTGATCCAAGATCGTTGTTAATCCTCTGATAACCGGCGACATTGTCCTTGCCGAGTTTATTTTGAAGCGCAAGTTGCTCGCTTTGAAGTTTGAGCATTTGAGTGTTGAGGCGAATGAGCTGTGACAGGCTATTTAAAATTTGAGCACTGGCTTCGGCCTGCATTCGCGCTGCCCCTTTGGGTGAAGCCTCTCTACTTTGAATGGCAATCTTTATGGAATTCTCCTCCTGTTTTTCAGAGTAACTCTTAAAAGAATTGGCCATCCGAATAGATTCAGCTACCGTTTGGTCATGCAACAAGTGTAGAGCGGCTTCTTTGCTCTTTGGTATTTTTCCATAAACGTCCAAAATGGCCTCATAGGACTGCTTAAAACTCTTTAGTTCTGCTAAAACACGTTCATCTTTAACAGGCAGAGAGTTAAGTAGTCCAATCGAATTTTCTAGGCCAGAGTGAATGAGCCGCAAATATTGCTCCTGCCCCTTGGCCTGGTCAATCATCAAACGCAGTTGTTGATAACGTCTGATGTTCTCAGTTAGTATTTTTGCCAAGTAAGCAGCATTGGCCCATCCGGCACCACCGTCAAAAAAAGCAAATGTTTTGACGGGAAGTAGGATGGACCCAATGACTGACGAGATTACAACCAATTTTTGTACCTTTTCTATGCGACCTCCTCATTGTTAAAGGCGAGTTGCTTTAAAATTTCAATTTTCTTTAAGCCTGGGTTTTTTTCTTCTAACTCCTTTATGCGGGCTTTGTCAGAGGCATCACTAGTACATATCCAATAGCTTAAGGGCTCCGGAACCAAGCGCAAAACAGTTTGGTTTTCATCCTGCATGAAAAACATTTCGCTGTATTCTCCTTTAACGACTTCAAGGCTTTTTATCGCGGCTACTTGAGCCTCGTTAAAATCAAAGGTTTCTTGAAAATGCGTCCAGTCAATTTTTCTTTGGCGCAGTATTGCAATGCTTGTTGAGTTGGGCATCAAAGCGTCCCGCACTTCTGGGTCCGCCAAAAAGTCCCTGTAGTTTTGTGAAATACACCAAATACCAGCATTGTACTTTCGCCATGTTCGATAGCAGGTAATTACAAACTGTTTGGCGAGTTCTGCTTTAAATAACCGTTCACTTTCGTCAACCACCAGCATATAGGGTCTAGAAATATCAGCCGCGGCCATGTCCTGAATATAAGACGTTAATAGCAATAAAAAAATGTCTTTTAACTCGGGATGGTTTGTGAGCCCCTGCACTTCAATAGTTACTAAGTCCTTGGTGAGGTCAATATTGGTTGGACCATCTAATAGTTGACCATAGGCCGCGTCTTCCACCCAGCTTCCAAGAATCTGCCCAAACTTTTGCATTTCAATGTCTGGGTGTTTATCCAGCAGTTTCTTTAAATCTGAAAGGTAAGGGAGTCGGTTAGTAATAATACGATAACATTCTAGAACAGCCTCTTCCAACATGGCTCTGGTTCTTTTACCCAGGCCTTTTTGTTCGGGCTCCTTTAATATCGCTTCTAGAACTGCAAGTATTAACTTAAGTCTTGCTGCGTCTGGTTTTTTCTCCCCCTTTGGAAGATCAAAGACGTTAATGCAAATGCCGCTATTTAGATTTAGGTCAACAAATTCCCCGTCCAGAACTTCCAACAAACGCTCAGAACTCGCTCCATTATCAATCCAAAAAATTCTTGGTGGTGGATTCTGACCGTAAAACATGAGCATGAGTTGAGACACGGTAAAAGATTTGCCCCCTCCACTTTGACCAAAAATCAAGCCATTCCAATTTGGAAGCTCTTTTGCAAAGGGGTCAAAGGAAAACAAAGCATTTTCCCGATTTGGAATAAGACACACAGGCCGCTGATTGCCTGTCCAACTGCCGTAAAGAGAAAGAAGGTGAGCGGCATTACTGCTTTTCATTTTCTTGTACCTGACTCCGTTACACACTCCCGGCAGTGCTTCCATAAAAATATCAAAACCAGGGAGTGTTTCAACAATGCCTTCGGCCTGATTCATGTTGCGAAAAGCTTTCAGCAATTCATCACTACGTTCATTCAGTCCATCAATAGATTTTGACCAGAGTACAACGGTGAAATCCATTGACACTAGTCGTTCGCTACCATCTAGAAGGTCTCGAAGTAAGCCTTCCACATGACCAAGTTTACTTTCTGCTTCCAAGTCACTTACATTTTCTGAGCCTGCGGCCATTGCGTGAGCAATCCGCCTTTTCACTTCCAGAGATTTTTGCTCGGAAGTTTGGTCTAAAATCTTTATGCTCTGACTTATCCAGCAGTGAAAGGAAAGTGCCGACATTTGCTCTGCCATTGCACTGTAGGTGCACCCCTCGGGTAAGGTTTTTAAGGTCACAGTCCGAAAAAAATACTCCCCAATTTTAAGATAATCCGAATGTATTGCAATGTCCGTCAAGCAAAGTTGTTCAGATAGGGGTGCAGAAAAATATTCGTTTTGTTCTCTAAGTTTTGGAGTTCCCAACTTTTCAGAGCGTGCGAGGTTTAAGTGTCCAAATGCGAGAGCAAACCAGTCGTTGCGAGTGAGCCGATTGGGGGCCAACCCCACACTGACCAAAGAAGATTTCACCTGCTTAACCGCTCGGACAAATCTTTTTTTATGAGCCTCATAGTCATCTCGAGTGGTGGGTTCAAATCTTTTTGGTGCCTCCCAAAACTTTCTCTTTTTGTAGGCAATGGGCTTACTTCTTACAAAAAGGTAGATTTCAGGAACAAAATAGGATTTCTTCTTTTCGTTTTCCCGCAAGTAGTTAAGCCTTGCCTGGGCCACAGGTTTGTAGATGCCTGGTGCGTGTTCTGAAATTTCTGAGTGCCGGTCCAAGAGGTGCTTGATATTCGAGCTGAGTTGATAAAAAAACTGAAATCTTAGCCCTTCCTCGGCTGAGACAATCAAATTTTCAAGTTGACGAGTAAGATTATTTATTTCTTCATCGGTTTTGCAACTAATATCAAGGCTATCCAGTATAAATCCGGCCCCTAAAGAACCGTCAGCATAGACCATTAAATCATCTACATCGGAGTCGAAATGCCAGAATGGAAGCCGACTAACCAGGGCTTTAGCATTTTTCATAGATTTTGCCTTTCATGAGTTCTAACTCAAATGGCGTGGCTCCTACAGAGTAGTGGCCGGGTGTTAATAAATACCGAATCAAATGTGCTAAAAAACCTTCCGGCTTATTGCGCTTCCCAAGGTAGAGGACGAGAAGTAAAGCTGCCGGAAGTGCAATTACCACTAACCCGGGAAGGCCAAAAAGATTCAGTAAAGCCGCTAATATTAATGTGACAATCAAGTCGAGAGCTTCAAAGCTCCCGACCTTCATGCGCACATCAAGTCCCCGATGAACTGAAGACCTATTTAATTCCAACCTAGAACCCGCCACTTCCTGTTGCACCCTGGAACCAGTGGATTACAAGAGGAGCCAGAAAACCTACAACAGAGGCAATTATAATCAGGATCATTCTGGGCTTGGCCGACTGGTCGCCCGCTGCGGCCATGATTGCCGCATAGACAAGACCCAGGATGCTTACCGCAGGTAAGATCACGGTAATAATCTTGTTCGTCAGGCCACTGACCCTGTTAGCAAGATCCCCGGCTCCGATACCCCCCACTTGGGCCAATGCGGAGTCAGGTAAAATTAAAAATACCACAAATGAGCACACTAAAAGTGTCACCGACCATAAGGTCGTTTTGTTCATTTATTATTTATGCAGCCTCTTCAGGAATCAAAACCAGGCGTTGGGGAAGGTAGCGCCCAATTTTCATAAAAATTTGTCCGTTGGTCCCCTCGTCGCAGTAGCCGCTGCCGACTTGTACCCGCCCCACATATCTTCCATTTTTCTCAATGGGTGCGCAAATAGCGTAATCGATGCGGTCATTTTCTGAGCTTTTGGGCTTAAGGTATAAAACCGTCCGGGGAGCATCAAGTATCATGCGATACTCACCAAAGCGGTTTTCAAAGAAAGCAACACCAGCATGATATTTCTCACCCGTTTGGGGGTCCATCCATAATAGATTTTCTTTTTCCATTTTTTTATTTTGCTTCAAAATTGTTCTCCAGAATTTTAATCGAAATGCATTTACCGCTATCCACCAATCAAATACCTTTCTTTTATGCTGCGGCTGTCAGCTCCTTGGTAAAATGATATTTATTTTCAAAATAGGCTAATTCTTTACTAAGTAGAGTTAAGACTTTGTTGATGATCTTCTCAATCTTCTTTTTTTGTAAACCGAGAGTGTGGGCAATTTCCAAGACCGTTTTTTCTTCCCAATAAAGAAGATAAATGACCATTCTTTCGATGTGGGGCAGATTCGCCAAGCGATCTCTAATCAAGGCAAATTCCCTTTGTGAAAGTCCCTGGCCTGTTGCATGTTCCAATTCCTGGAATCTTTTGTAACTTTGCTTATCGCACTCTTTCTCTAGCATTTTCCACTCCCAGTATTCAGTCTCAACTCCTTTGCCTACATCCACCTGTGGTACCCAAGAGAGGCCCACATGGCCCTGTCCTTTGCTTCTTCCAACAGAGCCTCATTAATTTGTGTTTTAAAGAGTAGGTGATTGATTCTTTCTGCACACCGCTTGTAAATAGCTTTTATTCTTTTCATTTTATGCCCCCTTTGGAAATTTGATGACATTTCCCGTTCCAGATTTGCTAGGCATTTCTCGCTTGGAAAGTTTTCTTACATTTTCAATACTTGTAACTTGTGCTTTTTGTGCTTCTAACTCATAGTCTTCAACGTAAAGACAATTCACACAGTGGCCGTAAGTTTTTAATCGTTCAAAACTGCCCTCTTGACACCGAGGACACCATTCAAAATAGGGTACTTTGTCTGCATTCATAAAAATTTTCCTCCATTAGTGAGTGGAAAAGGTTCATTCCCTTCCCCCTTTATGAATTGCGATGAAAGTGCCAACGGGCGAATTTTTATAAGTTGTTGATTTAATTTGGCTATATGGGCTGACGAAAACTCGGCAAATCACTTGATTTGACGGGCTATCGGCACAAACTGTGGAACTTATTGAATTAACAGGTTTTGTTTATATGCCGGGCGTGCGACATTTTAGACTATATGGATAATGGAAAATTTGAGATCACTGGCTTGGGGATGATTTGAAGCCCGCTTTTAGCCACTTGCTCTTGGACAAGTGGATCGTCATAACGATTACTTACCAAGTAAATTCTTTGCATTAACTTACATTGTTGAGAAATGGAAATGCCGTTTTCTAGTGGATCACCCAAGTCATAGTCAATGAGTAGAACGACTGGTGTAGAAAGTTCTGTTCCTCTAAGCCATTTTTTAAACTCGTCTATTGTAGTAAATTTCCTAATTCGCACAACGCGGTTTTTAATTCCTGAAAAGACGGCATTATAAGTTTTGTCTAGATCACTAGGGTCATCGTCCAAAATGACAATTTCCTTGGCGTCAGCTAAGTCGAGAAATTGCGTAGTCCATGGCAAGTTGTCTGGTCGTGGTAGTTCTATTGTAATAGTTGTTTCCAGACAAGGGGTGGATACTATTGTAAGTGTGCCCCCGGTACGTTCGACTTTTTTCCTAGCAGATGATATCCCACGTCCCTCTCCATTCGTCTTTGTAGAAAATCTATTTTTTCCAATTAGGGAGAGCTGTTCTTTGGTGATACCTATTCCGTTATCCTGAACTTTTAAAACGATACAATCAGTTCCAAGACTTAAAAAGACGTGAATTTTTCCGAGGAAATCTTTCTGGTCTTGGCAAGCTCTCTCATCAATGGCTTCCAGTGAGTTTTTTAGCAGATTGCCTACGATTCGTTTAAAATCGATACTTGAAAAGCGCAAATAAGCTCCAAAGGCTTCGCTTTGAATTGTAAGGTCAATTTGCTTACAGTGAGAGAGCCTTGAGCTAATTCGTTTTTCACGGACGACTTGATCGAGGTCGGTTCCGGGATGAATGTAGACGGGTGCCTTTTGAGTCGATGAAGTATTTTGATCGAGGACATTTTCATCGTCTGGCAGATCACTAAGAAGTCCATCCATACGATTAATTCCTAAAAGTAAAGTTTCCCGTTCATCAATCGCAAGTCCTTCAGAGGTTTCAGCTACGGCGAGTATTCCTTGCTTGACTGACTTCCAGTCATGTCGAACTTGACCGGCGATGTCCTTAACTTTGACCTTTTCGGAAACAGCTTTAAGCTTTTCTAGAATGAAAGCTTTTAGCCGCACCTTCCCTGGCCTATAAAAGAGAAAATAAGAAATGAATAACAGGAAAGCAATACCTATCCATGTTGGTAGAGTGCTATAAACAAAGACAATCTTACCTGCAACCTCGGAGGGGTTTTCTTCAGAGAAATAAAAGGGCCTCTCGATAGTTATATATAGTAGACTGTTCCATAATCCATCCTGCCGGAAAAACTCTGGGTTTAAATCAGCAGGCAGATGAAAATATCTTTTGCCGTGTTGGTCGTAGAGGGCGACGGCCTCAAACGAATTTTGTGCGTTCGCCGCTGCAAGCATGAGTAGTGCTTCTTTTTGATTGTTTCTCGCACGGCCTTCAATCATATTTCCAATTAGGTCGGCAGAGGATAACTGTTTTGAATAGTCGTAATAAAAAAATCCTAATACAGTGGCCAATATAGTTATAATGGAAGCACATAAGATTCTCCGATCAAATTTTTTCAAGCCCGCTTGGATGTCTTCTTCTAACTCGATATAATTCATAAATTACCCAACTGGATGTGGAAAAAGGTTAAGTTGGTCGACATTCAACTTCTTTGCTATCAAAATTTGATTTAGATTTGAGTCTTCTTCGAGTCTTTCCGGTGTTATTGCCATTGAATGAGTTGCGCGAAAGATTCTAACGGGAGCTGATCGAAGACAGGGGGTTTTAATTTGAAGCTCACTTGTCAAACACTCTTGCGAACTAGGCCAATTGGATTGGGTGAAATTCAATTCATCACTTTCTTTAAGCCAAAACTCGCTAGCACTAATGGCATCTTGGTGTGTGAACAAGCGTATTCTGTCTAGTGGGACGTTGAGCCTACTATTATTAAATTCAGAAATTGAGATTGCGGTGGGCAGAGTGCCTTCAATAAACGAAAGAGTGTTTTTTAAGCATTCCCCAAGAGCCTTGGTAGTTGAGCTATTTTCATCTTTACTACAGCCAAGGCCAAAGATAAAAGGCTCTTTTGGCCCTTTACCATGACATAAATAGAGAACTATAATCTTGTCGTCGGCACAGGTTAACTTGTAGAGCTTTAAAGCTAAAGAGTGTTTGGCCAATTTTTGAGACAATTCACAATGTTGAGGCTGTAAAGGAAGCCGCTCACCTGGAACTTTTAGCAGATAGTGACGCAAAAAAGTATCGCGTTCAATCAACTCATCTATAGCATTAGATCGGGCCTTGTGTGAGTCCGTATGGCAGGCAACGCCATTACTTCTGATTCCATAAGAATTGCAAACGGCCCGTTCAATGGCTTCAGAAATAGCCTTTTCCACAGCAAGCCTTGGATCTTCGGCAAATCCGCTTCCAAAAAAGAGTTTTCCATTTACTTTCATTTGTACACGAAAATCAAAATAGCCTGGAAGCCACTCCTCAGTTGCTTTAAAACGAGTGATTACCAACTCGAGTGCGTCCTTATTACTGATGGCCCAAGAAGTTATTGGAGATTCAAAAGCCATAGATGATTACTCGCATAAAGCTGGGTAAAATTAATTTTCCATGGTGGCCGCGCAAGTGAAACGTATGGAGCAGACAGCAAAGGAACCATAAAGCCTTGCATTAGTGTTTCTTTGTGCAGCGACTTCAGCTTTTCCAGGCGTTCACCCTTTCCGGAAATCTTCATATAATCATGTAGCCATTTAGAAGCATCTCCTTCTTTGGACCGAAGAAGGCCAGCCTCCAACGAATAGGTCAGCAGACCAATGTCCTCTTTAAAAGCTGTGTCAGGGCCACAAATGAACATATCTGGCATGTCGTTCTCGGAGGGATAATCCAAAAAGGCCGGAGCATTTTTTTCTTCTCTAATTTGAATGCCGGGAAGCTCTTCTTTGATCTTTTGTTCAATTGTACTGTATTCACCAAAGCGTACAAAGGATAGGGTGAGACCTTTTCCACTTTTTGATTTTGTAGTTGATTCAAATAGTTTTTTTAGTCCGACTACATCTGACTTTGATAAACTACCGTCTCCAAAAGAGGGAAAGAACTGCTCTGAAATTTCGTACCCTGGACGATTGGAAAAATGTTTTACCATAATGCTTTTAAGCGTTTTTCCAATGGCAATGCGTTGACCTTTATTGATGTGTTTAGTTCCCTTTTTTGTAAATACAAGGACAAATGTTCTAATGTTTACTGTTTGGTGGAGATTGGCTTTAGCAGTGGACGCGAAACTAATGATTTCATCGGGCCTGGTTGAATCTGCCGCAGAAATGTAGTCGATTTTGTTTTGCTGGAACAGTTTAATTGCGGTTTCCCCACCAGAGTTTGTCTTTACCAATGAAACTTCCTGCGGCATGTTCTGATGGTAAAGAAAATGATTCTTGTTTGGCTTTAGTACGGGTTGGCCACTTTTATCTTTATCAACATAAAATGGTCCGCTGGTGTTTCGGTAGTCGATTATTTTAAGAGTTTTGGGGTCAACGGATACCTGGGGAATTATCGCAAAGTCCATTTCTGTTAACATTGGAACCAAGAAGTAAGCATCCTTCGTAGCGGGCTTTAAAATAAGAGTATTCCCTATGGCTTCAATGCCGTTACAATGATCTTCGGTAGATCGTAAATTTTTGTCACCACACACCAGAGAGGCGAAGTCACTGTGAGTGCCGCCCTTAAGTATAAGGTATCTTTTTAATGAAAATGCTGCGTCTTGTGCTGTGATCTTATGGCCATCTACTGTGGACAGATCATCTCTAATTTCAAAGTGAAGTTGATTCTCCTTCCAAAAGTATCTTTTCGCTATGGCGGCCTCTGGCTCTCCTTTTTCTGGCGAGTTGAGTACCAAACGACTATACAGATTTTCCAATAAAGCGTACTGGGGTGCTAAGTGAATTTTAAGAGGATCGAGGTTATAAACTTCTTCGACGAGAGGAAAGCCCATACGCAAATTTTTATTTTGGTCGTTCATACTTTTTCCTAAGTGGTTCACCATACCAGCAGCCAATAAGAGAGCGGCAAGTAAAAGAATAACATATCTTAAATACACCATGTATCACTTGCCGTTCTCATTTCTCTTAGGACGCCTTCTTTTCGAAGAAGGTCTAAAAACTCATCAATCTCATTGTTAGAGTTAATGAAACATTGATTTTTTTCGTTACAGCTAATGAGACCGTGGTGGGCTAAAGTTTCAAGCGCCTGTACGACTTCAGGACTTATTTCGGCTTCTACTTCTACATCGGGCTCTGGCGTTCTTGCCGAAACGGCTGTCGAAGCCAGTAGCGAAAGAAAAATTAGTGTTATTTTATTCATAGACCATCCCTCCTTTTAATCCCGCTAATGCAATTTTGCGAAATAGCGAGCGTTTTTCTGTTTTAGGTAACTTGTTAATGCCACTTCTTTCCAGTAGATCAATCATAGTTGTTCTTTTAATACCAATAAGCTTAGCTGCGGCCACTTGATTGCCGTTCGTTCTATCAAGTGCCTTCGATACAAGCCCCAGCTTTTCTCGCTCATGAATAGCCAGAAGCTCGTTCCAATGTAACCGCTGCGTAACTCGCGTTATTGACGGGTCTGGCGGGCATACTCCAGTGGCGTCGGTGGAGTCTCGCCCTTGGCGATCATCTTCAGCGCCATCAGCAAAAAGGTGCGTGGATCGAGCTCATTTTTCTTGCAGGTCTCGATAATCGTAAACAGCGTAGCTGCTGTCCTGGCCCCCGAGTGGGTGGCTGCGCCATAGTAGTTCTTGCGACCCATCACTGCGTGGCGGATTGTTCTCTCTGCTTCGTTGTTGGACAGGGGCAGGCGAGGCTCCGCTAAAAACAGGGTGAAGCCATCCCATCTTTTCAGCAGATATTCAATGCCCTTTCTCTTTTGACTCCCTGGCCGACTATGTGGGTATTCGTCAAGAAGCCTCTGTTTGAGTCTTTCCGTGATCGGGCGACTTAAAGACTGCCTCAACTCTATCAGCTCGGTAAAGTCCCTTGCCTTTCTCTCGACTGCAAAAAGCTCGTCGATGTCATCCAGGATTGGCTTAACTGATTCATCATGCTTTTCCAAGTCGATGAAGTTTCGCCTGGCGTGAACCCAACAGTAGCCCTGAGTGATTTTAAGATCAGGATCATCTAGGGCACTATAGCCACTGAAGCCATCTGTCAGAACTGGTCCCTCGTAATCTGCCAGGGTTTCCCTGATCACTCGGCCGCTTCGGCTCTCGTTGAACTCATAGTAGCTTGCCAGACGACTTGAGACCACCCACATAAAGCCATCCTTTTGATCCTTGTTCTGGATCTTCCAGGGGGTTTCATCAAGGTGAAGAGCGGTGTCACCGTTCTTGAGTTCCACTAATATCTGGCCTTGCATGGGCTCAAGGCTTGCCGCCGCCAGGGCACAATGACGACTGAGTGTGCTCGTTTTAATCCCCTTAAGACCTAGGGAGGCCATTCGCCGCGTTTGTCTCTCTAGTGGCAAATGACTGATATACTTATCGGCCACAACACTGGCCACGAACTCCGTTGTGTAGTTCATCCCGGGGAGCAAGCCCTCTGGCCCTCGGGCTGTGACAATAACTTCCTTGTCAGAGTGAGGATTAAATTCCCGCTTTAGCTTGTATTTGCACTTCAGATGTTTCTGGATCTCATAGCGGGTTTCGATAATGCCGATTTTAATGACCTTATCGTGGACTCCCTCAAGCTCCTCCCACTGGTCCGCACTGGGAGACTCCACCCCGCGGACTCTGGCTTCCTCTAAGAGTTCCTCGTCCGTCGCCTTGTGGTAAATGACCTTCTCATCTAGTAGGGACTTTAAGGGATTCGTGCTCTGTCGACTCAACTCCGGGCAAGGGAATGCCGACTGAGAAAATAGCAACACATCATTCTGACTCTTGTCCCTGAGCCTGTCGCTGGCATCAAGACGGATCTCTTTAGACCGGCCAAAGAGCTTTCTCCTCAAGTATTTTACCTGCTCTTCGATATTGAGGGAGCACTGGGACTGCTTTGCTCGAACCCGTTCTTGTTCTTGAACGGCTGCTCGCAGACTCTCGTTCTCTGAACGAAGGTTGTCGATCAGGGCCAGAAGTATTTCTGGTTCTTGTTTCTCAAGGAGTTGGCGGGTTCGCAGATCCATAAGAGGAAGTCTGTGTAAACCCCTGTGGCAAAGCAACTGACTCCCTTTGCGTCATTAAACTTTTTCCGATCCCCACACCACTGCGCTCAACCATCGGGCTTCTGATCACGCTACCGTGGAGGATCAACTCCAACTCCTTGTGGCTGATCTCACTGCGGCCCAGAAGCTCTGAGAGGCTCATAAATGAGCCCTTCTCCATGCGCTTGGTGGCCAGCAATAGACCTGTGCCATCAAACCATAGGATTTTCAGCCTCCTGCGGTTACGGCCAAAAAATACATAAAGATGACCCTGATCCATTCGGGCCTTTAACTCCTGTACGCATAGGCTATGGAGTCTTTCAAAGCCATATCTCATGTCGATTTCTTCTCGATAAACAAATACACGCAGTCCTTTGCGGTCATAAAGCATTGATGCCCCTCATCTTTTGCATAAATTCAACGGCCTGGTCCAGACTGGAAAACTCCAGACGAAAACCCTCTGGTGTCGTCATGACGATCAGATTTCCAACACTTGTATCTCCAACGGTTTTACCTCTAACCGTCATACCTCTAACGGTTGGAGGTATGACGGTTAGAGGACCACCTTTTTTGGCCCTAGGCTTCTCAACCCGAACAGGCAGGCGGTGAAATTTCTCAGGCTGAGCCTTTTTCTCTACAAAAAGACCGGCATCCTTGCGCCAATTAAGAATTGTCTGATAGGAGATTCCGGTAATCTCCACAAGGCGCCTTTGCCTGACTCCCAGTCTTGAAAGTTCAAGAATCCGGGTCTTAAGGGCATTGGGCCACGGCTTCCTGCGGTGTCCGACCTCTGCCTGGTACTGCCTGAGAATTGATCGGATCTCTTCTTCTAAAACTCTTTTTTGATTGTCCATGCCGAGGAGTGTGGCACAGATTCCGAATCACGCAAGAATGCGAGTTACGCAGCGGTTACGTTCCAATTCATGGATTCATCGTCAATGTAAGGGAATACGTCAGTTTTTTGAACTGAGACCGGCAGATGCTTAGGGAGTACAATTTCAGAGTCTACAGTTAGATACATATTTTTGAGAACTCGGTGTAGTTCGCGAGCATTTCCTCTCCATGAATATTTACGCAGTAATTCAAGGCATGATTTGTGGAACTCTTTTTTGAACCCCAAGGATTTCTCAATTCCCCGTTTAATAAACTTTGTTATTGGGATAATGTCTTCTTGTCTCTCCCTAAGCGGAGCTAAATCAATTTCAAGTGCTGCGACTCGATTAAATAGGTCTGGTAATAGGCAATCGTTGGTAGTTCTACCGGCACAAATTATTCTTGTGTCCACTTTAAATTCTCGTGAGTGGCCAACGGGCTTTACGGTTTTATCTTGAGTGAATCTTAAAAGTTTGGCTTGCTGGCTTTTGGGAAGATGGTGAATTTCATCGAGAAAAAGGGTGCCGCCGTGGGCGGTTCTTGCTGCGCCCAACTGATCGGAAGTGGCTCCCGTAAAAGCTCCTCTTATGTGACCAAAGATTTCACTTTCAAAAAGGGCTTCGGGAATGGCGGCACAGTTAATCGCAACGAATGGCCCGCGCGATCTTTTTGAGCTAGTATGGATGGCCTTTGCAATCAATTCTTTCCCTGTGCCCGTTTCCCCGTCAATGAATACAGACTCTTCAACGCTTGCACAAATTAAAGCTTTTTTGATTGCTGTTTTGATGTTATCAGAAACCCCCGCGATACCAAAATCCATTTGAATCTTGCGCAGTTTTGTGTCGGTTAACCAAAGGTTCATATTTTCAGCCTCAGTCCCTTCACTTGTTTCGGGCGCTGTCGACTCAATAGCATGCAGGATAAGGGCTTTTACTTGTTCGGCGGTCACAGGTTTATAAAGAAACTTAAGTTTTTCTTTTTGCCAGTCATTCAGTGCGCCTGTGGAGTAGTTGCCAGATACGACATAAACGGGTAAGCAAGGGTTTTTAAGCCGGATGTTTTTGGCTGTGAGGTGGCCTTCGGCCACTTCCCCTTCCTCTGAATGTTTGTACTGGTAGTCGACAAAGGCAATCGAGAAACCAAACGGGTCGTTAGAGAAAAACTTCCACCCCTCTTCACAGGTTTGGGCGGTGATAAGCTCCGTATTTGGTATGGTCTTAATTGCTGCTCTAAATGGTGCAAAGGCAACGGAATCATCGTCAATGACAAGAACTTTTGTGACTTTCAAACCCCAACTCCTTTGTATTTTTTTCAAGTTCAGTTTCTTGGGTAGCCCCTCGTTACTTTTGCAGGTCATGTGCCAAAAGTTGAAATCAAGAAATGCCGGGTACTTAGGCTTTTTTGTAGGGTAAATAGGTTATATTTAATCCAGTATTGGAGATTGATTTTGCGGTCTATACTGCCGAGTTCCCGACAGAATTTTTTCTAAAAGCTCCTAAGCTATGAAAAACTTTAGGTGATCTTAAGAAAATCTGCATTTGTCGGATTTTCGTCAGCTTCAAGTGATCGAGCAAAATGACACCAGCAATATCAACCAGATTGTAGAACTTATAAGGTTTAAAGGGGTAGAAACCTTAGTTAATGTCGTTTTAATCAAGATGCCGGGCTTTCGTCACTTGCTCAAAATCTGCTTTAAATCCTCTTGATAGCTTCCGGTCATCATCTTTATTAATTCTTTTTTAGGAATACCAAGTATCTTAGCAAGGCTTGAAAGTTTTTCGATAGGAGGGTCACAAAGCAGTCGCTCCCAATTGGATACTATTTGAGGGGAGCTATATCCAAGAAGTTCAGCAACCTGGGATTGTGTCAATCCCTTTTGGATGCGTTTGGATTTAAAAAATTCACCAATGTGTTTTTTCTTTACGGTCACAGCTTTTACCTCGGGTTACGAGATACTCAAGATTTACTTGGCAACAACTGACATACGTTTTGGACTATTGGACTCATTCGGATCGTTTACTTTTAAACCACTGACTTCATAGTAGAGTGTACCAAAGGCGAGAGCCATGTCTGAGGCCAGTTTTGAAACAATTTGCGGGTCGGTGGCCTTTTTTTCGTCTATTTTTATTTGCACCCCCCGGCTGGCTTTAAAGACACGCAGAAGTTGAACATCGCCTGAGTCATCGGGACTGACTTTTCCGTTTGGAGAGTAGCCACACATAAAACCAGTCTCGAATTCCTCTTTGACTTCCTTGAATTCTTGCTTATTGATTTGGCTATTAAAGTCGGTGTAGCGTGTGAGTCTTTTCCAGTTATCCAGAGCAATTTCTTGCTGGGCGGTGTTCATCTCTTTTGCTGATTTAAAGGGAAGCCCTTTTAATTTTTCCTTTGTTTGCTTTGCCGAACTCATCAAGCCCTCCTATAATTATTAAAATAAAGGGCCAGCCAGTGAGCAAAAATTAGCCCCATTCAAGCTCCCTTAAACTCCATAATACTTCTAAAAACTTCCATATTTAAGTGAAAAATATAGAAATCTGCGCTCAAGGTTGGAGAGTTTTGAGTCGAATAGTGGTTTGCAATGAGACGGTCAAAAAAATTTTTGCCGCCAAATCCAAATAAACTGGTTTAGAGGCTAATTCTCACAATAGGACAACATGCAGCGCACAATCTTTAGTAGAATTTTAATAATAACGATGTTTTCCCGATCAAGGAACGTGAAAGAGAGGAGGGGGAATTGAAGGGGAGCTTAAGAGGCCAAAACAAACATGGGTCCACTGGACTTATGTCGACATTATCATGGCTTTTTCCGAATCGCTTAGGAGTTATCCTAGGCATTTGTCTGCTTTCACTTTTCCTATCGTCTTGTAAAATCAATAATCAAATTCGCGGAACATTGGGCAATGGTGACTCACCGAGTGTTTCAGCTCCAAAGGTGACTTTTCAAAGTATTACTCCTTCTGTGGCTCTGGGCAATTCTTCTACAAACTTTGAATTTCAGTTGAGCTATGAAAATGCCAATTCCGTGGATCTTCAAAATAGCTATTTAGTAATGAGTTATACAGGTGGTGTAACTTGCTCTCCTTTGGCGATTAACAACGGCACCAGTATGAATCCAACCCTAACCTTGTCTGGTTGTACAGGGGATGGAACGGCAAAGATTCTACTTAACCCAGGCTCCAGCGAAGATGACAGTGGCAATACAGATGACGGGGCGGTTAGCGGTGTGGTGACAGTGGATAACACGGCACCCACGGTGAGTGTCGGCTCACCGTCACCGGCTAGTGGAGACTCTACAGCCACATTTAGTTTTCCAGTAACTTACTCGGGGGCTGACACAATTAATTTAACTTCTGGAAGTATTACAGTAAATGCCACAGGCCCAAGCTGTGATGCGCCTATAGTGAATAATGGCACAACGGCGACGCCAACGGTGACAATCACCAATTGCACGGGCAATGGCACTGTGGGCATCACAGTGGCCGCCAGCACCTCCAGCGACGAAGCGAGCAATCAAAACCTGGTTTCCAGTGCATCAGCGACCGTGACGGTTTCTAACAGTATTTCTTGCCCGACAGGCTATATCCCAGTAACCGCCGATGGGACTTATACAACTTCAGATTTTTGTGTGATGAAGTACGAAGCTAAACTCCTATTTGACACCGATGGCGATGGTGACTTCAGTAATGCGACTATTGAAGCCGATGGGAATGCCGACAACAATGCAACTCACAATTATGACACCGAGTATGGCACTAATGAGCACAAATTCAAAGCGGTGAGTGTTATCAATGGTCGCCCTTGGACTTACATTAAGAGGGGGGAAAATGGAGCTTCGACAGGGCAAGGTGCTCTAGAGGCTTGTCAGTACCTCAACACTCAAGAGGGCGTGAGTAACAAATACGATATTATCTCCAACGACGAGTGGCAAACAATAGCCCGAGACATTGCAGCTCAACAATCTGGCCCGACCAATAACTGGGCTGCGGACTCTTTTGGAGACACAGTTTTAAATCACGGCCATGCAGATAACTCTCCTTCGCAAAGTTGCGATGCTAGCAATGAGTATGTGCAAACCGATTGTGCGGACAGCGGTTCTGAATCCAAGTTTCAAGAAAAACGTACTCACAATTTATCAAATGGTGAAGTGATCTGGGATCTGGCAGGAAACGTATGGGAGTGGGTTAAAGATAATAATACCACCACCGTTTATACGGGGTCATTTACTTGGGATTACTGGACAGACTGGACAGATACGACTCCTAACGATGGCATCAGTGATAGCTATTCTGCCACTCAAGCATTGTTTGGCCCTCTTGATTTAACTCCGGCCATTTGTACAAACCCCAACGCAAACAATTATTGTGGCTTGGGTTACCTTTATGACCACAACGCCGGTGCGGTTTTCCGTGGGGGCTACTGGTACTTTAACGCGTACTCGGGCGTGTTCTCGTCGGCCCTGACCGGCGGCCCGTCGGGCTCGTACGGCAGCATCGGGTTTCGTTGCGTGTTTCACCCTTGATGCGCCAAGCAATATGATTGAGTAACTCCAAAGTATCGTAGAAAGTGGCTGGCAGCTAGCCCTTGAATTATTGGACCATTGGCTCTTGGAGTTTTGCCCTTCAAGGGCAAAACCAATTCCTTGCGCGCGAAGCGCGCAACTATTGTATTTTGTGACGCAAAGTAGCCTATTGAGGAAATATGCGGAAATTTCACTTCCGCATATTTCCGCACGGCCCCTTTGTCTCTAGAAATTTGCGGTAATTTCCGTAAAACATTTCCGTGAGTTTCCTCAGATTTCCGCATGAGGAGCTTGACTTCCGTATAGACAAAAGCCACTTTACGGTCAGTTTAATGAATATTCTTCTATATTCTTCCTTTAACTCCCTACAATTTCCATTTTCTCTAATGTATGAATTGACAACTTCGGTAGAAAATTTCAAATGTATATAAATAAAATTTGTAGAAGTTTTTGGTTTAAGAGGGGATTTATATTGGATGCTGTCGAGATCAATGTCAAAAATGCGGCTTTGAGGCTTGGTTTGACTGAACGCCAGGTAAGAAATCACATCAAAGCTAGAAATATTCAAGCGATTAAAGTGGGTAAGGAATGGTTTGTAGACTCGGCTTCGGTGGAAGCTTTTCGTAGGCGCCACCGCATACCGAAAGTCGAAAACAAGCCATTACCAGTGCCAAAGACAACTTCAGAGGAGACCAAGGCAAAGCTTGAGGTTAATAAAGAAAAACCAGCCAACGAAAAAGAGCCTAGCCCTTTCGTTGTTACCGAAGCGGCTGATGATGAAGACAAGAACAAAAACTCTTCGGAAAATAGTAACAAAAACCCAGGACAACAAATTTTCAAGCTCAACTGCTACAAGCTGTGTGTCGAAGCCTTTTCGACTTGGACGCCTCACAGTTCAGAGCCTGAAATACTTCTTGAGCTTAAGTTTGCAGCCCTTAGAAATCTTGGTGCTGGGTACTACTCATTTGATTTTCAAACCAAGTGTGATTTTTACCGGAAATCAAGAGCCAGTATAGGCTCTTTGTTGGCCATAGTTTTTAGTCGGGAGGAGTGGAAAAGCGCTCATCAAAAGGAGGTAGCCTTTCTGGAACAAAAGGTTCTACCGGCTCTGTCAGCACTCATTAGAAAAATGGAGAAAAAATCTTAAGTGAAAAATACTAAGCTATTTAGTGACTGCTATCAGCTCACTTTATCACTGTTTCACAGAACGAAAAACTACCCGAAGCAAATGAGGCCAACGGTGGGTAGAAGGCTTGAGGAATCGGCAGTAAGTTTACTGTTGTCTGTCAAACAGGCCAGCGTTTACAAGGGCAATTCCCGTGTGCAAAAGCTTAAAACGGCCTCTCATTCATTGGACGAAATTCGATTACTCGTGCAGTTGTCAAAAGACACAAAAATACTGTCAACGGGCTCCTTTGGTGAGCTGAGTGAATTGACTTCAGAAATTGGCAGAGAGATTGGAGGATTTCTCAAACATGAAACAGGCAAACTCTACAAGTCTAATAGAACAAGTGGCAAGCTTTGATAATTTGGTCAGCGCTTTCCATGAGTGCAGTCGTGGGAAGAAGGCCACAAAGGGCTATCAAGAGGCCTTATTCTGCATTGGAGAAAAACTTAAAGTGATAGAAGAGCAATTGCGATCAAATCAATTTATATGGCAGGGCTACAGGAGCTTTTATGTGCACGACCCCAAAATGCGTCTCATTATGTGTGCCCCGTTTATGGATAGAATCGTTCATCACGCCATCCATAGGTTAGTAGAGCCAGTGATTGACCCGCTTATGTCTGACAGCGTTTATGCTTGTCGAAAGAAAAGGGGGAATCGCAGAGCAGCCTTGAGTCTTTGGGAGGTTTTGAAAAAATTTGGTGGGCGTCGGTTTACCGTCAAATTAGATGTTGCCAGCTATTTTCAAAGCATTAACCACAAAATTCTTTTGAACAAGTTTATGGCCTGTCTGTCAGATTCCACGTTAGAGCCGCTCATCGATAGACTTTTAAATTCCCATCCTGATTTTTCAAGGCTTGGAGCGGGAATTCCCATTGGCAATTTAACCAGCCAGCTTTTTGCGAATTTTTATCTGATATCGGCGGACCGACTAGCTACTGGGGAGCTCGAATTAAATTACTATTGGCAACGAGAAAAAGTTAAAATTACAGAGGTATTTTATATTCGCTATATGGATGATCTGGTTCTTTGTGGAAAAGATAAATCCAGGGTGTTGGACGCGGCGGAAGCTGTGGTCTCACATATTGAGAGTGACCTCAAACTGTCAATGCCGATCCGAAAAAGGGTTCCCTTGGGCAATGCGCCTGTCCCCTTTTTGGGTTATTTGTTGGATCATCAAGGTTATAAAATATTAAGCCGCAACAAACATAGATTTAAGAAGAAAGTAGCTCGGCTTGAGAAGCAAAAAGTGAGAGAAAGTTATTTGGCTATGGTGAAGACATCTTATTTGTCATGGCAAGATTTAGAACAGGGTCGGGACTCCCTAAATGCCTAAAGGCTTTTTTCGTGCCGCCGGTGCGGTTATCCGTGGGGGCAACTGGAACAATAACACGAACTCGGGCGTGTTCTCGTCGAACCTGAACAACGGCCCGTCGAACTCGAACAACAACATCGGGTTTCGTTGCGTGTTTGGCGCTTGAGGCTGGCAGACTTGGGGTAAAGTTAAAAGTGTGAGGGATGTCGCTTCGTCTTCGGATGAGCGGCCACACGATGTGAACTTAATACCAAAGGTTTAAGTTCCAACCCAAGGCACTACGGAGTCCTGACCTGGGCTGACTGGGAGGCTTTTTAGCCTCCTGGGGTCCGAATTATATAGCTTTTTTAAAGCTAAACCCAAACTCAAAGGATGCGTTACAAGCGGATGCAATTCGAGCCAGAAGTGACAAAGAGGTAGTTCTAGAATCGGAGCCTGACTCCAGGCGCGCGATAACGCTTTGGCTTGTACCTACCTTTTCAGCAAGCTCCGCTTGAGTAAGCTCTGCTTTTATTCTGGCCGCTTTTACGACCATTGCAATTTCACTTTTGACCCGCTCTTCTTCGTATTTAATACGGACTTCAGGGTTTTTTAAAAGCTTGTCAAAAAAAGGTTTGGCTGGTTTATAGGGTTTCTTTTTATTCATAGCACGTCCTTCATTCTTTTTTCAGTCCAGTGCTAGGACACCTTCAACTCAGTTGTGGGATCGAGTTTTTGTAAATACTCAATCAACTTGTCAGTGGATATTTTCTCAATACGATGATGAAGTATTTTGCTAACAATGGCTTCATCAATACCAAGTTGTTTCGCGACATCCCTTTGTTTCATGTTGTGATCTTGCTTAAAAGCCAAAATCTTTTGGCAAATTTGATAGCGAAATTTTTCAAGAGGCGTAGCACTTTCATTAAGGTGAATAGAACCTTCAGCTTTTTCAAGTTTTTCACGCATTTTTTTTAATTTATGTTTGCTTGGGAAAGGCATTTCTTATCTCCTGTAGGCGTTTACGACACCAACATAAATTTCATCGTCTTCCAGAAGCCATATTAATTTATAAAGCTTCCCGTCCAGATCAATTTTATCTTCGACGAAGTATTCAAATTCTCCATCTCTATCAACCGACTGAAATCTACGTTCATTAAGTGTGGCAACCAACCTCAAGATGATCTCATCGCTAATAGAGTCACTGTGTTTCAACTCAAAATGGTCATCAATAATGACTTTTGTAATTAGTCTGTTGTTTACCCTTAGCTGCTGTTTATACTCTCGTCGACTCATTTATTACCTATAGCAAAACTTGACATATATTTCAAGTTTTTTAGTAAAGGTCACGCTTTTTATTTTGTTTCTATTAAAAATCTATAGTCATAGATGAGAGCCGGGCATTTTTTCGTGGAATTGAATTCAGTAATCCAGCTTCCCACCGGTCATACGCTGGGCCATCGGCTCCAGTCGGCCCAAGCCTTGAGCCGCCTTTTCAAGGGCTAAATACTGAACTTTGTCGTGAATAGCCTTTGCCGAATATCCGGCACCAAAGATGATTCCAGCGTAAGCGGTCAAGTAAAACACCATCGTCATAATTGAGCTGATAGCTGCGTTCATGGCATCCTCCTATTATTGTCAAAATTTTAGGGTCGCTTTGATTTTTTAACAATCTCAACCCAGGGCTTTTGCCCTTTTCTGGCGGCCACCCTTTGGTAGCAAATTTCCTTTCGTATGGTCTCCGGGGCTCGGCTATAATGTTTGCCGAGCTTTTCCAGGGACCAACTTTGAATCCAATATTTGTTTGCCAACTCCATCAGATCCAAATTAGGCAATTTCCACTGTACTGGCACCCCCTGTTTTACCACAATGGGGTGTTCGACTAGCTTGGGATAGGGGCTACCATTCTTCAGAGGTCCATACCGGACACATAGGTTACAGATTGTTCCGATCACATAGGTAACACATTTGCTTCAAACGGGTTTTTTCCGGGTTCGACCCGTGCAGCTTCCTCATCAAAGTACCCTAAATCGTAGTTCATAAAACTCACTAGCCATATCCTATCATCAACCTGTCTCACGCCCACGTCCTGACCGGCAAAGACCCTACTAAAATTAATCTTTCGTCTGTCCACACAGATCCGTCCGCAGTGTGTGACCGTGACTGTTTTGTCGTGCATTGGGTATTCCACCTCCGATATCCCCTCGTAAGGCCTCATGGACGGTTTATAGACCTCTCCTGGGTATTTCATATCCAGAGCTTCATGGGGACGGTCGTGGTTGTACTCGCTTGTGAAGCGATCAAATTTCTCTTGCTGTTGCAGGAGGTTTTGGCCGGAGGGTTTGGTGGCCTCTTTTTTCAGCGTCAGGTGCATTCGCTCGTGTCTGCCATTTTGTTGGGGACAGCCTGGGGCTGTACGCTCGATCTGGATTCCTAGTCTCAGCCACCATACAGACAGGCGACTAAGGCCAAACATGGCTTGTACATTGGAGAAGGGGATTCCATTGTCGGTTCTGATGGCCTTAGGTAGACCATATTCTTTGAAGGTTCTTTCGAATACAGTGAAGGCATAGCGCTCTTTGGTACTCTCCAAGGCCTCGCAGGTGAGCAAGTACCGGGTGCTGAAGTCAGTGATGGTCAAAGGATAACAGTAGCTCTTGTTACCCAGGAGGAACTCGCCCTTGTAATCGGCACACCACAGGGCATTGGGTTCAGAGGTGTAAGACAACTTCGTGCCTTCAGCCTTGTAACGTCGTCGTTTTCTAGCATTAACGAGGCCATGCCGATCTAAAACAGCATGCACGGTACTATTGGCCGGAAGTTTAATGCCCGGATGCTTTCGTCTCAGTCGCTCTCTAATCTTACGGGCTCCCCAATTGGGTTTGTCCTTCTTGATCTGTACGATGAGACTTTCAATTTGGAAGGGCAGTTGGTTGGCTTGTTTATAGGGCCTGCGAGACTGGGAAGGCAGACCTTCCAGTCCACAATCTTTATACCGGTCCCAAATCTTGTACCCAGTCTTCCTTGAAATCCCGAACTCCCTGCACAAGCTTGCCATTTTCTCGCCGTCAATTAACCTTGCGATAAACCTCAGCTTTTCATCCATGACGCTACACTCCTTCCAAGGCATAAGACTTTCCTCCTATGCCGAAAAGTGTAACCTATGTGTCCGGTACAAAGTGTTACCCATGTGCCGGGTTACTCAAGATAAACCTCGTCATCCATCGTTGCCTTTGGCCTTCGCTCACTCCAACGTACATCTGTGTACGCCTGCGTTCTCTCAGGCCAAGGCGCCTCGCCTGACTCCAACGTCTAGAACCCAAGGAAAAAACCAATGGTGGGTCCCGAACGGCCTTTGCCAAGATCCGAGTCGCCAATACCCACGATGTAGCTGTAGCCAAAGCTGAGTGCTAAGGCGCGACCGAAAAATACGGTGAGTCCAGCTGATGTGATGGATGCAGTTCCATCCAGGCTCACATAGGTGGGGCCAGAGGTAGGCTCAGGGTCGATGGGGTTTCTTACATCCAAATATCCCACTTCTTCGCGGGCATGAAAGACGAGCCAGTCATCGAGGACTTGGGCATAGCCGACGAACAAGCCCCCGCCAATGGCCCGATCGTCATCGGGGCGCTCACCAAATGAATAGTGCCCAGTGGCTCCCGCTTTCCAAGCGCTGCCTGTACAGCAGCCGATGTCGACGCCCAAGTTAAATGCGGTGCCTTGCTGGGAGTTAACTCCAATCGAACCGTGGGGAATAACAAACCAGCCTTCACGTGGGTTCTTAACGGCACCAGCAGCAGAGGCCGATGCGAAGGGAAGAGTGTCGACGACTATTATCAGTATGAGAAAAGCGACAATGCGCACACAATATCTCCGTTGTATAGGACCCATCGGCAAACTGACTCCAGAGTGCATGACAATCGCCGGGGAATCAAGGGTCCGGGGTATTGGGTGGGCGACTTAGGCGCGGGCGATCCGGGGTCCAGCATCAATCCCAATTCTATACATGTGTTATTGTATCGTTGACAGATATATCGGTTAACGATATAAAAGGTGTATGAATTCTATGAATAGAGGTACATTCCTGGTTCTAATGGCCCTGTTGGACGGGGCAAAGCATGGGTATGAAATATCCAAGTACATAGAAGAACGATCTCGTGGTTTTTTTAGAATGCCATTTGGGACACTGTACCCAATTTTGCATCGGCTTGAAAAAGAGGGGAACGTTAAGGTCAAGATAGATGACTTTTCAGGTGCCAAATCCAAGAAGGTTTATACCCTCACCAGCAGTGGCAAAAAGTTGGCTAAAGAAGAAGTAAGTGAGTTTGATCTACTGTCCAAAGCCATCAAATGGATGGTGCCGGTGTGAACGACTCCTGGAAAAACCAAATTGAGAAATTAGAACTCCCTTACCCAGCAAGATTTCAATTGACCGATGAAATTGAAGAGCACCTTAGGTATTTTCCAGAGGAGAAGAATAACCTGTTTGCTGAAGAGTCATTAAATGATTTTTACCAGATTCATAATACCAGTTTGAAAAAGGCTTTGGACGGCTTTGGGCCTCGGGTCAGTCGGTTTGTTCAAAATGCATTGGTTTTGTTTCCACTATCAGGACTAATCCTATTTTTAGGGAAGGAGAGATTTATGATTGATTTTATCAGGCAAGGTGGAGCTGGCATGATTGCTATTTTACTTGTTGGGCTGGGACTGATTTTTAGAGAGCTCAATCTTTTTGTTAGGACCATTTTGATTAAGGATCACTCAAGGAAGAATCTCCAGATCGACTCTATCTCAGTTGTCTTAGGCAGCCTTGCATTGGTTTTACTAGGGGTGGGTGTCACATGTCTTGGCGCATACGTAACCGTGACCGGTGTTGTTGAAAATAAAATGGGGTACGATATTTTGGCAATTGGACTAAAAGAATCAATAACTGCCGTGATCGTTAGCACGAGCTTTGCTTCTCTTATTCTGCTCCTTCATTTTTCGACTCGTCGGTTTTTGGTTTCTTGGAAGGCTCCATTAGTGGAATAAATATTTTCAAACTTTCGGGAATATGGGCCCCTCAATGACCGGGAGAAGGTTGTTCTCGCCAGTTACCGGGTGAAGGCCAAGGCATCCTTAAAACCAGAGACCTCTAGAACCCAAGGAAGAAACCAACGGTTGAGCCCGATCGTCATCGGGGCGTTCACCAAAGGAATAGTGTCCGGTGGCTCCCGCCTTCCGGACACTTCCTGTACAGCATCCGCCTTAATTTGATTTGGATGCCCTCATACCATCAGAACGCATTAACGATTGTATTCACCGAAAATGTTGTGGTGTCCAGATTGGGGTCCTCTGGATACATAGCAATGACGGGATTTACATAGATCTTCTCGGTTGCTGCAATCCCCACTCCCAGTTCTGCCAGTATGGTATCACTTTCAATTTTGTCACGCAGGCGATAGTGGGAACCACCGGTAACGACAACCACAGTCGCCGTGAAGCCGTCTTTGATCATGTACTCAGCAAAGGGAGAAAGGCCCCAACCCCAATCCAAATCATCGGTATCGGAAACAGTGAAGGTAGAACCACCAATGCCAACATCGGCACCAATGGTTAGGCGGCTGTCGCCGACTTTTTTGGCAAAGTAGTGACTGAGAGTTAAGTGCATATCGCGGCCGGAGTCACGAGTTCGCCCGGTATAGTAGCTGTATTTTGCGGAAGAGTTATGCTCCATCCCGTACTTGGAAAATGAATGAGAATAAGTCAGATAAGGAGTCGCCATTTCTGATTGTTCGAGGTTCTTTTCGGGTTCGACAAAGGTGATGCCCGTTCCGGCGGCCAATGTCGTGGATTTATCAATCCGGTAGACGCCGCTCACCGAACCTTGAAGTTCTGTTTTGGGAATCACCAGGCTGTTATCGGGATTGGGGCGATTGCTCTTGCCCGGATCTTTGATGCTAGATCCCAAATATTTGAGATTCATCTTAAATGAATAACGAGACTCGGAGCCGGCCATCGCCTTCATTTTGGAATTGGTTATGCCGCCGCCGTCATCATCAGCGGTAACAATCTTGGCCCCGTCATTTTCTTGAGCGAGACTTACTTCACTTACAAAGGTCAATGCCAATAGTACACAGATCAGTATTTTCAACAGATTCCCCCCTGTTTACAATTCAGTTTTTTGATCGCGACATTTTTGTCGAGGCCCAGGGCTCTGTCAAAGCAAGATTCCAAAAGAGTACTAAATCCAAATTGACTCCACATGCCGGGGGGACGACCCACCTCAGTGACATCAGAGGTGAGGGGATGGCTTCTTGAAATCGAAAGGATTTGGGGCCCAAGACGTCAATTGGCGAGGGTGGCGCGTCAGAGGGTGCGTGAAACAGGTGAATTTCAACTCACAACGGCAATTTTTCAAAGAAGTTTCAGGATTTTGTGCAGACTTCGCCTTGTTTGCGATTTGGCTCACATCCCAATTTGGGTCGGTTTTAAATTTTGCCGCAATTCCTGGGTACCTAGTGAACTAACTCAAACCTCTGGTCTTCGCCCGATCCGGGCCACTCTTTGCAATCACTATGGCTGTAAGGGGTATCAGTCATGAAAACTAAAATTACGACCGCAATTCTATTGTTAATTGTCTACACTTCCTGCAGTGAGGTGAGATTTCAGGATGGTGGGGTTATTGACCCTCAGCAATCTGTGTCGGATATTGACGATCCGGACTACAATCCGCCGGAATCTCCCGTCAATCCGACACCTGAAGGGCCTCAGCCGCCGCCTCCACCACCGGAGGAACCGCCTCCTGTCGTGGTTGAACCACCACCGCCTCCACCTCCGCCACCGGTGGAACCACCTCCAGTTGGGCCTCCGCCTCCCAGTGGTAAGAGCTACTGCGAAACGGAGTTGTTTAAGGGATGGGGCCCCCATTGGGACGTTTGCGAACGGCAGATTCAATGCCACATCGAGAAAGTCATCGGAACGACGGTGGACTCGATGGACATCTTTCACGATCCTGACGGTAGGTCCGATACCGATGCATGGGTGAAGACTCCGCTGTGCAGCGGTTACTTTGTCTTTGATATGACTTCGTCCGAGCTCAATTGTGACATTGTTCACTACGGTAGAGTAACCAATTATATCTTCCGTGTGTGGGCAACAGGCAATTGTCGCCCACACCTGAAGTGAACTTATCTTTTCTTGTAATCGAAGCCAGCCTTAAGCGGGAGCCCCCCGCTTGAGGCCTGTATGTCCAGCTGGACGGCACCCATGACAGGTACCGAAGGATGTAGTCGGGCGCGGATCACGAGGTTGTCCACACTGGCATTCATGGTACCAGTGGTCGCAGCAGCCGTATCCGCCATCAGGGATTCGGCAAGGCCAATCACACTGGGACCTTGAGCCAAGGCCCCTTGTTGGACATCGTAGATTTCCACCACGTCGCATTTGTCATAGCTCTGACCGTCAAGAGTGTTGGCATCTTCGATTCCTAAGTGGCGAATTTTAAATGAGGTCAGGTCCATTTGCTTTTTTTGTCTCAATTCATCCATTAAGGCATCGGTGAAAAAGTAAGCTGGCGTGTCGATGTTTTGTTGGCCGGTTTGACCACCAACGTAAGTGACATCGATATCGTAGTCCAAACTGATCACATAGAAGGCATTGGCACCCGAGCCCCCCTGATTGACCACTTTTGCTGTTGCTGACCCGCGATTCACCAGGGGGGAGGTTCTCCGCGAGTTTTTGTCCAGTTCATAGTCGGCCATCTCGCCCATGCGGATGGGCCGCCACTGGCTTTGGTTGCCGGGAGGATTGTTGTTGTTGTTGTTCTTTGCCGCCACCTCATCGGCGGAATCACTGGGCTTTTTTTGACAGGAAAAAAGAGAAATGGTCATTAGGGCAATCATTGCCATGGTGAGTGTACGCATCCTGGTACTCCTAAGTGGATATTATTCGAATTTACGATTGAATTGAGCAAGGCCTGGGCCGAACTCCCGAGGGCTTGAGTGGCCAAAATCATCACAAATCGTTGGACCAATCAAAACTGACAAGGGTTTCAACGGGGAATCTGCTCTTAAGGGGAGTAGCGTTAAACCCCCTTTGGTAGATCAAGATTACTCGCACTCTTTTAGCTCGTCCTTGGTCACCCACACGTCATTCATGTCAGACATTTCCGTGGGGAAATAAATAGAGGTGGGGCGCGCTTTCTTCACCGCAGACGGAGATCGCAGGGGTTTGCCAAATGTGTTGTTCTCGCTCACCACTGAAAACTGATCGATCACTTTATTGCTGATGGTTTTAAGGTGGCACTCGGCCAAGTTTTCCTGTCCGCCCAAATTAAAGGTGCAAAATAATACGGCAGGTTCAGCCCCCTGATCTGTGGTGTAGATGGAAGCCCAGTGGGGGCAGTCCCCCTTGCCGCGGCAAAGATGTTGTCCGCGGAGTTTTTCCCCTCCCAGCCCCTGGGTAAAGGTAAAGCTCATGCCAGGTCCAACCCGTAGTTGATTGGAGCGGTTGAGAATGGAATGAGAGCTAAAGCTAGTGATGGTGTGGGTGCGAGAGTAGGAATGCTCATGTCCCTGGGCGATGATCGCTCCATTTTCGCGACAAACGCGGTAGTAATCCCATGGCACCTCACTCTTCTTTTGTCCCATTTGGTAACTGGCCTGTTGTTTGTGCCAGGAGCAAATTTTCCACACAAAGGGATCTGATTGTTTGAGGACGCCCTGAAGATAGGGGAGAGTGCCGCGACCAATGGAACCGACCCCTGAAGTAATAAAAAGCATTCCCTTATAGACGCAGACGCCGTTGACTCCGTGGTCACCCGAGCAGGCCATCCCCTGAACGCGGCGCGAACGCTTTTCCAGACGGTCCCGATAGCCATTGCTGCCAAACCAGTCTTTGGCGTCATGGTTGCCGGCTGAAGCAATATAGGGAAAGTCATGGCCCAAAACTGAATCCACCAGATGTTCCCAGGCCGCCGGATTATCCCGGTAGTCGAAGTCCCCTTGGTGGAGCACCAGTTGGGCTCCGTCGGCTTTGATTAACTGCAGGATCTTTTTGGAAGCCGAACTGATTCCCAAGTCACCGATAAATGCGACTTTGAAATTTTCAGGAGTTGGTTCTGCCAAAACAGATAAGGCAAAAAACGATGTCAGGCAGAAAAGCGTGAGTCGGATCAGGCGTGGCGAGCGGCTTGCTCTCTTCATGAATCCCTCCCGGATCGTGAGACCTGCTAGGGAGAGAATATTGGATGCAACCAGGGAGTCAACCGATGGACTGGCAGGTTATGGTCGGAATCGAAATGACGGACCGCAGATCCTGGAGGCGAACTGCGATCACATCAGCCTCAGCCCAAGTAGTTGTGAACCACCATGGCAATGCTGGCAAGGATGGCGATCGTCAATGCAATGTAAGGTTGTTCTCGGGTGGGTTTGTCGGCTGGCCGCATGAGATTGATTGGTGGTTTCATCCAACTCCTCCTATGAACTGGAATTTGCTCTCAAGTAAAGCAAGCTCCGCGCCCCCTCTAGACGCCACAGTTTCGAGTAGAACTGTCTCAATAGGGAACACCCTGGTCAGGTGTCAGATATTTAACCGCTCTGGGAAATCGCCTAACTTAGCGATTGACCACCAGTTTTTTGCTAAACAGGGCCTTGTTTTGCTTCATGCCTAGGGACTGAACATGGTTGACCCAACCCTCGGCACCCAGCTGAGTTTCGATAAGCAAATAGTTGTGGTCCTTGGCCCCGGCAATTCGCCGCGGATTGTCCCACAGTTCTGGCTCACCAGGTTTGTTACGAAAAATATAGGAGTGAAGTGGGCTGGAGGTCAGCTCAAAGGTTTTGTAGCCAATTTGGTTGGCTTCAATTTCCAAAAGCTCTGAAAAATGAATGTCTCCTGAGGCAAATAGGACGGGAGCCTTCACTGACTTCAGGTCGTTCATCAGCTGGCGAAAGTGAACAGGATGATCTGCCATAAAGGTTTCATTGATCTGGCGCTTCTTGCCATCGCGGCCATCAATCAAAATCGCAGGAGCAAAAAACTGTCCGCCATTGATAAGCCAAGCCGGTCGGTCATTGGCCTTGAGGTGATTGATCAGCCAGGAGTGTTGTTCGCGCCCCCAATGGGCGAAGGCGTTCTTAGAACCACGCGCTTCGCGGAAATAGCGGTTATCGAGAAGAAAGAATCTTTGACCCGCAACTTGAAAGAGCTTGTAGACCCCTCCCTTGCCGTTTTCATGCACGTTGGCAATATCGGGGCTGCCAAAAAAAGCCTGAAAGGCCTGGCGGGCGAACCCCTTTCCCGCAAATGTCTTGTCAGAGTCATTGGTCCCATAGTCGTGATCGTCCCAAGTCGCCAAAATTGGAACCAACTTTTCCCGATGAAAAAGAGGAATCACCTCAATACTGTGCAGGTAGCGCTGCCAAATATCCGTCTCTGTGGCCTTGTCACGAGGAACAAAATCATAAGAATCCACATAGACCACATCCCCGTTCAGGACGATGAAGTCAGGATTCTGAGCCAGCATATGATCCCAAATCTTGTCCTGGATGTGCTTAAAGGAAAAGTCTTCGGACATACAAGAGCCCAGGGCAAAACGCAGGGGCCTTTCCCACTTGTCCTTAAAGGTGGAAAACAATCGACTATCCACCACTTCATTGTTGTTGGCGAGTTGGGCCAGGAGCCGATATTGAGTGCCAGGGTTGAGCTCCGAAATTCGCAGGTTAATAACCTGCCAGTGCAGGGGAGAGGGAGTCGTTTTTCCCAGGACCTCTACTTTGCCAACCGCTTGGCCATTTTGTTCAATGGCAAACTTGTACTCCCGGTTCCGGGGGGCCATGACATTAATAAAGGTCTCGTGGCTGGAAGTCGCAACCTGGATGAAGCCCAATTTGCCCGGGCCCTTAAAGGTGTCCCCGTAATCGGTCACCATAGTTTTGATTTTTGCCGGACTCTGGCAGCCCAATATCACCAAGCCAATAAGTATTGTGGCTAGAAATCGCATGGCCCCTCCCTTAGTTTCCAGATTCTTTTTGCGGGGAAAAGGCCCCCATGCAAGTCTTGTTGCCTTGTCCCTTCAGATTTCCCTAAAACAGGGCGTTCTCCGCCATAGGAATGGAGTTGGTGGCGCATGGAGTCTGGGATTTGTCATAGACCACATGGCGCTTGCCTTGGTCGTACCAGCGCACTTCGATCAATTCGCCGGAGCGAAAATCAGTGAAAAAGGCCACATCGCCAAACATCTCACCTTGAGGAGTGGGAAGATAATCAAAAGAGGTGATGGTCACCAACTTAGAGGCAACCGATGAATAAATGGTGCCACTAAGGTCATCGACAAAATTTTTAGGTTCTGAAGTAAACCACTTTTCCACTTTGCCAGCGATGGTTCTGAAATCACCCGTCGGGTGGATCACCCAGCCAGCCTGCAAAAGGGCTGGGTCTGATGGGCACTTGTTGCCCGCTGCCCAGGCCGATGAACAAAGGACGATGCTCGAAACCAAAAACGCAATCTTACCCATAATACCCCCGTTGATGAGTTTAGACTCATCATTGGCACTTGGGGATGAGTGGAGGCAAGAACAATTGGCAATTGAAAGGAAAACGAGAAGAGGTGGCGCAGCAGCCCATAAGGATGAGATGCCGCGCACCACAGATCTTAAGACGGATTAAAGATCGCACTTGTCCATGGAGTAATCTTTAACAAAAAGTTTCGCTGAGCAGGAAGTGCTGCTCGAGTTGGTAATCACATCCACGCGATAGTCCAGAGCAATGGTCTTTTTGTCCGTAACACGTGGCCTACTTAGGATTTTGCCAGCCCACTTGATGCAGTCGCCGCGCTCATTGGTTTCATTTTCCAAACACTCAGCAATAGCGCGCTTGGAAACGATCATGTCATTGGCTTCGTCATGGCAAAGCCAGTCGACAGTAATAAAATGACCGTTAATCTGCACCATGGGGTAGGCCCCTTTA
This sequence comes from Pseudobdellovibrionaceae bacterium, assembly GCA_020635075.1. Classification (NCBI taxonomy): domain Bacteria; kingdom Pseudomonadati; phylum Bdellovibrionota; class Bdellovibrionia; order Bdellovibrionales; family Pseudobdellovibrionaceae; species Pseudobdellovibrionaceae bacterium. Next base: position 199,998 of record JACKAM010000003.1, on the reverse strand, counting down.
ACGGCAAGACTTTTATCGATTTCTTCCCAAGTGGAATTCTCATCGATGTTTTTTGAAGCGCCGCAGGGCCAGCGAATTGCAGCGTCGGCTTGGGAAACGGTGATAAATATGGCTGCAAGAGCCAGTAGTAGTGACTTCATAGATCCCCCCTTATGGGTAAAAGGCGGGCCCCGGTTCCCGTACTGTTGTTACATGTTGGCTAACAACCGCAACTGATACTCGGTTTGATCTTCTGGGTAAAGGTTGAAGTCCCTAAAATAGGGTTGGCTCACAATATTCTGACGAATAGACGCTTGCAGCCACAAGTGTTTGTTGGCCAACCACTCGACTCCCGTTTCTATTTCCAACATTTCCTTGAATGCATCGCTGTGAGCACCCCGATGGCGCCACTCGGTTTGCAGACCCAGTAATTGAAACACTTTAAGGTTTTGCGTGGCAATGTAGCGGGCTTTAAGCTCTTGCAGATACAAGAAGCCGGGAAGGCCGTGAACTTCAGTTTCGCCACTGTCATTTACTTTAGTGGTGCGCCAACGCTTGTGGTGAGAGTAGCGGGGATTGGCGTGATACTCCAGTTCCCAATGCTTGGACAGGGGTTTGTTGAGCCAAGCAAAACCAAAGACTTCTGTTGTTCCATTCTCTCGCCACTCTTCGGTCACCGGAACATACAGTTGGGCCATTGCGCTAACCGTAACATCGCCAAAAATCTTGGCCATGCCAAACTTATTCACTTCAATATAAGGGTTGGCGGTTTCGTGATTGGACTGGCCTTTCTCATCCCAGGCCAGAGTGCTGGCGTACCACAGTCCCCAGGTGGTGTTACTTTCAGTCTTGTAGGTCAGGCCAAAGTTTTGAATGGAAAATGAATCATCTGGGTTTCCGCGATTAAAGGCTTCGCCGTTCATAAAGAACCAGCCAAAGTAAGAACCGCCAAAGCGATTGGGCTTTAGGCCCAGCCAAGAGGTCGGAGTGGTGAACACCGATTTGGTGGTCATTTCCTTTTCCGATGAGGCGGAGGCCGTCGCCGAAACCACTAACAAACTGAGGGTCGCAATCAAACCTACAAAAGGAGAAACTATCTTCATTATTGAACTCCTGCCGCTTGCGGCTCAGCTGGTAGGGCTTTCTGCCCGAATATACTCTTCACTGTGTTACGCAGATTTTCCCAATCAAAAACGGAACGCGACTTTTCCGGTGAATCGGGAAGTTCGAAATCCTGCACCTCGCGATCAATGCGCGAATAGCGAAAGCCATAGAGATCAATGGGCTTAAGAGCCAGAGCCTGGCCCATGCGATCCACGTGTTTTGTTTGGTCGTCGACAAAGATCACGGCTTTTGGTTTGAGGCTGAGCAGATGCAAAATCGCCAACATCATGGCCCCTTTGTGTTGGCCGCCACTAAAAAACACACCGTCGGTGAAGTTCACCGGGCGGGCGGGCTTGTCCAGCTTAAGACTTTTGATAATCTGTGGATCCAGGTCAGCCGGAAGGCCAATGGAAGACAGGTCTTGATTGTTGTAAGGCAAAAAGGCGTGGCTGGACTTGCCACTATAGCCAAAGCTTGAAAACTCAAATCCATTTCTCATGTGTTTCATGGTGGCGTCGCGGAACTCCATTCCTCTCGAAGTCAGAGCAATCACCGCAAAGCCCTTCGCCTTGAGTTGGCTGAGTATTGCTGGGGCATCGGATTGGGTGCTCTCCATAGGGCTGAGATAAAACAACACACCTTGCACATCGAGGAGTTCAGAAAAGTCCTTGGCCACCTTGCTCGGGATTTCCTTGTTGTTGAGAACCGCATCCTCTTGCCAGCGAAACCACTGATCAGAGCCCAGGGACTGGGATTGCTTCAAGAGTGTGTTGTCTAGATCAAAAACCACCAACACATTTTGGCTGCCCCCATATTGTGGGGCGATTTCCACGGCTTTGGCATGAACGTCAGCCAAGTCGCTGGTTTCAAAAACTTGGGCCGCAAAGGCCGAACAGGCAATAACTAGTGAAAACAAAAGACTCAAGACTTGCATGGATCCCCCTCCAAACATCTTTGGCCGCGCAACACCGCTCTTTAATAATGATGTAGCGTCCGTAACATAGGGGTCGGGCTTTTCCCACTAGATCTGGGAAAAGGCGGCAATTTAACCCGATTACAAATGCCCCATCTCATCGCCATTAGAACTGATTGGCGCCAGGAGTCAAAATACCCCAACTCGGCCCTATTTGCCGACAAGGGGTTTGAGTTCCTCCATCAGAGAAGGTAGATAAGCGGATATGAGTTTGCGTCATACGAAAGGGATCGGATATGGCCATTGCCAATTTTCAAGACTTAATTAAGACAGCCCAGAGTCAGCCGGAGCCTCAGAGACTCTTATTTCTCTTTGCTCAAGCCAATGCAGAGACGACCAGCGACTCGGGTCAACAGCGTGGGACCATTACACCCATGATCTGTGTGGATATGCTTCCCAATGAAGTGGGTGACTTCAAAGCTCTGGTAAAAGAAGCCGACGGCATCAACAAGAACTGGAATTTTGTTTTCATTGCCGCTCTTTCTGGAGTGAACGGAATTGAGCCCTCCTCCGAAGAGGCGGGCCACTTTTTGGAAAGAATGACCACAACCATTTCAAGTGGAATGGATGTGGACAAGTACCTGGTTTTTGACCGGGACGAGAACCCGGTCACTCTGACTCCAGGCTGATCAGAAACAGCGAGCTTTGCCGCCCAGTTGTTGGCCGGCAAAGACCACATTGATCTGGCCGCCTGACCCGTCGTAATCGTAGGCGGCCTCAAACTCCTCAAATCCTAGAGCGTTAGCATGCCCTTCGAGAGGTCGAATTCGGTGGTGGATTCGGCCATTGCTGTCCTCGTGAAAGACTTCAATCGGGATCGGGCCAGTGGGCTGATTGTTAGTGTCGCGGCAGTAAAGAGTGGATTCTTTCAGTACAATGCCGCCATCGCGCAATTTGTAATTGCACTTCAAAAACCGCCCCGGAACTTTGCCGCCCTGAAAAGCCAAAACAACATCGATGTTGATGGCACTGATATAAGCGCCGTCAAATCCTTGGCGGAACTCACAGGTCATGGATGGATCGGCTTTGGCTACTGGCAATAGAAACAGACAGGCGAACAGCCCAGATAGAAGCAACTTCATGATACCCCCAAAAAGTTGTGTACAAAATTAGTTAGCTGAAACTCTACAATGTCTATTCAACAATCGCGATGCGACTCAATCGCCGCCAGTTCTGTCGGGAACAGTGCTCGTAGTTAAAGGGAGCAGCATCTAGGTTGTAGCAGTACCTGAGCCCGGAGTTTCTCACCGTGGCGGCGACCCGTCGCCAACGGTCGTTCATGCAGTTCTCGTAGCCAAAGGGGTTGTACTCGACTCCGTAGCAGTCCTGAAGAATCAATCCGATGGTTTCGCCGACCACGCGGAGGTTGCGATTCATGCAGCTTTCAAATCCAAAGGGATTGTTTTCGGCGCCGAAGCAATCCCGCACATTGATGCGCTCAATCCACTCTTCGGCAAGGGTGGCACTGGACAAACAACTCAGAAGGACAAAGGCGATCAGGGCAAATAGAATTTTTCTCATGCCCCAATGCTTGAACATTCCCTCAAGGGTGTCGAGTTTTTTTGATGGCGCATTTTGCCATTTACAAGTTCTTTAGCTGGAAAAGCCTGGTTGATGAATTGCGGGCTGTGTTAGTCTGGGCGCCTATGAAACATTTGATCTTTATCTCAGCCTCACTCGTCTTGATCTTCAGCTGTGCCACCTCACCCACTGGACGCCGCCAATTTCTCTTGGTTTCGGATTCTGAGATGAACTCCATGGGGTCTCAGGCCTTTGATGAAATGAAGAGTAAGGTTCCGCGTGAATACAATTCAGCCATCAATTCCTATGTTAAATGTGTGGCCAATGCCATTACCGATGTGGCTGTGGATCACACGGGTGTGGCCAGCTGGGAAGTGGTGGTGTTTCGCGATAACTCGGCCAATGCCTTTGCCCTTCCTGGTGGAAAAATTGGTGTGCATACAGGAATGCTCAAGGTGGCCACTTCAGCGGATCAATTGGCAGCTGTTCTCGGTCACGAGGTGGGACACGTGATTGCCCGTCATGGTGCCGAGAGAGTTTCCCAGGCTATGGCGGCTCAGGCGGGCTTGATGGTGACGGATCTCTTACTGGAAACCAACCGCAATCGCGGCACCATCATGGCGGCTCTTGGTTTGGGCGCTCAGTTCGGGGTGATCCTTCCCCATGGCCGCAAACAGGAGTCTGAGTCCGATGATATCGGTCAGCAGCTCATGGCCATGGCTGGGTTTGATCCTCGCGAGAGCGTTCAGCTGTGGAGGAATATGCAAAAGGCTAGTGGTGGTGGGCCCCCTGAATGGCTGTCCACCCATCCCTCCAACAGTCGCCGCATCGGTGATCTGGAGTCCAATATGCCGGCCGCCATGCAGCTCTATCAGCAGGCCCAGGCTCAAGGAAAGCAGCCCCGCTGTATCCGTCCCTAGATCGGAAGTCCTTGAAATCTGTAATTGTTTTGTCCCTGACTTGAAATGTCTTCAGTCGTGTCGATCATCTATGGCCCGCAGCATCAAATGATGTTAGGCCCGGGCTTCCCGTAAGTGTTTGGTGTCACGAAATCATAGAATGGAGAAAATCATGAGAAGCCTAAAGCTGATTCTTTGCTGTTTACCGTTATTTTTGGCTGCCTGTAAGGATGAACAGGGAAACCTGCGCATGACCCTGGCCAGTGACCAGATGGTCTTTGAAACCATCACCGGAGACAAAACTCCAGTGAACGTCAAAGGCTACTTTTTTATGGACATGAAGAAGGGCCAGACTTGTGTCAAAGGTGAGGACGTAGACAAGGCCAATCTGGAGGATTTCTGGATTCAACAATACACCGACGAGACCGGAAAGCCTGGCCGTTTTAAGGTGGAGATTGTGGATAAGGGAAACACCTATTTTATGGTGTGGGCGAAAGTGAAGTTTCATCTTCCTCTTACATGGTGGAAGGGAAATGACATGAAGGGTGAGATCACTTGTATTCTGCCGGCCATGAAGCAGGTTCAGGTGGAGCGTCCCTCAGATCTTCAGTTGCTGGATGGCAAGTCCATTCCCACGACTCCTGATGGCCAAGCTATTTTCAACAAGTGCTACCTGGAAACCTCCCGTGGCAGCTCCATGGCCAACACCATGGTGATGTCCCTGGATGGGTTTTTGGTGCCTGACCAGTTGGGAACCGGCTCCTTCACCAAAAAGATCTGCCGCGATTAAGATTTGTTCGTGGCCTCCTGCATAAGTCCACTTGTTTCTTGTGGCCTGGTGAATTGATCTGATAGCAATTTTAGATTGCATGAGATCATCACTGGGCCAGGGAATGCTGGTTCTTTTTGTGTAGGGGGCATTGATGAACAATCTTTGGAATGATCAGGATCCAGCAAGTCGCTCAAGCCAACCACTGGAACTGAGAACTTACACTTCAAATTTGATTGGCCAGTCAGATGATTTGGTTCTTCATGGTGGTGGCAACACCTCGGTGAAGGTAAAGGAAAAGAACTTCTTCGGTGACGAGGAAGAGATCCTCTATGTGAAAGGCAGTGGCTGGGATCTAGCCAGCATCAAACCTGAAGGTTTTGCGCCGGTTAAATTGAGCGTTCTTAAGCGTTTGGCGACCCTAACCAAATTGAGTGATACCGACATGGTCCGTGAGCAAAAGGCGGCCATGACCAATCCGACAGCACCGGCGCCCTCGGTTGAGGCCATTCTTCATGCTTTGATTCCTTATCAGTATGTGGACCATACCCATGCCGATGCCGTGGTGACTTTGACTAATGGTTTGCGTAACGAGAGTGAACTTAAAAAAATCTTTGGCGACCGGGTGCTATTTGTCCCCTATGTGATGCCTGGATTTATTCTCGCCCGCACTGTTTTTGAAATGACCCAGGATATTCAATGGCAGAACTACGATGCTATGATCCTCATGCACCATGGGATCTTCACCTTTTCTGATTCGGCCAAAACCAGTTATGACCTGATGATCGAGTATGTGAGTCGGGCCGAGCAGTACTTGCACGAGTCCGGCGCTCCAGCGAAGGTGGCCACCTCTCAAGGCAATGGCTTTGGTTTGAACGAGTGTTTGCGACTGGCCTCCTTGAGGAAGGAGATTTCAGTTGTGGCAGGAAAGCCCATGTTGGTGCGTTTGGATCAGTCGGCTGAGGCCATTGGCTTTTCTCAGCACGCAGATGTGGCGGGCAAGATCAGTCACGGCCCTTTGACTCCTGACCATGTGATTCACACCAAGCAGCTGCCTTTCTTGGTTCAGGGTGAGAATATGAACTCCTTGGTAAGTGACTATGCCGACCGCTATGAAAAATACTTTAGCGATAACAAGACAGATGGTCTTTCATGCCTGGATCGGGCGCCCCGCTGGGGTGTATGGCCCGGCCAGGGGCTGTTGGCTGTTGGACAGAACGCCAAATTCTTGCGGGTGATTGGCGATATCTCTCAGCACACGACCAAGGCCATTCAATGGGCTGACGCCTTTGGCGGTTGGTGGGCACTTCCGACCAAAGACATCTTTGAAGTGGAATATTGGGAGTTGGAGCAAGCCAAACTTAAAAAGGCCGGGTCGGCTCCTGAGTTTGAAGGCCGGGTAGCCCTCGTCAGTGGTGCGGCCAGTGGGATTGGCCGAGCTTGCGTGGAAGACCTGATTGCCTGTGGCGCCCAGGTCATGGCTTTGGATATCAATCCTGAAATCACCGAGATGATCAAGTCCCCTCAATACATGGGGATGGTCTGTGATGTGACCCAAACAGCCCAGCTGCGTGAGTGTCTCATAAAGGGCATTCGCCACTTTGGTGGTTTGGACATGGTGGTCAGTAACGCTGGCATTTTCCCCAGCAGTTGTCGCATCGAGGACATGGGCGATGAGTATTGGGAAAAGTCCATGGCGGTGAATCTCACCAGTCACGAAAAACTTCTTCATGTTACCATTCCATTTCTTAAGCATGGATGGGAGCCCGCAGTGGTCATTGTTGGCTCAAAAAATGTTCCCGCCCCGGGACCGGGAGCGGCGGCCTATTCAGTGGCCAAGGCCGGATTGACTCAATTGGCGCGAGTGGCGGCTCTTGAGTTGGGGGCTGATGGCATTCGTGTGAATGTGGTTCACCCCAATGCGGTTTTCGATACCGGCATCTGGACAGATGAAGTGCTCACTAAGCGCGCCCAAAGTTACGGTCTGAGCGTGGACGAATACAAGCGCAACAACGTGATGAAAGTGGAAGTGACATCGAAAGACGTAGCCCGTCTGGTCTCCACCATGGCAGGAGCAACGTTTGCGAAGACCACAGCCGCGCAAATTCCCATCGATGGTGGCAACGACCGGGTCATTTGATCAGTGCCCAGATTGGGCCTCAGCACATCAATTTTGACAGTTTTAGAGGGCGGGGCACGGTTATCCTCGTTCTGAGGGCCTCTTGGGAGGAGCGGGGATGGCACCTTCCCTGCACTCATACCCGTGTTCAATATGATTGAGATCGAATGTCCCGGAGGACCCCAATGGTGAATCTTTTTGTTCTGATTTTATTGTGCTTTGGCTTGTCCCTCACAGCCCGGGCGGCTGATCCGGCTTGCGATGCCAAGTGTTTGCAGGCCCGATTTGTGAGCATGGTTGATAATCAGTCCCAAGAAGCCCTGGCATCCAGGCAGAAGGAATTGGCGAGCAAGATTCGAGAGTCAGTGAGATCGAGTCTTTTTGTCGGCGCCAAGACGAGCTATTCGATATTGGAACTGAGTGAGGTGGAAATCATCCCTCAGGCGAGCACTCCAGTCAGTGGGGCAGGATACATTTTTGGCGGCGGAGCCTTCTCATTTCAGGAAGCCTTCTTTTTTGTTCGCCTACAAGACCAGGGATCTTACCTTTGTCGACTGAAACCCACTCTGGTTGCTAACCGCAACCTGGATTACGGAGAAAGGCGTCCCGAATTTCGGAATGTTGTGGCCGAAGTGAATTGTGTCCTGGATAAAACCAAGGCATTTGTCCCGGAAGCGAAGCCACAGATTAATAGCCAGATCAATTTTGGTGAGGAAGACAGAGCGAAGCATGTTGAAACAACAGCCTGGCTATTCCACTCTTGGTTGAAGAAAGATCGCTAATTCTTAAGGGCGTGGGTGGTGAAAGTCGTGGAATGGACCACACAGTCGGGCATTTCTGTCATCACCACCATCAAAGCCCCATCGGCTTCGTCGGAAATCTCGACAGAATAGGCGTGAAGGCGTAGGCCACCCAGTCTGCGGTTGGCGAGTCCCAAATAATTGGTTCCCAAAATCATGTAATCCAGTCGTGGTGGGTCACCCAGGTGGGCCTTGAGGGCGGCCTTTTCCACAATTTCCGCACATCTCTTAATGTCCCTGGGATCAGCTTGATGTTTGGGTGTGGAAGAACATCCCGAGAGAAGGAGAAGAGCAGGGATTAAATGTTTGGGATTAAAAAGCACGAATTTCTCACATTCTTTAGGGCTACCCGATTTTGCGCAAAAAAAACTAGCTTGTAAAGATTTTTTTGTTGTGGAGAATGGGGTCAGAGGCCATTCAAAAAAATTAAAAGGAGACTATATGTCGGAACGTGTTTCACGCTCTGAAGGGGTTGTTTACGCCATTGATTACGGCACATCCAACTCTCTCTTAGGATATGTAACGAAGGATCGTGTTTTCGATCCCATTCCCTTGGACGAGGAGGCCGAGGACCCTACTGTCTTTCGCAGTGTCTTGTATTTTCCCCACCAGGATATGTGCTTTTACGGGCAAAAGGCAGTGACCGAGTACGCGCAAAACTACGGCGAGGGGAGACTGATCCGTTCGGTAAAAAAGTACCTGCCGTCCACCCGTTTTGTGGGTTCTTACATCGAAGACCGGGTGGTCAGGCTTGAGGACTTGATCGGACTTTTTCTTCTGGAAATGCGCAAAAGGGCCAATGAAAGATTGGACCTGGATGTGACCAGTGTGGTTCTCGGTCGTCCGGCAAAGTTTTCCTTTGATCCAACGGAAGACAAAATGGCCGAGTACCGCCTTAAGAAGGCGGCTGAGTTTGCGGGTTTTAAACATGTGGAGTTTCTGGCTGAGCCCATTGCGGCCGCCTTTGACATGAAGAAGACTCTGACTGAAGTCAAGAATGTGTTGGTTGTTGATTTAGGCGGTGGAACTTCTGATTTCACCGTCATTCGCATTGGTCCTGATGAGTTTCGCCAGGAAGATCTATTGGCTCTTGGCGGAGTGTCCATTGCCGGTGACCTGATCGATGGTAGATTCGTCGAAGAAGAGGTGTCCCCATACTTTGGAGCAAACGTTCGCTATCGATACCCTGGTAGCAACAATATTCTTAAAATGCCGCCCGTGCTGAAGGACTGCCTGTGTTCACCGGCTGATATCGTGCAGATGCGCAAAGGTGATCACTACGAGTTCTTTCGCCAGATTCGCCACATGGCTCTGTCGGAGGAGGACCAACGCCACCTCAACAATCTCATGGTATTGTCTGAGGACCAGTTGGGGTTTGAACTTTATGAGTCCGTGGACCGCTGCAAGCGGGGACTCTCGGACTCCACCGCCAGTGAGTTTTCGTTTGTCTATCCAGAAGTCGACGTAATGTTCACCGAAGGGAGATCGCGCTTCAATCAGGTGATCGACGCCAAGATTCAGCAAATCACCGATTGCCTAGAGGAGACCATGAAACAATCAGGCCTCAAATCTGAGGACATTGATCTGGTCTACTGCACCGGGGGAACTTCCAAGCTTTTCTGCATTCAGGAACATTTAAAATCCCAGTTTGGTGAAGAAAAGGTCGTCGCCTCTGGCTTCTTTCACTCCGTAGTCTCCGGCCTCTGCCAATACGCCCAAGGTCTTATTGAAAGTGGCGGCACCAGTAGTTGGGGGCAATGATTCGGCGGGCGTCGCCCACTCCGAGGCGCATTGAGTTGGGGCGCGCCACGAAGCGCAGGCTTTGATTGCGGGACGAGCCGGGTGAGATAAAGCGGATTTGTCCAAAGCCATCCCGATCTGTGGTGACCAGACCTTCAAACAATCCCACTTTCCACTCCAGACGGGTGGATGACAGAGGCGAAAGACTGGCCATAGACACGGACTCCACAGTGCCTTCACTGTCCCGACACTGAAAGCGAAAGTGAAGCACGGCGAAATATAAATTCTCACAGTTGTACTTGTCCGAATAGCCGGATCCAACTTTGCAGGTATTAAATCTCTTTTCCTCGAATCCCAAATTGTCAAAGGAGCGACCCATGCGCAGAGCCTCCTGCAGGCTGTCCATGTTAACTCGGCGCTTTTTTGGGATAGCGCGGACGGCATCGCCACCAATTCTGTCGGGGCGGTATGGGTCTTCTGGAGGAGGGGGTTGTGCGGGTTCAGGGGTGACGCAACCAAATAGGGCAAATACAAGGAGGCAAAGCAGAGTTTTCAAAGTAGTTTTCATTTTAACTCCTAGTATTGAGTGAAGGCCAGGTACTGAGGGTCGATAACCCCCGTCGCCCACTCCCAAAGTTGGCCGGCGATATCAATGAGCACCACGCGGGCGTTCCCCTGTTCGACGGCATAGATGTTGCCGACCGGATCAACGGCGATCCCCGAGGGAGCACTGAGTCCTTCTGCCACAACGGTGGCACCGCTTTCGCCCCTTTGGTGAAAACGGTAGATCCGCGAATTGGAAACTGTGTTTTCTGAAACATAGATGCGTCCAGTGGCATCGGTGCTGATGTTGGTCGGCGTATTGATATTGGCTTGTGTGCCGGACTTGACCCACTGAACGTAGTCACTGGCGCTTCCGGTGTTGTCCACCCCCACCACCATCAGGTCCTCCACGCCAAAGGCCAATGATGTGGGAAGATAAGGGGACGAGAAAGAGGTGATGACTTTGGTGCTCCCGTCGCCACTGATGCGCAAGACATTGCGGGCAGTGCCATGTTGGACAACAAAGACCTCGCCAAAGCTATCAACTGCCACCACGCTGGGGCTATCAAGGCCGGTCGCAAAAACAGAGTAGGCGCCGGAGGCGGCATCCACTTTCAGTAGTCGGTTGTTGCCTTCTTCCACCACGTAAAGGTTGTTGGCTCTGTCAGTGGCAATTCCCAGCGGATTATTGAGGCCGCTCACCAGCACGCTTCGCTGCCCATCGCGGTCAAACTTCAAAACCCGTCCGTTAGCACCCTCACTGAGATAGAGAGGAAAATCAAACACCGGAGTCTGTCCCTGGCGCAATAACTTGGACGCGCTTCGTCCGCACCCCAGTGGGAGAAGTAGGGAGAGAGTGAATGCTAACAACAAAAAGCGTGTGACCAAATCAATGACCCTTTAAAACCGATAGCCAATTCCCGCCAGCGGATAGCCGTCTGTTTGCGTGATGGGATCGCTCAGGGCAATGCCATCTTGCTTTTTCACGTTCTGAGTTCGGTATTTGTAACTTCCTTGAAAGAAAAATCCGCCCCCAGACCCTTTGCCAAGGGAAAATCTCACACCGGCGCCAGCGTAAAAGCCATCGCCGGTTTGCTCGGCAATGGAGCGATCCACAAAGGACCGGTTCATGATCACCATATACCCAAACTCCACGTAGAAAATGTTCCAGTGAGCCTCCAGTTTGGGGCCAACCGCCGTGTCTTTCTCCACCTTGCCCTGCTGGTCAAATTGAGCAAACAGTCCGGCCCCCCACCAGGAGCCGTGATAGTTGTACTCAAGCTGACTAAGAATCGTGGAGCCTTCGGGGCCCTGTCCTCCCTGGCGAGTGGAGGAAGCCAACAGCATGAGACCACCGGAAATACTATGTCCTGATTGCCCCCCTTTTTTCGCCTTACCTGCCGCCCAGGCGGAGAAACTCAGTCCGGTGGTGAGGACCAGAAAAACTGAGATGAGGTTAATTCGTATCACCATCATCATCGCAGAGTCCTAAACACCAACATATTGCTGGTTGTGGGGTTTCCGTTTTGATCAGCGGTGTAGATTTCATAAAAGTAAAACTTGTAAGGCTGGAGTCCCGTCAGCTCCACCCGGTGGTAAATCCGGGGAGTGGCATCGTAAGTGCTTGTTTGGGAGATCGAACCAATGCCGTAGCCAATCTGTGTATCCGCCCCTTCGTTGGTGAGCCAATGCACCACAGCTGTGGTGGAAGTGATCTCCGTCGCCTGGGCGGAGATGATTTCCGGTGGATCGGTGTCGCCCGGATCAGGAGGAGCCACTGGTCCGTCTTGTAGAGGAGAATCGGGGTCATTGGGAACGACACAGGTTTCGGTGAAGTAAGTACCCTGCAGGTTCAACTCGGGTCCACTCACGGGTGAGCCAAATGTGCGGTTGACGGTGGCATTGGAGGCCTCGACACGCTTAAGGCCACCCGCAACTGCCACGTTGAATTTGCCCTGGGCCAGCAAGTCGCGCACCACACTGGCGCCCAGCAGTTGCACCAAATCAATGGTGACGGCGGTCGGAGTGCTGTCAGTGGGAATGGGGGCAAGAATGGAATTCCAGTAGTTCACATAGCTGGTCCCTGTTTCCCATCGTTCGACGGCCGAAGTCGCGTTGCTGGTGTTAAAGCCAGCCTCGCCAACTGCCACACCGTTGATGGCGATGGCCGAGGCACCAGCGGTGCGCTGTACATTCAAAGTCATCGTGGCCGTGGTGACAGCAATATTGTTCGTGTTCACCAAGGGGAGTTGGGTGTCGAAGTAGTACTCCACTGTATCAGCAAGGCCACTCGACCAGGAGGTGAAAGGGTCCTCCACGGTGCCGGAGAAAAAGGCCTGGCCAATGGAGTTGCCATCATTGTGCAGATAATGATTTTCAAAGGTAGCCGTGGGGGAGGTGGCGCAACTCAGTGAGGACTTCGATATGGTGTAGCCATTGATCACCAGGTAGGCTTGATAAATGGGCGAGTCATCGCCCGTCACCACAGGAAGAAAGCCATCCTGCAGGATATCCAGGATTGAAAGAGGGGATGGGGTGAGGAGTTGCTCCAGATCCAGATCGAAAGTGTTAATGGTGTTCTGCTTATAGTGGGTGAGGGAGTAATCCATGTAGTAGCTGTTTACAGGATTGCCACCAGGATTTCCCACCCAATGGGCGTGAAGCACTCGCGGGCTGAAGTCATTTATGAAGGTTGCGGGCGGTCGCCCGGTGAGAACCGAGTCCACAAAAATGCCCTCTGTGTCCGACCCGTCGCGGGCGGTGTCTATAACCAGATGGGCATTGGCGATCTTGAAGTTGTTGGGCGGATAGGAGAATGAAAAGTAAAAGGGAGTTTGGGTGTCTTGAAAGGGAGCTTCATTAATGTCAATGAGAGGGCGGCTAAAAGGGTAATCATTAGCCGCATTATCCACGGGTGTGGTGCCCGGAAAGTTCCAAGTGGGAATCGATGCGGAGCCAGTGACGGGAATGACCATCTTAACTGAATAAATGGCACCGGGACTTTCCCCGCCGACAGCTGATCCTAAGCTATTGCCACGATGAAGAGGTAAGGCTTCGCCACACGAAAGTGCCAACAGGGGCAATAGCAGAACCACCGTCATCAAACGACAAATGTAAAAACCAAAACCCAACCTCATTGTTTTATTCTATATTATGACTCGAAAACGAACAGCTGAGCGAAGGCCGAGTCCAGCTGTGGGCAAGGGTTTTAGGGCCTATTGTGGGTTCCCAGAAGAGGGAGTGACCAAATTTGCACCAAAGTCGTGAAGCTTTTTAAAATCAAAATCAGGAAGACCCAAGTCCAGGTAGTCCAGGCAATTCATCTTTTGCCACATGCCAAAGGCAAACAAAGAGCGGTTGGTCTTTTGTGCATAGAGTGAGATGACGGTGCCGTGAGAAATCACCAAAACATTTTCAGGTTTACCCAGGAGAATTAAATTGATGCCAAATTCAAACCGGTCCAGAGCTTCCTCCGCAGACTCCTCGCCCACCACTTTTTCATGGCGGCGGACAAAGAGCTCCCGGTTGTATTCAACGTGTTCTTCTCGCGACATGATGGGCATGGCTCGGCGATCAATTTCATTTAACTCCGCAAGGGGCCTGGTTGGCACCTGAAGCACTTTGGCAACAATTTGGGCTGTCTCAAGGGCTTTTGGTTCTTCGCTCGAATAAACCACATCAAACCAGTAGTGGTCTTTAAAGTGATTTCCGAGTTGCTCGGCGCCAGCCCGGCCCTCTGGGCCGAGGACCCATTCCTTGGGTGGCTTGGAGGCATCGAGAATAGGCATGGCGTGTTTAACAAGTACAAGGCTTCCCATGGGAAAAAGTGTACCAAGCTGAGACGGGTCCGACCAAATCATCTCAAGTTAATCCACCGCGTAACCGATAGTTTTGAGTGTCCTGTGGCAACAAATTTATCTCAGCATTATTAACGGTTTGTCTAACCCTGGCGCCGGCTTTGGCGGCCAGTTGGCAACCCATGGAAACCGTTCCTTGTTCCAGCAACATTGGTGGACCTGGATCTGACATGGGAAGCGTTTGCCCGCAAACTGAAGACGGACTTTATCAGCGTCTGAAACAACTCAAACCAAATGCGAGTAATGGCGACTACTGTAACACCAACGCCAAGGCTGCGATTCAATGTTGTCTGAATCCGGATCAGGATCTGTGTAAGCTTATTCAATTTGATTATGCTCCACCTCAGGCTGGCTCCGGAATTGAGGGAAGTTTTGACAGTCAGATCGAACAATATGTCCGGGCCTACAACGATGCCAATAGACGGGCCTACTTGTGCAATCACTACATTGAGACGGGCTGCAAGAGCAATTGCAAACAGTACATAGAGGGAAAACGACAAGAGCTGTTTAAAGCTCAGGAAGCCGCTACCAGTATGGCTGATCTCACTCTACAGGATATGCTGAGTGCGGAGATCCAATCGAGTGAGGCGGTCTACAAGGAGATTTGCACAGAGAACCTAGGCGAGGTTCATGCCTGTCTGGGGAATCAGGCTCAGGACTACCGAGCTGCGGCCGGCAAGACTCTGGATTGCCGACGGCAGGCGGTGACTAACAGCGCGCCCAGGCACCAGATTGTCTGCTATGCCGATACAGAGGGGCTTGAGCAATGTCAGTACAATGCCTCGGATAATCCAGCTTACAGGGACTTGGCGGACATTGGACCTCCATCTGAGGTGGATCAAGCCTATGGGTTTATGCAAACTCAAGACGCAAAAGGGAATTTTGACGGTACTTGTTCTGGAACAGCCTTTGGCGACGGTTCTCAGGCAATTACAGCAGCCCATTGTTTTGATCCCAACGGAGGCAAAGCCAGTCTGTGGTTTCAAGATGCAGACGGAAAGATGCAACAGACGACGGCGACCTGTATGGGCAATGATCGCTACAGTCCCCAGGGCTACAACCCTACCCATCATGATACGGTTTTGTGCAACCTGGACAACCCGGCTCACGTTAAGACTAATTATTTTGTGGCCACTAGAGACACCAGTGTGAGGCAGGGATGCATTCCAGAAGATTACTTCTTGCGCTGTTCTCCTAAGGTGTTCGAATCAGTGGATGGTCAGGACGTGCAGGTGGTTCACTATCCGGCGAGCCAAGCGCGTGACGGTTACTATCGACCCATTTGGAGCAATGGGAAGCTGCGCTACGACCGCTCGACAGGCCACTTTTACACCGACTCGTTTGGCGACGGTGGCTCGTCTGGAGCTGGTTATGTGACGACACTTGAAGGCTATCCGGTGATTATCTCGAATGACTCGGCTAAGTACGCAGGCTCTCATCACCGTCGAACGCCAGTCATTGAGTGGAGAGACGTATCTCAGATGAGAGCTGATTTGAGCCGGGACAAAATTGAGGGTACGGATTCGATTTTTTATCCGTAAGTGGGGCGAACGCACGGGTGGCGTTCAATAGTGTGGAAACTGGGCAAGGGTTGACAGGGTGCGGACATCAAGACAACTTGAAATTGGAATTCTCGTCGTGGTGATTCTCGCCATCGGCTACATTTACTTTCCACATCTTCAAAACCTATACCACCAGTCCGTGAGTACCGCCTCGGCGAGTAAAGGTCGTGGCCCTACATCGACCCACTGGCTGGTGACGACGGATCGCAAGGATGCCTACAATCAAATGAGTCCTGCTGATCAGGTGCGAGTGCGCCGTGCTGTCCAGTACTTTTGTGCCATCAACTGGGATACAGACTCTTGCCTTCATCACATGATCACATGCGGAAAGAAGTGCATGAGCTATTTAAGTCCCCCTACTCAGGAAAAGGTCAGGGCTCACTATTTTCAGCGCCGGGATCAATTGAGGAAAAGGAAATGAAAACGTCAAGGCGATCGACAATAGTTTGTATTACGATTTTAAGTTTCCTGATTGCTCAACAGGCATTTGCGATCCGCCTTTTGAGTCCCCAGGAACGCAAAGGAGAGCTGCGCGGACATTTGGATAAAAACCCACCCATCCCGATCTATGGGCCAGACTCGATTATCCTGAGTTATGTGGACAAGGGAAGGATAGAAACTGTGACCGATCAATCCGGAGCTCTGACCCTCGCTGTTTCTGTTGATGCCGTGGAGTCAGTATTGAAGTCTGGTCGCTCGGAAATTGTAAAGACCAAGTACCAAGGGAATCAGCCACAGACCATTGAGAAATCCCTGGAAATGCTCAAGGTCAAGTTTGGCAAGGGGAGTGCACACCCCAAGGCTGAGGAAATCCAGGCGAGAATTGAAAAGGCCAGCCTTGTTTTGGAGCAGAAGGGAGCTCTTTCCGGTGAGTTTGTCCAAAGCAGTCGGGAGGTTTTGGATTTGGTTGGCTATGAGGAGGAGTACCAAGAGGGTAAAGCCTCACCCCAAGGGGCTGTTCCATTTTACTCTAAGATTCGTGGTCAGGGATTTGAGTCCAAGCCCGAGCTTTTTATTTATGACCTACAGCCTGCTCAAGGGACGTCGCGTCCGTCTGGCAATCAACAATCAACTTCTCAATAACAGGAAGCTTATCCTGTAAAGGGTCCTCTAAATTAAACCCGAGATCCAACACCTGTTGGCGCAACTGTGCATGACGTTTCACCCTGAGTTCAATGGTGTTTTCCTGGTAACGCCAAAGTTTGAACTCATTGTAGAACTCGGTTTGACCAAATCGCGGATCCTTTTCGATAAAGACTTCTTGATTTGAAAGCGTATTCTTTAGGCGCGAGTTGCGCAGAACTGAAGCTGTATGGCCAATATTCAGGTGGGATATAGTATCCCGGTAGGGCTGCAGTTGGCCAATGAGGTCTAGGGTCTGATCAAAATCTGGGTCCTCCTCGAAAGGATGACCGACAAAAAACATCAAACGACAGGTCAAGTTGTTCTGCTTCAACTGTTTGAGGGTAAAGAGGAGGTCCTCATTGGAAAACCGCTTGCCCATGTGTCGGCGCACATCCGGGCTTCCCGATTCAATGCCAAAGTGGAGGCGGTGGCATCCCGCTGCCCTTAACTTCTTAAAGTAATTTGTATCCACCTGACTATTTCCGCGAACGACAAAGAAGCCTTCCCACATAAATGGATCAACTCCATACCGATCATAGAGCTGAATGAGGTGGTCGCAGAATTGGTCCAGGTGTTTGAGATTGGCGTTGAGAAGATTGTCGGCAAAGACAAACTTTTTGATTCCATGTCTTTGGTATTGGGCGAACAATTCACCTGCTAATTCGTCAGCCGGACGTTGGCGAAAGCTTCCCTTTGTTACCCGTACATGGCAAAAATCACAGTGCCAAATGCAACTTCGTGATCCTTGAACAAACAGATACTCCAACCCCAGCTGACCGCCGTGAATCTTGCTGACCATGATGTTTTCGCGGGGGTCAGGCGATGGATTGGGATAGCTTTGAAGAGGGAAATCGGAGTAATCAGAGACAGGCACGAGGTCCAAACGTGCCTCGCCAAACTTAGCAAGAGTCAGTCCAAGAACCGGGGGGTGTCCGTTTATTAAGGCTAACAGAGCTTCTTCCGCTTCACCCACAAGGTAATCATCAATTAGACCTTCCTTGAACATCGGGGCTCCGCAGTATTGGACCTGACTGCCGCCGACAATTATTTTTTGTTCAGGACAAGTTTTTCGAATGGCACGGCAAAACTCTTTGGTAAGTCTTTCCGTGCGTTTGTCGTGAACGGAAAAACCAACCCACTTGGCTTGCGCATCAATGAATGTCTTAGCCCAATAGTTTACAAAGTCCTCAATGTGGTGCTGTTTAGAAAACTCGGCGTACAATTGGTCGCTCATCATCGGATGGGGCTCAAGAGAAAATAGGCTGGAGTCGCGTTCAAGGTAGTGCCAAAGCTCAAGGTTCAAGTCCACGCAATGGGCCTTTTTATTCGCACGAGCTAGAAAGGATTTGAGTAAGGCAGGAGCCATAAGGGGACCAGTGGCCAAACTGTAGAGCATGGGTGAAATGACAAGCAGGACATCCTGGCCTTTGGGAAGATCGGCACTGACTCGGGTTGTTTCAGGTTTCTTCATCCAGACCCCCTGCTCATGGAGGGAGTCCTCACTTGAGGAGTTGCATGTCCATTCAGTATTTGTTGTTTGTAATGGTTGACGGCAACTCCCTTGCGCTGACTCACCTGGCGAATAAACTCAACGTCGGAAATCGACTTGTTGTAAATTTCATGGTGACTAAAGCCAAGAGACCGAATGCGCGAGTACCCGTGATAGTCAGCGAAGCGCTTTTTTTGGCGAAATCTGGACGAGGCGTAGAGTCGTCTGACATACTCGACCGTGTTGGTGCGGGTAAAGATGTCACTTTCCCAGCCATCCGGGGTCATAGTAAATCCATATTTTCTCGGATGGAGAGAGTATTCAGAAAAACTCTGGAAGCTCGTCCACTTTTGGTCGTATTTGCGGATGCTCAAGGGTGAAACTATGACAGAATCTATTGGGGCATCTGGATCGAGAAAAAAGTCGATGGTTTCGTCGATGCTCTCCCAGGAATCGTCGGGGAGACCAACTATGAGGCCGGTACCCATGACGACTCGATCTTTCCAGGTTTCGCGCAAAAACTGTAGGGTGCGAATCAGTTTTTCGGGAGCAAGCCCTTTGCCAATGGCCTTCAGTGCCTTGGGATTAAGAGTTTCAATACCAAACTGTGCTGATCGCAACCCTGAGCCTAGGAGGAGATCGCGCATTTCGGGATATTTATGAATAAGGTCGAGCCGCAAAAAACCCGACCACTCGATCTCAAAGGGTAGTCGACTGATCATTTCACACAGGTCGCGCAGTTTTGCCACGGAATCATTCACCATATGATCGACAAAAAGGTATCCCTTTATCGAATACATCTCATAGTTACGCAGAAACTCGTCGCGTAGCGAGTCCATGTTCCGCAAAATTTGGCCGTTTCCGGTGAGGCTGTAATTACAAAATCGACAGCGGAAGCTGCACCCGCGGGCGATTTCGACTGGTAAAAACTCATTGGACTGGAGGTGATCACTTCCGTCCCACAACATACCGAAGTTGGGAAACTCTTGGATACAGGGGTAATCATGGTTTCCATTGAGGATCTGTCCGCTTTTGGCCGGGCTGGTCTTAAGAGATGTATTGGTCCCGACCAAAGAAGCCGTTAAGGCCAGGGCCGCGCCCTCCCCATCGCCAACGACCCAATAGTCAACTCCGGGAAAGTCCTGAGTGTAGCCTGCCTTAAAACCACCCACGACTATCCGACAATTGGGATTTCGTCGGCGAATTTCTGCAAAGACCTCTTCCATGAATTGATCATCGAAGGGGAAGTATTTGCACTCCCTGGAGAACTCAAAGACTCGGGTGTTGGCTTTTGACTCAAGTTCCAACAGCCTTTCTGCGGGCATAGCTTGGGCAAAGTGTGTGGTGGAAAATCCGACCCACAGAGTTTCTGTTGTCACATACAAATCTAAAACGGTCTGTAGTTCGCTAAACGTGAAATCCGAGAAATAATCGACCACCTGGCATTTGTAACCACTTGCCCTCAGGACGCTGGCAATCTTGACAGCACCGGCCTCCCGGCCAAATCCGTGGACATTTGTCACATCCCCAAAGATCAAAATCTGCGCCACAGCGACACCTTCCCCCCTGTTATCAGAATAGAGACTATCAGCAAAAATGGGTAGGTCAGGGTTTGACTTTTGTCAGGACTGATTCAAAATGCAATGGGTCAACAGACAAGTCACCCCCGGGGGTAAGAGTGAAAAGCGAACCAAGGCCAGTCGGTGAGAACGAAGCCTTTGCGAATGGGCAAGTGAAGTTCGTCAGAATGGCCCTGTTCGTTTTTGTATCGGCCTTTCTTTATTTGTCGCCGGTTTGGGCGGAAGAGTGGCGACCCGATCTATTGTCCTGGAACGAGGTGGAGGGTGAAGGGCTTGATGTCGCAACCTATTGGGATACAGAATACGTATCGGATCATCTGACTTATAGTCTCCCCTTGGCCATGGATCAGGAGTGGAATCTGATCCAACAGGGTTACCGTATGGCTTTGGGGAGTCTCAGTAGCAAAAGGTTCCTCAATTATCATCAGGTAAAGTTGGTCACGGACTTGAATGAAAGCGTGAAATTTCGCTTTTCTCTAATTGAGCAATCGGATTTTGATCATCAGTTTTCTTCTTACTTTCTGGAATTGGCATTTCGACTCAACGAGTATTGGTCCTGGTCTTTGTTCGGTTCTCCATCCAGTCACAAGTCGGAAGATGATGTTGGCGTGGCCCTTGATTTTTCTCCGGTGGGTCCATTTAAGGCCAGAATCTTTTATCAGGCTGTGGACTTTTCCCGCAATCAGCGGAACGAGAAGGCAGATCGATTTGTTCGCCAACCGGCCGCCTATGGGGTATTGGCTGAACAGGACCTGGGTAGCGGATGGTTGGTCAAGGGGGCTTGGCGGCAGGAGAAACCTATGCGCTGGAAGATTCCTGAGGAAGATCGGCTTTATGATTTCTCCCGAAGTCATTGGCAGCTAAAGCTGGAGAGGTTGGGTCATGAATACATGGACATTTTTATGCATGCCCATTTGACCAAGAAATACGAGAGTCAGGGATCACTTTCAGCCTATCAGATTTCCGAGCAAGCCTGGACAGATCGCGGCGGAGTACGATGGGAAGGTCAATTTCATGCCTACCGGTTGCATTTGGGTTTCAGTTATGAAGATCGACGACTAAAGACCTCGACGGGAGAGGTGAAGGCTCGTGACCACTCTCCCTATGTTTGGACCTATTTGCCGATCAATAACCAGCATTGGCTGTGGGCGGGATACGAGGTGACCTATCATAAAGGAGAGGGGCCCAAAGCCTTAAGGTCATCTCTTGATCAGAACGAAGCCTATGAACATCGATTGAATTGGGTTTGGGAGTGGAAACCCCGCCGGTCTCTCTATTTGCGTCTATTGGCAACATTTGATCTCGACCACTTTTCCAAGTCTGATGCCTGGGAGGGCGGAGCTGGTCAATTTATGGCAGAGTTTTAAGCGGTGATTGACCCCAACTCCAAAGCCCCTTACAAGAGGATTTATGACTTCTGAATGTGGCCACGACCATCAGCATTCTCACGACCATGGACATGGGTCCGGCTTTGGACATCACCACCATCACCATCACGACCTGCACGGCCGTCAGTTGGTGTGGGCAGTTGTTATCAATGTGGTGTTGACCCTAGTTCAATTAGTCGGTGGTTTGATGTCCGGGTCATTGGCACTGGTCGCAGATGCGGTTCACAATTTCAGCGATGCCGGATCCTTGGCGATCGCAGCGTTTGCCCGCAAGGTGGCTGGGCTCCCTGCTTCCGAGCGTATGACCTACGGTTATGGTAGAGCAGAAATCTTGGGTGCACTGGTAAATAGCACGACGCTGGTTATCGTCGGACTTTATCTGCTGTACGAGTCCGTTGATCGTTTTCTGCACCCCCAGCCCATTGACGGATGGGTGGTCATTGCTGTGGCGGGAGTGGCTCTGGTGGTCGATGTCATCACAGCGCTTTTGACCTTTAAAGGGGCCAAGGACAGCGTCAACATACGGGCAGCTTTTGTGCATAATGTGTCAGATGCCCTGGCGTCAGTGGTGGTGATCATTTCTGGTTCAATAATCTTGCTGATGAATTGGTATTGGGTGGATCTGGTAGCAACGGTTTTGATATCGGTCTACATCCTGTATCAATCATATTTCCTGATTCGCGAGTGTCTCTCTGTTCTCATGCAAGGGGTGCCGCCTGACATTGACGTGAACCAAGTTCGTGCGGAGTTGGAAATGGTGGGGCCTATCGTCGATGTTCATCATATTCATATTTGGCAGCTTCATGAAGCTTTTCGCTCCATCGAGGCACATCTCGTTCTCAATGCTGAAAGTCTGGATCAACTGGAGCAAATCAAGGTCGCGGCAAAAAAGGTCTTGCGCGAGAAGTTTCGCATCACCCATTCCACCCTCGAAATTGAATTGGGCCCAGAGTCCAATTGTGAATCTTGTTCGACCGGTCGGAGCTAATCAGCCTTGACTGATCCTCGCTAAATAAACACAAATCCGCATTGATTTTGGTAATTCCGGGGAAAATGTGTTACATAATCTTTGGTTCATTTTGTCTGGCAGGTGGGATCTACACATTCAGTTGATGGACCAAGATCAATTGGTGGATGAGTATGTTTGGAATCTCGACATTTAAACTTGCCCTAGGTCTAGGGCTGTTTTTGGCAGGGCCTATCCGTGCGCAGTCGAGTTCCTGCTGTGGGGGGGCAACGAACTTCCCCGCTGTGATCACCACCGATTCCAAGGCTCAATTTTCTGTCGGGATGAGGGGGCAGTGGACAGTTGCCGATGCCAACAGAGAAGGTGAGATTCGCACCCGCGGTTCGCAGGAGAGGGACAATATTCGGACCTATAGCCTCACCAGTGCTTTTAAGGTCTCCGAAGCATTTCAGGCCTCAATGAGTGTTCCGGTTCTCAGCCGGGAAGTTGTGGCCGGAGCGGAGCAAGGCTGGCAGACGGATTTAGGGGATGTCTCTGTGCTGTCCAGCTATGAGTTTTTACCCGAGACCACCTATTCCCCATGGCAACCGCGTGGGTTTGCTTACCTTAGAATTTCAGCTCCTACAGGTAAATCTATTTATGAAGCTCATGATCCACTTTTATCCTCAATTAGTGGACAGGGCTTTTATGGTTTGGGTTTAGGAGCGGCATTCGTCAAGGTGATGGGGCTTTGGGATTTGCATGGAAATGCTGAGTGGAAATACTTGTGGGCCCGGCGCTTTAGCCTACGAGGTGAATCTGTTCTGATCTCGCCAGGGCCTCAGGCTTTGGGTTCTATAGGATTAGGCTACAGTCCATTGGGGACGAAGTGGAGAATGGGTCTCAGCCTCGGTCCACTTGTAACGGGGCGAGTGAGCTTTTCGAATGAAACATCGGATTCAGAGGCACGGTGGGTTTGGGATTCTACGTTCTCGGCCAGTTATTTGCTGGGTGAAGAATGGATGGCCGCCATCAGCTACCGAGACCAAACCCTGTGGGGACCAGCGAGAAATTCTCCTCTCGTTCGAGAGGTGGGTTTCTTATTGCAACACCGAGTGTCTCAATAGGACAAATTCACCTAATCTTTGCCCCTCAAATTGAGATTTTGAACCAGTTTGAAATACTGGACCCGGAGGAGATGAGAAACCCTTGCTCTTCGGGTTAAAATGAATAAACGTCTGTATGTAGATACTTAGCGACACAAATTTATGGGCCTGATGGCCCTGAAACCCTCATGGAGGTAGGTCCTATGCGCTATTTAGTCGCATTCATCCTAAGTTTTGGTTTGGCCGCTCATTCTTGGGCAGAAGCAAACCTGCCAACTGTTGGCACAATTGCCACGTACTCCTGCAGTGGCGGGCGCTCCAAAGTTCGCTTTGTTAATGCCTGGACAGGATCTTCCTCGATGATCACGGTACATGAAGATTGGAAGGGCGATGAGGTGAGTCAGGATTATCAACTTTGGCAGTACCTGGCTCAGGCGCCTGGTGAAATCACTATGGACCAGATTCTTGGTCAAATGAGTGGGGTCAAAGGGAATCTAGCCTCCATGTCCACTTTGAAGCCTGGGGTTTACAAGGGGGAGGCTCAATATTGGGACCGAATTGAAAAGCTGGCATTGACGATTGAGAGCACAGTCGGTGAAGGCAAAACAGAAAAAGGAGCCTTGGGCTCCGTAAAGTTGGTACCCATTACGACAGTCGTGAAAGCAGGAGGGAAAACCATAGCCTCCTCAACCGTCAAGTACAGCCCGGCTTTTAAGGTCAATGTCAGTGAAGAGCGGTCGGGAAAGTTTGGTGCCTATAAATGTAACGTGACAAAAGTCACGAGTTCTCCCGAAGCCTCTGAGGCTGCCATGGTTAAACTGGAATTCCTGGAGAAGGGTGGCAAGCTGAGTTATAATTGCAAAGGTGATCGCAAATCTGCCGATTACGTCGTCAATGAAAACCAGGGTTCTACTCTAATTGTCAACTCCACCCTAGATAAGAAGATCAAGTCTGTGATTACCTCCAACGAGCAGATGGTCTACGCGGGCTTAGCAAACCAGATTCAGGCGGGTGGGCAGTCTGCAGTTCAATTTCAAATTTCAGGAGACAATTTTTTTAGGGGAACTAGCGGGATCAAAGAAGGCGTTTATCATGGAACGGCAACCGGACCCAAGGGCAAAGACGTTGTCCGAGTGGAGGTTCGGCCACCATTTAAATTCCGATCACCAACTATGGGCAACATCGACGTGATCCCTATTTTGTCGGTTAGGCAGGACGATTCGACATTGATTCGACGACGTTATTTCTACTCTCCGAAGCACAAAGCTGCCGTCTATATCGGGTTCTCAGACAAAGCTAAAAAGCAAAAATGGATGTGTGATCTGGCTAAAGCTGGGAAGTAGAATCGAGTTGTAGTTTTTTTGAAGGTTAGGAAAGACTGGTGCCGGAGGTGCCAGTCTTTTTGTTTGTCATGTGGGCAAGATTTCTTCCGGTGTCGCTGCGATCAAATTTGGGGTGCCGGTACACGGCAGTTCTTTCCTTGTCCTGAGATTCACGAATCCTAAAACCAAAGTGTTTGGCGTGAGATCTCATGATTTCCGTCAATTCGGCCCGCCTTTTTCTGGTATTCGGGCCCAAGAACCACTCTCCACCAGCGTCATGGCCTATTCCCAATTTTTCCCTCTGTCGCCACAGTGGGGTTCCGGCCACGATATCCGTGGGGGCCACTCGAATATGGGCGATGACGCCAGATTGGGAGTAGGGGGCGAGGCGTTCGAGAAGATCGAGACTTTGTTGGAAGTCATCTGCCGATTCAGTAGGATACCCCGTCATAAATAACAAGTCTGCGGCGACTCCCACACGGCCCAATTGATTTAGGGTGTACACGAGAGCCCTCTCGTCAAATTTTTTTCCCATGTGCTGTCGAACCTCCGGACTGCCGGATTCAACCCCAATCTTGACCAGGTGGGCGCCCGACTGGGAAAGCAGATCAAAATCCTCAGGGGTCATCTGCTTTTCGTTAGGCACTGTCAAAAACCCTTCCCATGTTATGTCAAGGTCACTCCTAGACAGTTCTTGGAGGAGATCGCGAAAGTAACCCATATCTCCATTGAGCAAGCTATCCGTAAAATAAAACAGTTTAAGGTGGGGGTATTTACCGGCCAGGGTACGGAGTTCATCCATCACTTGGCCGACGGGACGCAGGCGGAAGGGGCCGAACCGCTTAAAGACCTCGCAAAAGCGGCAGTGATGGGGACAGCTGCGAGAGGCGCTTAGATAAAGCCCGTAGTAGCGATTCATATTCAAATCCGTATAATCAGGAATCGGTACCAGACTCAAGTCGTTTAGAAATGGGATTTTAATGACTTTTCGGGGATCAGTAAATCCTCCCATGAGGAGCTCAGGCAGGATTTGCTCACCTTCGCCGATGATCGCATAATCAGCAAGGTTCAGTTGAACAAAACGGTCGGCCACATACTCACAGTGAGCTCCGCCGATAATTATTTTCGCATATGGGACATGGGTTCTCAGGCTTTGCAGAAAATCCTCAGCGATCCATTCACTGCGGTCAGTGAAAATACTCACCCCGACACTCCTGGGTTGAAGCGCAGCAATCCGTTGGGCCCACTCCTTGCACAGTTGCTGGATCTGGGGTCGAATTCGACTGTAAGAGGGGTGCATGAGGAGTAAGGGTTCAAGGTCCTCCCAACTGAGATTGGGAAACAGATCACCAAGGCGTCGTCCCATCTCCTGATTCAGATCCAAAACCTGGCTGGAGAACCCATGGGCCGCCAAGGCGGCCTTTAGGATTGCAGGTCCCTGTAATGGGCTGGTGAGCGCATATTTGGGAAGAGAGCAGAGAACACAATCCATTTGATTTCCTAAACTCCACTGCGATCAACAGCCAGTTCATAACTTTCGAATACCGGCTCAATTTTAAAATCTGAATTCAGTCTTCCTTTGCGCCAACAGATTCCCTGGCCGGTAAAACACTCCAGGATGTTCACCTCAAGACGGGAATGAGGTTGAAAGTGAAAACAGCAACTTTTCCCCTTGCAGCGGGGGTCTGGGGAGTAGGATCGCCCTTCAAGGTGACCGCTGAGTTTAACCGCTCTCAAGAACTGCGCGGGAGAAACATAAGGTTTGAGCAGGTCAATAATCTCGGAGGTCCGATAAGGGGAAGACTCATCAACAAATCGGCCATTGTGCCCCTGTGCGCGAAACTTTACGATGCGCACAATGCGTTTGTAGGTATCGGCGAGGGCGAAGACGTCAGCGACTGCTGATTCATTGAGGCCCCGGATGAGAACGCAGGCGAGGAGCACCTTTCCCACCCTGAACTCCTGTAGGTGTTCAAGAGCGCGAACCTTCATTTCTGAGGTGTCCTGGCCGTGGATGCTTTGGCATAGGTCTGGGTTGAGACCTCCACTGATGTCCAAGTGGACTCGGCTATTCCCCCGATGAGCAACCTTGGCAAATTCGGCAACAAAATGAGAATCTTTGGCAAAGCGAATGCCGTTGGTGGTGACGAAGGCTTGATGGCCATACTGGTGGGCAGTGGCGATAAAGGAGAAGAAGTCTTTGTGAAGAGTGGGCTCGCCACCAACCATCGCTAGGATCGTCGGTCTCGGCAGTCTTTTACATAGCTCGGTAAACTGACTAATTTCCAAATCGGGCGGAAGCGTTGCGGCCGATCCGCCCGAGTCTGAGTAGCACATGAGGCAATTCATATTGCAACGGAAGGTGAGGTCAATAAAGAGCTCGGGAAAGGGGTTTTCCTCGATCATCCACTGGCGAAAAGGCAGGCTGTCAATTTTTTGTATTTCTACTGCCATTGGGTACTCACACTCTCAGTCACGTCCAAGTGCAACTTGCTGGGAAAAGTAGTTCATATTCTCGAAAAAGGGTTGGACGGTAAAATCTCTCATCAGCTTGCCCCGCCTCCAGCACATCGAAGCCCTTTGAGATCCAAATTCAATGAGCCCAATCTGGAGATGCCCATCCAACCAGAATTCATAGCAACAGGAGCGACAGACTCTTTCCGGAAAGCCCTCTTCGTGACGAGGAAGGGGACTCCCATGGCCATCTGTGGCCTGACTGCCGTCGCGGATCAAACGCTGGGGTTTAAGAACTGGTTGCTCGCCAATATAGGAAGTGAGTAGATTTTTGAGTTCAGGGGCTGTGTAGGGTAAGCCATACTTTTTATTCCAGCGGCCCAGTGGCGCTGCTGTACGAAAATGAAGATAGCGAACGACCCCCTTGTATTCTCGACACAGGGAAATCAAATCGGGAATTACGTCCTCGTTGAGGTTGCGGACAATAATAGCCGAAAGGCAAAGTCGTTTGAATCCGACTTGAGCGAGGTTTTCCAGAGCAGCCAATTTGAATTTGCCACAGGCTTCGTTGTTGATTTCCTGATACCAATCTTCACGGTGACGGCCGCCGTCCAAGCTCATCCCTATCACCATGGGAATCTTCTGATCACGGAGCTTCTGGGCGAAACTTGGGCGGCTCAGGGTTTTGCCATTAGTCACAATACTGACAAGGTGACGGTGCTCCCGAGCGATTTGCAGAAACTCAAAAAAACGGGGGTGGAGAGTGGGCTCTCCTCCTAACAGGCGAATCAGAGTTGTTCGTGGCAATTGTTCGACGACCTGACGAAAATACTCGACGTCCAGATCGGGCAGTGTGCGCACTGGATTGTAACAGTATTGGCAAGTCATGTTGCATTTGTAGGTTAGATCCACGTAAAGAGTTTCAAAGGGGTTGTGTTTAACGGAGTACACAGCTGGCCCTTGCTCAGGATAGGAAGAGGACTTAAGTAGTTCCATCGGTGTTTTACTCACTTCACTGTCAATAGCATCGGGCCCTTGGCAAAGGGCTCTTCGTGGAGCTCGACTCATTATTCTCGCAATATTGGTAGAGGGTTTTCAACTTAGCACTTCGTTTAAGAATAAGGCGAAACAATATGGGATAAAAGGATGGATTGCTTGACGCCTCATAATTTGCCAAGATCCCGCCCCCGGGTGAGAGTATAGATTAGGTCCAGTTTTCGATTTAGCATAGGGAGAAAGGAATTAATTCGCAGTGAAGATGATTGACGGGAAACCTATTCTACAGGGTGATGGAGGATTCTCCGAGCCAACTCGCTTTCAGGTGATTGATTTGATTCGTCACCCAAGCGGAGAGTGGGAGAAACAATTCAATGTCTTTCTCCGCCAGGCTCTTGAAAGTGATCAGCATCCGTTGATGCGCAACTATGTGAACATGGGGGAAGACTATAAGAAGTTTCTGTCTTTCTGCCTGTTGGTGGATCGACAACAACAAAATCGCATCGTGATGTTTACTGGACTTCATTGCCCCCCTCATTATCCGCAAACAACTGCTCGAGCATTTACCCGGCATTACTTGGATCCTGCATATCGTATGAGTCGTGGTGGAGTTTGGCTTTTGGGTAGTCGTTGGATTTTGCCCTACATGGTGGAGGTAGCGCGCGAGGCAAAACTCGAATCCGTATTTTGGTCGATGGAAAACCCAACCAGACGAAAGAAGTTGGCTCAGTTGATCAAAGCTCAAAATCGAATTGGTCAGGGGTTGTGGACCTTTGAGCTTCTGGAAGACCTCTATAACACTTGTCCTCCGATCAAGGGCAGCGGCCTGGTGAATAGCTCTGCCTGCTGTTGGCAGAGCATCGCCTTTTGCCCCCTGGCTTTTGGTGCCAGGCTGGAGCTACCCACCCTATCTGTTTCCCAGTGGTTTGACCAATTTAGTTAAAATCCCCATATTTCCCGAATTTGCTGTCTTCTCCAGTTCCCCTTTGGTAGGTATAGGGACTATGCATTAAGGAGGCCTGGGGATGAATACTGAAGTCGCTGGCGGAACAGTAAAAGAGAGATTGGCCGGTCACCCATCTGATCGATTATTTTCATATAATTACGAACAACTCATTGCTTGTGGCGAAGGCCGTATGCACGGGCCCCATTTTCCGCCCCTGCCTGTACCTCCCATGCTGATGTTTGATGAAATCACCAAAATTGACCCCGTCGGCGGGGCCCACGAAAAAGGCTATCTTGAAGCTCGGCTGACAGTACGCCCTGACCTGTGGTTTTTTGGTTGTCACTTTAAATTTGATCCGGTGATGCCTGGCTGCCTTGGTTTAGATGCCCTTTGGCAGTTGTTGGGATTTTATCTGGGATGGCGTGGTGCTCAAGGACGTGGACGTGCCCTCGGAGCGAAAGAGGTCAAGTTCACCGGTCAGATCCTTCCTGAAAATAAGGAAGTCATCTACAAGGTGGAGATGCAGCGGGTGAAGACCGCGCCCCTCTATATGGGAATCGGTGACGGTGAAGTCATTGCTGATGGCAAGAAGCTTTATGATGTCAAAGGTCTCAAGGTTGGCGTCATGCCGGTCGAAAGCTAGTTCTACACTAAGATTTTCGCAGATAATCCAAAGTCAGATCAAAAGTGCGGGTGAGATAGGATCTCACCCATGGTGCTACATCGTCTTTTTTGAGTTGATCCAACACCATGGCCAACATTTCCTCTTCCCTTTTGGCATCATAGAGTGAAAGGCCCTGTTGTTTTTTGATCTCGCCAATCTTTCCCGCCAAATTCAGACGAGAAACAAACAACTCAGCCATCTGCAGATTGATCCGATCCATTTTTTGCCGCAGACGTTGAAGTTCGGGATTTGTCGAAGATTCGCTCACTCAGGACTCCTATTGGGGACTGTCAATGTTCACACTTAGAATGGAACAATCCCTAGGAGCCTGGTCAACCGGAATATGGAAAACGCCAATACCGGGGTTCGCCTTGCTCACTTCTTGACCTTTAGCCGTGCGAATGGCGGTCACATCAAACCATTCTGATGAACCGTCAGTATGAATCAATTCACAGCGATCACCAATGGAAACAGGTCCTTTTATCTCAACTGGCATCCAGCCCTCGTAGGTCTGCTCGTCCGGTCGAACCAGGCCTCCAAATCGCTGTCGGGAACTCCGACTGGCGCCCAAAGTGTAATTGTGGTCTTGGGTCTCCGGGTCGCCCATCATAAAGCCTTTGTGGTAGCCTCGATTAGCGATCTTTTCCAACTCTTCGACCCACTTACTGTCAAAGGCCCGTCCGGCGGCAATATCGTTGAGTGCTTGTCGATAGGCTCTGACAACCATGGAAACATAATAGACCGATTTGGTGCGCCCTTCGATCTTAAGGGAGCAGACACCTGCTTCCATGATTTCTTTTAAGTGTTCGATGAGGCGCAGATCTTTGGCATTCATAATAAAGGTGCCGTTTTCGTCTTCGTCCAGGCGGTAAAACTCACCTTTATTGCGTAGATCTTCAACAAAGAAGTTCTCTTCTGACTTTTCAGTTTTATAGACGTGAAACTTCTCGCGGCAGGAGTTGTCGCAAACACCCTGGTTGGCATCTCGATAGCTCATGTAGGAAGAAAGCAGGCAGCGTCCTGAATAGGCAATGCAGATCGCTCCATGGACAAAGGCTTCCAACTCGACTTCAGGAACTTTCTCTTTAATGGTGCGAATTTCACCTAGGCTTAGCTCGCGGCTAAGGATGATTCTCTCAACACCTTGTTGGTGCCAAAAACGCACAGCCTGCCAGTTCATGCAGTTGGCCTGAACCGAAAGGTGAATGGGGATTTCCGGATAGCGTTCGCGAACAATCAGCATCAGTCCGGGATCACTCATGATCAAAGCGTCGGGCTTCAGCTCCGCCCACTGATCTAAGTGAGAGTAAAATGATTGGATCTTTCTGTTGCGGCTAAAAATGTTGGCCGTGAGATAAAGCTTTTTTCCCAAGCTTCGGGCGAGATCCAGGCCTTTGCTCAGCTCCTCCAAAGAGAACTCATTTTCTCGGGCTCTTAGTGAGAAAAAAGGGATGCCCGCATATGCGGCATCGGCGCCAAAGGCATAGGCATAGCGCAGTTTTTCAAAGGATCCAGCTGGGGCCAAGAGTTCAGGCATTTGAGGTATTTGCATGGCCCTATCTACCCCGAGGGGATGGCAGGGGACAAGTGCTTCTGACAGACCGGGTAAAAGCCACCAGAGGTGACCAGATTTCTGACAGGCAGGTCCTGAAACGGGCCACTGGTAAGGAAAATCGCCATAGACGCATGGCAGTATGCCGCCATTAATTTGAAAAGCTCCGCAGAGAGCGACTATTGTGCCCCCATGCTTTTAGATCAAGAAACCCTTAAGTACATTTTCGGAATGAAGATGCGCGGACTGCGCTTGGACAAGGGGCTGTCGTTAAAGGCCCTTTCGGAAAAGACGGGGATGTCGCCCTCTTATCTGAACGAAATTGAAAAGGGTAAGAAGTACCCGAAGAGCGACAAGATCATGATTTTGGCCAAGGCTCTGGGTGAATCCTATGAGGACATGATTTCCGTCAAGCTTAAGCGCGAGCTAAGTCTGGTGAGTCAGCTTTTGGAAAAGAACATTCTCACCGGTGTTCCCTTTGATCTGTTTGGCATTCCAGCACAGGTAGTCTATGAGCTGCTTTCCGAGCGACCCCGAAAGATGGGGGCTCTGATCGGAACTCTTTTGGAGTTGGCCCGAGCCCACAATATATCCATCGATGAGTTTTACTACGCCACTTTGCGCGCCTACTTGGATCTGCACCAGAACTTCTTTCCCTCATTAGAGGAGAAAGTTGAAGTTTGCCGGAGGGACAAAGGACTGGATGTGACCCGTGGCCCGGCGGAAGTGGCGGTTCAGCTCAGGGCAATTCTCAAGAAGGATTACAATATTGAAGTGGTGAGATCTGACTTCACCCAAGTCAGCACCAGCCTGGAGAACTTGTTTTATTACCTCAAGAGCAATGGCAAAGACTCCACTCTTTACCTTCATCAGGGACTGGGGTCTCGTGAAGAGGCTCTGATTTTGGCTCGGGAATTGGGCTATGTTTACCTGAAGCTCAATGAAAGGCCCATGAGCAGCATCATCCAGTCATTGGATTCCTTTCAGCAGTTGCTCAATCACTTTTCGGCCTCCTATTTTGCCAGTGGACTTCTAATTCCTGAACGGGAGTTTGTGACAGGCCTAAAGAAGTTGTTTAAGGCCAAGGCCTTCGATGGCCCAGCGATGAAGGAGTGGGCACTTTCCTATGCTAGCCCGGTGGAGAGTGTTTTTCATCGCATGACTCAGCTCTTACCCAGGGAGTTGGGCATTGATCACCTGTTCTTTTTGCGGCTCGACTATGAGGCCATGGAGAACCGCTTTCAGGTGGTGCGTGAGCTACACCTGGCGGAAAGACACAATCCTCACAAGATTTCAGGTAACGAGCACTATTGCCGCCGTTGGCTGACCACTCGACTTCTGGAGAAGATGCAGGCGGGTGGTGGCGACGATTTTTCTCTCGGCTGCCAAAAATCTCACTTTCGCGGCTCTGATACCGACTATTTGGCCTGGTCCATGGCCTTCAAAAAAGATGTGCCCAACGGGGATTTGGCGGCAATCACCGTAGGTGTTTTGATCAACAAAAAGGTGGAAGAAACCATTTCCTATCTGAGTGATCCAAACATTCCGGCCAAGGAGACAGCCGAAAGCTGTGAGCGCTGTGAACTCACCGACTGCGCTGAGCGGGCCGCCCCCTTTAACCCAAAAATGGACCCCCTCCGACCCGAAAAAATCCGCCAAGCCCTCAGTCAAATCTGAACCCGGCCTTTCCTTAATCTTGCCTAAAATAGGCGAAGCATCAGCGCCTTGAGTGGGTGAAGCCCTTAATCGAAGCGGTTACCGAATTTTGAGTTGAGAAGACGGACTCCGGAGGATCAATATGGTTAAAACCGAGTTCGGCTTGGTGCTGCGCTCTGAGCGAGAGCGCTGCTGCCGGACGTATGGTTGAGGTTTTAAGCCTATTGATCGCAGGAGGACGTATACCCAACTTGGAATTCGTACTGCGGAGATGAATCATCAAAGGGGCCAGAGACAATCATATCCCATTGAGTGGGTGGGCCATCATGTACACGTTGCTGACTGTGCCGTTTTGGAAGGCGCAATAATCGGCACCCGTGATCTCCCCATGCCCTTGGTAAGCGCCGACGTTGGGCGTGTAGACGCAACCTTCGTTGCTTTCACAGAGACCATCTTCATCGCCCACGAAGTCGCCAATAATCTCGACAGCATTGGTGAGATAGGTGTTGGGTGTGGGCTTCTGATCAGTGGTGGTCACCGAACCGCCCACTTCAACCGGGCAGGTGCCACCTTTGACGAAGGCACTGTTAATACCATTTAGGGCACCACTACGATTAAGCAGCCAAGTGTCTGAGCTGGTCAGTTGCCAATCCCAAATCCGGCAAGATCCCGAGTTACATCGGCCTTGGGCAGGGCCTGTCATGGCGGGCGAGTTTCTGCCCCAGCCGCGAAAGTTGTTGTCAAATCCCCACCAGTCGAGAGTGGTGGCGTAGTTGGCCGACCCTGATGAGTCCGAACCATTAGTAAAGTCATCGGTCAGCAGGTTGCCCACAAAGGAAGTGCTTAGGTTGAGGCCAGTCCAGAGAACAGCCGAGGAGTTGTTGCCCGTGTAAGTACTGGATCCATCGGTTCCCGTGGTCGTGCATGTGAGATCGATCACACCACCCGCAACAACTGCGCCGCCGGCAAGCTGACACAGCTGGGTGTTGTTGCCTAGGCCCACGTAGCCTTGCAGTCGATTGTCCGCTGAGCCAGCATTTTGTACGACATAGCCGGCGCCGGTCGTGTGGGTTGAGACGGTGTTGATAAGAAAATTGGTCGAGCCGGTGCTTATGGCAAATCCTTGTGCAGCGATATTGCCGACGAGAACATTATGGAGAGTATTGTTGTTGCCGTTAATATAGACGCCTTGATTGGACATGTTGCCAATGGTAACCAGGCCAATGGTGTTTTGATGGGCGGTACTGAGACTCAGGCCCTTGTTGGAGCCGCTGATGACTGCGGCGGTCAGGTAATTCTCGCCGGCAGAAACAAAGCTAACACCATCAGATCCATTGTTATGGATGCTCAGGTGCTGCATGACATTGCGGCTTGAAGTCACCAGTTGGATTCCAGATTGGGTTTCGTTAGAGGAGCGGAAATATTCAACATGATTGTCATTGGCGCTGTTGCTAAACTTCAGCCCCATAAATCCAGAGTTTGAAGTGGCCGAATGGCGTACCTGGTTATTCTGACTGTTGTAGAAGTACATTCCAGTATAGAACTGGTTAAAACTCGATTGTCTAATCGTATTGTGGTTGCTGTTTTTAAAGAGAAGGCCAGACGAGTTGGCCACAGGTGAGGGGTCATTGAAGTCCCCTTCGATCCAGGTGAAGTTTCGGGTATCTCCCTGGATGAGGCAGAAGTTACTGCCGGACCCAACGGTAATGGCTGCCGTATCACAGTTGCCCATTTGCACCAAGTTCATGCCGCCCTTTACAACCAGACCAATACGGTCCGCCCCAAAGATGTAGCCCTTGGAGGCCCGCGGTCCATCGGCAACATAAATGGTCCCAGATGTGCCGAGGGTTTGGGGCGCCGTCGCTGAATTGTCGATCAAGGACGTAACTGTGTTGGTCCACCAAGCTGCCGGCGGACTTTGATAAATGGCGGTCGGAGTATTGACTGTAATCCGATTGGGGATCCATCCTGATTCTGTGACCAGGTTGCGCAGCCCCCTCTCCGATTTCAATTGGGAATACAACTTCACATTGCCCGAACCATCAAGACATTCCCATTTGAAAGAGTCCAAGTCATCGTAAGCGGTGACACCAGCACAGCTGGCCACATCGGGAACATTGACGTAACGAAGGTCCCCGCCATGGATACAGCTGTAGTAGCCAGGACTGCCCACGGTACATACAGACCCAGAGGCATCCAGCCGACCGGTTCCATCAGCCATCACCCAATCATTCCAATTGGAGCCATTTGTGCCGTAGAGCGGGACGACAGCGAGATTCACAATAGTTGGGAGTGGCCCGCCAGGTTGAGTTGCGCAGTTAGTGGCTAAGTTGAGTTGGGATTTCACATCATTCCCGGCACCGGGATAGGACGCGGTGATTTCCACCACTTTGTCACCGCCCGAAAGTTCCAGGGGCTGGTCCGACTGACCAGCCAAGTAGACCTTGCTGTAGTCCATCGATTCGTTCCATGGGGGGCAAGGGGAGTTGTCGCCTGAGTCAGCCACGTAGGCGTAGAGTTCCACTTTACGATCCACCCCATTAGGGACGGGCAGCACGATATCCATTCCTGAATCAATAAAACCGTGCCATACACCCCGCTGCGGATGACAGCTGCTGGGTGGCGGGCCGTAAATCCCTGGTCCTTTGACGTTGACGCCGAAGCAGAGTTTTTGGTCGGCGGGAAATGTACTTTGTGCTCCCACCTGCTGCAGGGGACTGGTGTCGAGAATTAATTTGGTGTTGGGATCTTTGGAGCGGGTGCAGGAAGAGGTCAAGCCAAGCGTCAAACCAATAAGGAGTAAACTTCTCATACGGACCACGGAATTCCCCTTTTGTTGATACTCAATATTATCGGTCAAAAGGAGGGCTATGTTTCGGGGAATTCAGGATTAAGAGAGGATTCTCATGAATTTGATTCGTACTAGAAATGGGCTCATCTCATAGTGAGATCTAGGATGGATTCAGGTGTCTGGTCTACAAATGAAACGGGCTGGTGAGCCGCTCCCAATGTGAAAGCGGCTCGACAAAGCATTCTAAAACGCTGTCTGTAGACCTGCGGTGACTATGTATTTGGTGTCAACCTGAAGATTGACGATATTTTTGAGTCGTTGAAACACCGGGATGCCGGCGGCGTAGGAGAAGCTCGTGTTCCCCAGTGTCTTGATCGGAACACTGCCTTTGAGGGTAAAACCCAAATCCCAGTTATTTTGTGGCGCGTGGTAGTACTCGGTGTAGAGATTGCGCCCCAGAGACTGGTCAACGCCGGCCAATTTGCCAATGTGTTTGTAGTTCAACTTCACTCCTGGTGTGAAGTAGGAGCTCAATGTCCAGTCGGTCCACATGGCGGCCGAATACTCACTGCCGCGCCGGTAATCTTCCTCGTTGCGGCCTGTGCGCACCAAGGCAGAGGCCATGGCTCCGGAGCGCAGTGGCTGGTTCCATGACTTCATGTAAACCATGCTGCCGTAGACATCATAGGTCCCTGAACCGGTTTGCAGGTAGTAGGCCTGGTTCACATTCACTTTGCGTGGATTTTTGATTGTCACCGATCCCGTGGGCACTTGGACTCCCACCGTGCTAATCAATGTTTGTTGGGCATCAATGGGTTCTACGTAGGTCGAAGACAACATGGTGTCGCCCCAGCCTTCGGTTTGACTCTTAAATAACTTTCCACCTGCACGCAGTTCCGAGTAGTTCTGCAGATATTTTCCATTGGCTGCGAAGGACAACTGATTGGTTTGTTTGTAGGTCACGCCCACACTTTGGCTTTCAACTAGAATACGATCAAAACTGTAACTGTTACTGCGCGCGGCCTCGGTGCCGACAAAATCAAATCTACCGCTGGTGAGGTTCATGGCCCAGCGATTGGCTGGAGCCGGCTGCACCGCTTGACTGCTTTGGCGGAGTTCAGTCCCAGCCTTTTCCGTTTGATTATTGGCCTTGGCTACGGCTCCGGAAAAACCTAAGCCCAATGCGATAAACAAAGATCCCCATTTAGAAGCTAAACACATGATTTCCCCCAGTTTTTCAACACCCTCTCGTGCTGCGAATTTTCGCTGATCATTAGAAGTCCCACATCCGCGGATGGGATTCAAGAAATTGCGCTGCCTACTACAGCGCATGATGACTTTGGGGTGAAAGACCCAGGTATAGACAAATTTCAAGCCTGTCTAGATCGGGCAGCAAGGGGCGAAGTTTCCAGACTTTGAAGCAATTACTCGAGGAGTGCCGATAAAAAGCTCCTGGTCTTTCACTTTGGAATCTTCTACCTGGTATTGTAGTAAAGTTCATAAAATTTGCAAAAGACGAGTCATAACAAGTACTTATATCTTCACAAAAATCAAATGTTTTGTCCCTAATGGCCCCTCTTTGTTAGATTCGCCACGTTAATTAATCCATAGAAGATTTAGTCGGCCCGCTGTGGCGTGGTCCGGCAAAAAGTTCTCTGTTGGGTAAGTGGAGCAACAACCTTTTCCAGTGAGGGGAAGAACAATGGAATTCTTTTCTAAGATCAACGCCGCTTTCAGTCAGGGCGGAATTTTTATGTGGGCCATTCTTGTCCTGCAGGTTTTCTCAATTGCCATCATCGTCGAGCGCGGCTTTGAGCTGTTTATGCGCCGAAGGGTGGACCAAGAAGACATCGCCGACGGTTTTGAAGAAGTCATTCGTCGCGGTGAGATCGAAGCTGTGTATAAGCAGGGTAAAGATGGGGAAGAAAAGAATCCCGTTTCTCGCGCCATTGCTGCTGGAGCCAAAGCTGCCATGAACTTAGGCGGCCGTAATGAAATCCAAGGCAAGATGGATGAGGTTTTATACAAAGAATCTGGACGCTTGGAAAAGCGCGCTGGCTTTTTGGCAGTGATCGGAAACGTGGCCACACTGACCGGTCTGTTGGGAACAATCACAGGAATGATCAAGGCCTTCGCGGCCGTTGCTTATGCCAATCCGGCCGAGAAGGCGACATTGCTCTCCACTGGTATTGCCGAAGCGATGAACACGACAGCCTACGGACTGATTGTGGCAATTCCGGCTCTGCTTCTTCACGCGGCTATTCAAAATCGTGTCACCATTTTGATTGAAGACCTCAATCAGGGTGCCATGAAGGCCTTTCACTGGTTGTGCTACAGCTACAGCCCAGTGGCTCAGGCCAAGCGTGCCAG
The DNA here is from genome assembly GCA_020635075.1 of Pseudobdellovibrionaceae bacterium. NCBI lineage: Bacteria > Pseudomonadati > Bdellovibrionota > Bdellovibrionia > Bdellovibrionales > Pseudobdellovibrionaceae > Pseudobdellovibrionaceae bacterium. The sequence continues at coordinate 161,747 of JACKAM010000003.1, read as the reverse complement.
CCAGGAAATCAAAGAGTTCCAAGCAAAGAGTCAGCAAAACGCTCAGTAACCTATCTATATAGATATTTGGGGAGTTAGCCGTGAGTCGGTCACGAAGAGACAAAAACCTGGATTCAGAAATCGATCTGGTGGCTTTTATTTCGCTGCTGTCTGTTTGCATCTGCTTCCTGCTTTTAACCGTTGTTTGGGTTCAAGTGGGGTCTCTGCAGGTCAAGCAGGCCGTCGGTGGACAGGCTGCTGAAGATACCAAGAAAGAGCCTGCACTTTGGACTCTGATCAAGCCGGACGGAAATCTTGAGTTGAGACTTGAGAATGCGCCCAGCAAGGTGGCCAGAAAGTTTGGCAGCCAGGTGATTAAAAATCAGGACGGTAAACCCAACCTGGAATCACTGAAGGAGTCTGCCAGTCTTCTAAAATCAGAGCTGCCTGAGATCAATATGGCTTTGGTCCGTCCGGAAAGCAAAAGTGCTTACGGAGATGTGATCCAGCTGATGGATGCTCTTAAGGGTGTTGGCTATAACAACTTGGGAGTGGCTCCCCTATAAGGCGGAGTGACGAGGAGGGAATCATGATTTCGACACTTTCAAGCCTGGAAAACAACAACAGCTTCGTGAGTTCAGTGGACAGTTGCTCGTCTCTGAATCCTAAGGCTGGAAAGCGGCGCAATATGCAGGCGGCAGCACTGATGCTGACCTCTCTGGTCGACGCATTCTCCATTTTGGTGATTTATCTTCTCGTCAGTATGTCGAACTCCGGTGAGGTTCTCTATATCGATAAGGGAACCGAGTTGCCGACGGCTGTGAACACCCACCTGCTTGAGCGCAATACGGTGGTGAAGCTGAAGGACGATAAGTACTTCATCGAAGAAAAGGAAGTTGGTGCCAACGATCTGGTGGCTCGATTAGTGGAGCTGCGCAAGGAGTGGGCAGAGAAAAACCAAGACCCCAAGGCGGAAGCCGCTCTAACGGTTCAGGCGGACAAAGATACTTCTTATGAGCACATCAATCGAATTGTCGCCTCGGGCAATCACGCGGGATTTGGTGAGATTAATTTTGCGGTACTTCAGAACTGACGAAGGGTCAGGATGATGGTGAAAACAATGGGCAGATTCAAAAACACAATAAAAATAGGAGCAGCGGCGCTGGTTGTGCTGACCGCTCTACCTGCCTTTGCGGTGGATCTGACGGCTGAGACTGTTTTGATTAAGAAGCTGCGGAATGTTTTGGCTCGCCTGCCAGAAAATGATCCTTCACGCAAGGACATGGTTCTCCGTTTGGCTGATCTCCATGCCGAACGGGCCCGTTTGCTGTCCGTTAACGAGTTGGAAAAGGGATGCACTGAGTGCACTGCGGGTACCGAAGATCGGCAGCAGGCCATCGACCTCTACGAAAAAATCTTGGCGGGTAAGGATGGGGCCGACAAGGGTGCCATCTACACCCAGCTGGGCCATCTCTATGAGATGGTAGGCGAAAAGAAAAAGGCCATCGGTGCCTATGGACACATTTTGAAGAACAGTCAGGATCAGGCAGCGATTGGTGAAGCAAATCTCTCTATGGGCGAAATCTATTTTCGGCAAGGGGAATTTCGCAACGCGATTCCTCATTACGAAAATGTCATGGCCAACGACAAATCGGGTGGCAGAGGATTGGCTGCCTATCGTCGCGGTTGGAGCTTGTTCAACCTAGGTGATGACAGAAGAGCTTCCGAAGCCATGATCGAGATATTGCAGTCCCCGGTCTTGTTGACCCGTGGTCTGGAGCCCGGAGTGGTGAAACCAGATGCTGAATTTCAAGCTGAAGTTTCCCGTGATTTGGCCACCTTTTTTGGTCGTCAGTCCATTACTCTAGATCAGGCTAAGCAGCTCTTTGAGTTGAGTCCTAAAACTGCCGCTCGTGCCAATGCCGCATATCTGGCCAAAGAGTTGGAGAGAATGGGCAAGATTGGACCGGCGATTGAGGTTTGGCGGTTTGTTCTTTCCAAGGAGACCAGTCCGAAGGAAAGACTCACCGGTCTCACTCTGTTGGCTCAACTGGAAATGACCTCCAAGCTGCGTGAGCCGGCCATTGCTGACTTTCATGCAGCACTCAAGACTTGGCCACAAACTAATGACTGTAGGGACCAGAATGATCCCGTGTGTGCTGAAATTCGCACGCGTCTGAAAAACTTCCTGGTGAATTGGAATAAGGAAGAAAGACAGAAGCCCAGTCAGGAACTTCTTGAAGGCTACTTGGCCTTTTTGCCTCTTTTTCCAACGGATATGGATATGTCTCTTTACGCCGGTCTTGTGGCAAAGGAGCTTAAGCAGTATCCCAAGTCCTTTGAATTATTTGATTCGACAATTGGCCTTATGGCTCAGGATCTGGCTTCCAACCAGAAGCTCGACAAAAAAGCCCGTAAGGAATTGCAGGACAAGTTGGAAGGAACCCTTCTCAATCAAATTGAAGTGGCTGAGATGTCTAAGAACAAGGGTCTTCTCCAAAAGGCTTACGCCAACTTCCTGAGTAAGTCTGAAGACAGCGAGCACAAATTTAAGGTTCAGTACCAGCTTGCCTACATGGTCTACGAAAGTGGTGATTACTCAACGGCTGCTAATGAGCTCTATGCCCTGGCAATGATGCCGGGTAAGGGTGACCAAAAGATTAAGAAACAAGCGGCAGATTTGGCTCTTGATACCCTCGTGATCCTCAAAGACGACTTGCGCATCGAAAAGTGGGCGGGTGAATTTGCTCGCGTGTTCAAAGATGGTAGTCAGGACTTCCTAAAGGCCGCTCGCGCTTCGTTAATGAATCAGGCCGCCGCGGCGGTGAAAACCGGAGACCAGCTAGATCAGTTGGAGCAGTCCTGGGCTCTGTTGGCCAAGGTTTCTTTGGATGGAGCCTCTGAACCAGAAAAAATCAATTATTATCGAAACCGCACCATCTTGGCTGAAAAACTGAGCAAGTGGGATGAGCTGGAGTCCTCTGCGAAGACCCTCCTGACCATTGCGAGTTTGTCGGCTGAAGATAAAGAGTTTGCCATGGGCAAATTGGTTTGGGCGTCAGAGCTCAGGCTGAACTTTACCACGGCACTTCATTACTCTGAAAAGATGAAGTTGGCCTCTCTGTCTCCAGAGGACCGCCAATTGCGATTGGCCATGTTGGCCGATTTGGCGGAGAAGGACTCTGGACCTTACTTGCGTGAGTACCTAAAGGTCTCCAACAACAGCGAAAAAAATGTTGCCATAGCTACTCGATTGGTAAACGAGTCCAAACAGCCGGAAAAGGAACTGGGGTTCCACGAAAAGATCCTCTCCAAGAACTCAGAAGTTTTGGCTCGCTTGTACCTGGAGCAGTATGCTGAGAGTAGAAGCTCTAAGATTTTCAACAAAATGGTGAACGATAAGGAATTGGCAGCCACATCCAGTGGCAAGGTCTTCCAGCGCCAGGTGTTGCTGAACAAGATCGGCAAGGCCCAGAAAGAGTTGATGGGTCATCAGATCGACACTCGCAGCCAGAGTCGCCTCGGTCGCACTCTGAAGGCTCGCATTAGATTGCTTGAGAACTTTGAGAAAATGACGGCTGAGGCCCTTAATTCCAAAGATTGGATTGCTCAGGCAACCACTCTTCAGGTTTTGGCCAGTGAATCACAGCGCCTTTATGAGAACATCCTTGCTCTGCCCATGCCTCAGGGCCTGACTCCGGAGGAGCAGCAGCAATACCTGGGACTTCTCTCTGAACAGGCGAATCCGCATCTATTGAAGTCGCAGGAAGTAGGGCAAAAGGCTCAGGAGTTTTGGGGTAACCAACAGGCCACTACTCAGTTGAGTGGAATGGTTCAGGCGGAAAAAGGCAAAGTGCGTGAGTTGCTTAAGAGTCAGCTTGATGTCGCGGCAGCCGTCGCTCCTGAAAGTCTTAAAACCCAGTGGCAAACGGCTTTGGGTGAGGCGCCCTCCCAGGAGTTTTCAGGTAAGAGTGAGTTGACGCCTCAAGTGGCACAGGCACGAAGCGCTGTTCAGGCTGATCCGCTCAACCTGGAAAAGCTTCGATTTTTGATGGATCTGGAAAAGCAGCGCAACAATGCGGTGATGGTGACCTATCTAGAAGGCCGCCTGGCAAAGGGCATGGCGAACGCTGGATCTTCGCAAGAGGGGGGTAAGCAGTGATGAACCGTTTGATTTTGGTAACACTGTTAGTTGGATTAAGCAGCGGAGCCTTGGCCGCAGAAAAGAAAGCGAAGGCCTCGGGAACTGATTTGAGCTTTGAGGACCTATTGATCCAGGGACGCTACCACTTCTCCAACGAGTCCGTGGTGACAGTTGAAGAAGAAAAAGTGTTCAGCAAGCTTTTGAAGATTCGCAAAGACTTTGATGACCGGGTGGAAGACTCGGCGGACCAGAACTAGGAGAATGGCTGTGACAAAGCCCTTAGTGATCGAAAACAATTTTGGCGAAGTGGTTCGCACCATTCCTTGGGATGGCGGAGTTCAATTGTCGGTGATCAGGCATATCGAGTCCGGTCGTATCGAGGTGACTTCCAGTCCCGAGCAGTTCGGGGATGAGGGCACGGATTATCAATTCCTGGGACCCCTCAACAGTGAGACCCTCAAAGCCGGTGATTTTGAATTTGGCAATGGCAGTCGGGTGAAGTTGGCTCCGGATATTCAGAAGCTGGACCACAACGAGCCCGAACAGCATGAGTCCAACCGTGTTTTCTACTGGTGTTTGTCTATTGTTTTTATGCTGCAGATAGCATTTGTCATCGGTCTCAATTTTGTTCCTGAAATGAGCCCTGAATTAGAAGAGGAACTTAAAGAGCACGTATTAAAGGTGGTCAAGCGAGCTCCTCCGCCGCCTCAGACGGTTCGTATTCAGGCGGGCAGCTTTGATCTTCGCCGTGCTGAAACCAAGCCGACGAAGACAGCCTCGACAAAGAGAAGTGTGAGCCGCATGGGTGCTCTGGGTGTTCTTGGAAGTTTGAAGAACTCCAAGCAGCGTGGCGGTCTTGACTTAGGAGCGGCCCAAACCTCTGCCGGCGTTGGCCTCGGTGGCGGTACACAAGGGAGCGGTGGTGTTCAGACCAGCCTTTACGGAAAAGGTTTGGTTGCGGCCCCTCTCGGTGAGGGTGGCAATATTCGCGGTGGCGGTGGCTACGGAACCAAAGGTAAGGGTGGCGGTCGCGCCGGGTATGGAAAGTTGACCATGATTGGCTCGGCCGGCAACAACTCCATCCCACTGGGCACAGAAGCCATCATTGATGGTGGTTTGGACAGAGATGCCGTGGCTCGTGTGATGGAGGCCAACAAAGGCCAGGTTCTCTTCTGCTATGAACAAGGCCTACAGAGTGATCCGGGCCTGAATGGACGGATTGCCCTGCGCTTTTCCATCGGTTCCGATGGATTGGTGAGTCAGGCAGCGGTTGCCAGCTCGACCTTGAACTCGAAGATTGTCGAAAGTTGTGTCCTGCAAAGATTGAAAACGTGGCAATTTCCAATTCCTAAGGGCGGAATGGAAGTGAAGATTTCCTATCCCTACATGCTTAAGCGGAAGGGTCATGGGTGAGGAATATGAAGGAGTCAGTAATGGGCCGTCAGATGTTTGTCCTGCTAGCAATGATCACGGCACTGGTCGTGGGATGTGATTCGGGTTTTAAAAACCAAAATCCCATGGACGGTCAGCCGGACAATATTAAACGGGCGATTCCGCCAGAAAAGCTAACTGAGTCCCCAGCTGCCGATGTGTTGCCTGAGGATTCGCTGCAGATCGATACCGATTTATTCTATGAGTTTGTTGAGGGTGAAGAAAAGGAAGTGGTGATTTCCAGTCGCGCACTTCTTCCTGACACCGATTACACTTTGGAAATCGAAGGACTTGAGCGGCGGATGGATGCGGCAAAAGCTACGGCCTCTGCTGACAACCATCAGCAGACTATTCTGTGGACTCCCCCTCAGGGTTGGGTGGGCGACCAGGCCGTGCGCCGGACCCGCATCACCGTGGCGCTGAACGCAAAACGGGGAAAGACCCATTTGTCCCGTCGTAAGGACGTGGAGATTATTGTTTTCCGTGCAGACATGGGTCCCGAGATCATTCAGGTGGGTGAGATGCCGCCTAAGGGGATTCGTGAAGGCGATAGTTTTAACTTTGAAGTAAAAGTGCGCGATCCTGAGTCGGTTTCGACAACTTCTCCCTTGACTGGCAAACCTCCGGTCCTGCGTTTAGTGGAAACTCACGAAAGCAGCAGTCTGACGTCGATGATGTCCATCGACGATGATCCTAAGAGGGACGAAACTGACCCACAGGTGTGGACATTTAAGGTGTCTATTTCTCTGAGCGGGGAGCACAATTTGACTGACGACTCGGACACCCACTACTTTGGTCTCCAGGCCGTCAATCGTCACTTAGTACCTTCCGAGACCTCCAAGCAGACAGTGGTCATTCGCACCTCTCTGAAGGAGCCTGTGGTCACCTGGAACGAGAAAGACTCTGTGATCTTCTATGAAGGCAAAGAGAACTACTTCTCCTTTTCCATCATCGATCGGCGCGGCGAAGGTAAGACCTCAATTGAATGGGTCACAGACTGGAAGAAATTCCCAGGCCTGATGATTGCCTGTATGGACGGAGACAGCAGCAAAGATACGGACTGCCACGTGGCTTGGACACCCAAGTCCACTCCTGAGCTGGATTTGCCCAAAATTATTGAATTTGAATTTAAAGTATTCAGCAGAACAACGGTAACGGGCGACGACCTGGTAAAGGAAGTCACCGAAAAACGTCGGATATTGATGCAGAAGATTGGCCAGCCCCCAATCGAAAGTGAGTTGATGGAACTGTTGGGCGCCAGGTTGGATGAGGAGCGTATTAAGGCCGACAATGCTCCGGATTATAGTAACTACGGGCCGGGCGGGCACTAGGAGATGATGATGAAGAATCTAATATTTACCCTAATTGTAGGTCTCTTAGGATTGTCAGCTTCGGCTGGCGACATCATGGAGGGTTTTGACTCCCTTGGTGGCAACAAGGATCTTTACAACAAAGCCAAGGCTTTGCATCCTGAGACCGAAATAAAGATTGTTCAGGGTCGGACGGTGTCGAGGAAGTTCCGCCATGAGTTTTCCCCGCAGGTGGCCAGCTTTGTGGGTGGCGATGCCTACTTGTCGACGGACACCTTGGGATTGACCTATCACTTTCACATCAATCATCGCTGGTCGGTTGGTCTCAATTACTTCTATGCTTTTAACTCCCTGACCAGCGAAGCCAAGGCCTTGATCTCCAATGGGCTTCAACCCAAGTTGACCGAGCCTTTAGTTCCGGACCTGGATGAGCCCCGCCAGGGTTACTTGGCAACGGTGAATTGGTATCCTATCTACGGAAAAATGAGTCTCTATGATTTAGGAATCACCCAGTTTGATCTCTACCTGACTGCAGGTACTGGAGTGATGGAGCTCTCCTCAAAGGGAACAGGCACTTACACCTATGGTGGTGGATTGGGTGTGTGGTTCTCTCAGCATTTGACGGGCCGTATGGAATTGCGCCGTCAGGTCTATGATACGGAGAGATTTACGGGCAAACACACCATGAACCTGACCGTTCTTGGTTTGTCGTTGGGGTATATGCTTTAAGGAGTAATGGCCATGTTAAGGCAAGCCAGCAAAATTTTAATAGCTCTGGGTCTCAGCCTTTCCTTTACCTCTTATGGAGAGGATTTGGGTCAGATCCTTGGAGCGGCGAGTACGCAGGAGCTGGCGGCAATTCAGGAAGGCCGCCGAGCCATGTTGAGTTCCCTGACTGGAAAATCAACTGGCCCCTTTGTTGAAGCCTATGTGCAAGGCAAGTGGTCTGACGCCCTCAAACATTGGGGCGCCGAAGTGGCTGGTACTGGCTTTTCCAGCTCAGCCAACGGTAAGGCTCTTCTGGGCTTGATTCTGTTTGCTAACGGGTTGGAAACCACAGGCATTGAACAGCTTTTTCAGGTGAATCAACCTGCCAGCATTTCCCAGTCTTTGATGAACGAGTGGAAAAAGGCCGCTCCTGGATCGGCTCCTGTATGGAAGCAAGTTCAGATTAAATGGGACCCCGAGTGGACAAAAACCTTCGGTGTGGCGGCTCGGGTGAGAGCTACGGCTCAACAGTTGCGCAGTAAAGAGGATCTGAAGACCATTGAGCAGATGATCACTGAAACCGTTCCCGATACGGCTGAACGGGCTTGGCTCCAGTGGCAGTTAGTGACGGCTTTGGCCATCAAAGGCGAAGTCGGCGAGGCCGCCAAAATGTTGGGTCCTTTGATGAAGTATAAGGTCAACCCAGTATCTGATGGCCTGATGAACATCACCGCTGCCCGATTGCTTTACAAGCGCGGCTATCTGGACGTGGCAGCCAACTATTATAGTCAGGTTCCTAAGAGCTCTTACTACTGGTTTGAGGCTCAGGAAGAGATGGGTTGGATTTTCATTCGTCAGAACAAGCCTGAGGATGTGTTGGCTCAAACAAATACCTTTATGGTCACTGATTTTGGTTTCTTAGTGGGTCCTGAGACCTATTATCTGCGCGGATTGGCTCAGTTGAGTATCTGTGACTATCCCAACTCAGTGAAGACCCTGATGTACTTTAAGGACAAGTTCAAAGGACGGGCTCAGCAGTTGATCGAAGTGCAAAACAAAGGGCCAAAGTCGGTTGATCAGCTGATTCAGGCCATGAATCACCCAGATCTAAAAGTTGAGACCGCAGGTCGAGTGGTGAGCAATCTCCCTCGTCGCGTGTTGCGTGACGAGAAAATCCGCCAACTCTCCCAGGGTTTTGCTGCTCTGGAGAGAGAGGCCGCTGTTGTGAGCAAGAACTTTGCAACGCCTGGAGAGAAGTGGCTTGGTGAGATGATGGCCAGCAAGCAGGCCAATATTAAGTCGATGGTGGGTACGCGGGTTCAAGCTCTGGCCACCAAGGAGCTGAAGGAAATTGATGATACTCTGACCCGCATGCAGGTTCTGGAAGTGGAAGTGATCCAACAGGTGGACAGCGCGGCCAAGCGATTGGCAAAGGCTGGTCCAGGTGAGGATCTCAAGCCGACAAGCAAAAAGGGTCACACTGGCAGCCGCAATAAGGATTCTTTGACCTTTAAGACCAAAGCCGGTGAGGTTTGGTTTGATGAGTTGGCCAACTATCGTGTGAACGTGAAACAGTTTTGCGCCAACGGGGGGAGTGACAATGAAAAAGCCAACTAAATTCCCCATAGAGAGAGTGCTCAGTGGAGTTTTAAGTTTGTCCTTGGCCGCGGGAATTCTCGTTGGTTGCGGAGACAATGAGCCGACTCCCATGCTGCGCCCTCTGCCTGATCAGGGCCTGGAGCGCGTGATTCAGAAAAAGAAGGACGCCCAGGAGATTCGCCGTCCGATGGTGGAGATTCTCTTTGTCATTGATGATTCTGGAAGTATGCAGACTCATCAGGAGAACTTAAAGCGCAATGCGGTACTGTTTGTCTCCGCACTGAATCAGAGCGTAATTCTCGACTACCGTATTGGCGTAACCACGACCAGCGATAAAGACAAAGGCAATCTAAAGGGCCCCTTGGGCTCTTATGTGACCCCGCGAACGGTCAATGGTATGGATATTTTGGCCCAGTCTATGATTGTTGGCACTAACGGTGATGCCACAGAGAGAGTTTTGTCTCAGATCCTACCGGTTCTGCAGAATCCAGTGGCGAATTTTTCCCGGAAGGGTTCCTATTTAGCCGTAGTTTTTGTAACTGATGCCGAGGACCAGAGTAAATTGGATCCGACCAGTGTCTACAATGAGATGGTGAACTTTAAGGGTGGTGATCCTGAAAAAGTCCTGGTCTATGGTGCCTATGTTCCTCCGGGCGTGGACGGCTGTTCTCGTGACGGTGGTGAGCAACCCAAAAAGCTGGAGACCTTTTTGAGTTTGGCTAGTGCTGGAGCCAACGACAACTACTTTAATCTTTGTTCGCCCACATTTGGTAATGACCTAGCTCAGATTGCTGAGGACATTGTGGAGAAAGTGGGAAGCCGTATCACCCTGGACAAGGCTCCGGATCCGGCGACCATTGTTGTTAAGTATGGAAACATGACTATTCCCAATCATCCTCACAAGGGGTGGACCTACGACCCTGCAACCAAATCCATCTACTTGGGTCGTGAAATCGAGTGGCCGGAAGAGGATCAGGACAGGGAATTGACCATTGATTTCCGTCGAGCGATTTTTCCTGAGGAGAGAGAACATGCAAAAAAGTAAGCTACGGGCCTTAGCCGGCTTCATTCTGGGCATTTCTCTGATTACAGGAGTTTCCACTTCCCTGGCGAACACACCAGTTCCGCCAACAGGTGAGGACTTTTACTTTCCCATCGAAAATCTGGAGTTTGTTGGAATCTCTTTTGGACATGACGGATCGCCCTTGTATGTGGAGGATGAAGCCGATCCGCGCTTTGAGGCTCCTCGCTGTGGCTTTGGCATCAACAAGATGGAGGGTGGACTCACCGAGTGGATGTTCTCTCTCTATGAAGTCCGACGGCAAAGTAAGTTCAATGTTCGATTGGCCGCGCTGCCCAATATGTTTACCAAGGGAATCCTCAGTAATGCTGAAGAGCGCGAAGAGGGAAGCTTTGAGTACTTTGACAAGCGGCAGGAGCCCTACCGGCCGGTGCGCGTGACCTACGGTCCGATCAAAGAGAAGTTAACGGTTGATGAACTCAAGGCCATGGGTGCTTCAGCGCCAAATCCAACCAAGTTCATGGAAAAGGGTGCCGATTATTTCATCACTTTCAAACTTCCCCACCTGGAGAACAGCAACGGGATTCGTGATGTGGCTTTTGTGATCTATATCGCCAAGGGCAATATCGTCGGATATGAACACCGCCTGATCACCAAGAGCACGACCTCGGCCGACACTAAAAAGGTGCCCTTTATCCGAGTGGCCCTGCCGGAAAAACAGTCCGGACTGGAAAAATACTATACTTATGTCGTTTGCCGGTAATCCCTTACCGGCCTTCTCTCAAGCTAGTTCCTAAAAACTGGCTCTCATAATCGTTAAACCACAAAACTCTGGGCTGCCTTTGTCCGGGAGTAGGTCCGATTGCCGAGCCATTTCCGTGAATCCGAATCCTCACCGTCGCGCAGGGCGGGAGGCTGAGTGACCGAAGGGAATAGGCTCGGCCGAACGAGGCGCGGCAGGTAACTGACGCGACCCGAAGACGAGCCTGCGGCCGAAAAGGTGCGTGAGGATTTGCGGAGAATGGTCGGCAAAGGACCGACCTCACTGATAAAGGACTTTGTGGTTTAACGATTATGGGAGCCAGTTTTTAGTTTTTGAGCCTGTCTTTCACTTTGCCAATGATCCACGACAGGACGGGAACCTGCTCATATATAAACTCGCCCATATCAAAGTAGTCTCGGTGATAGCTAACAAGGTCCTGGTCGTTGAAATGGATGACGGAGTTTCCGTCTAGTGTAACGGTTTCCCCACCTTTGAGACCCTTGGCCTTCAGGTGCATCTTCCACACCAGCAAATGTTTGTTGCCAACGGAGAGATCGTCAATGAATTCAAAGTGGATCTCGGTGACGTTTTTATAGAGATTTGAGTAGTAAGCCTTCACCGATTCCCGGCCCTGGTGATCTCCTAGAGGATCAATAAATCGGGCGTCCGGATGATAAAACTGATCGAGAATCTCCATATTGTCGGCTCTCAAGCGATTAAACACATCTTTAATACGATCCATTTGGCTCATGGTTTCTCCAAAAGTGGGGATGGTGAGTAATAGGGCGGTAGCAATGGTAAGGGCCTTCATATCAAATCTCCTTGGGTGGCCAGGGAATGAGTTCGTTGGTGGTCTTCATATACTGTCGATAGGCTTCGCCTCGTGACTCCAATGACTGTTGACGAGAGGGCGGGACGCCCGTCACCTTCCAAATCAGGAGATGCATAACGATGGCAGGAAGAAAGCTCAGCAGGTTTCGACTGAGACCAAAATTATAGAGAGCAAATGTGTACCAAATAAGGATCTCAAAAAAATAATTGGGGTGCCGTGAGTACTTCCAGAGTCCAGAGCGACAGACCTTCTTTTGGCCAGAGTGGGTCTTTGCAAATCGATTTCTCTGCCAGTCAGCCAGGGATTCGCCCATAAGAAAGATCATAAATAGGATGGCGGCAAGTAAATTCCAGAAATCCAGTTCTATGTGTAAGGACTGACTGACGAGGTAGATGGGAATGAGGAGAAGGAGAACCAGGACCCCCTCAGCAATAAAGAGAAAGTAAAAGTAGAGGGAGGCTTTGTTGCCCCAATGATTGCGGAGTCTCACGTAGCGGGAGTCCTCACCCTTTCCATAAACACGAGCTAAAAGGAGCAGGCTCAGGCGGCAAGACCAGGCCAGGTACATAATGTGAAGGATCACCTGGGGCCATGTCCCTACGGAAAAAAAGCTGTGAATAACAAGCGGAACGAAACTCGAAACCCAGAATACATCAATCCAAGCAAACTTGTCCGTTTTGATAGATAGCCACCAGCCAAAGGAGAAATAGACAAGAACAAAGGCCAAGTGGGCCCAAAGGGTGTTATCCATGGGGCTTGCCCTTGCGCACAGCAATCGTCTGAGCCCGTTGGTTCCAGAGAGGAGCCGTGACAAACTGAAACCACAAGAAGAAGCCAATAAAGAGAAGAAAATAGTCCTGGCCCAGGCCCGGATATGGGGAGGAGCCAAAGGCCAGAGACTTAAGAATTAAAACCAAAAGACCATAGGACGAGAAGCAAATGGTCATCAGCCATACGCGAGGCTGAGAGATGGTGACCTCTGGTCTCGGTCGCAGTACCGTAAAGGGAAACCAGATAAAATCTTTGTCACTCAGTCTATTGTGGAAGTTAATTAGGGATTTGATCATTCTTAATCCTCTTGGCAGCGATTCGAGAAGCCTGTGAGTAGTCGTATTCAATCAGGACTTTTTGTTTGTCTCCTGTGTCCGTATAAATGTTGGAGTTGCCGTAATAGCTGATCAAATTCTGCGACTTCTGATCGTAGACCAATTCAAGGGTTGGCGCAAATAGCCGCAAGAATGGGTTCTGCAATTTGAGTTCAACCTTTGCCAGGCCATCCTCGCCCTTTTTGCCGATCAGGATCATATCGACTGTGGTTTGGCGGGCGGGTAGGATGAAGGTGGTAACAGGACGATCTCCCATCACAGCCTTTTCCAGGTTTGACACAATAAACTGATTGAGACCCTGACTGCCGCTCAGCTTTTTGTCGATGTCCATGGTGAGTTCCTCAATCTCGGCCTGGCGGTTGTCCCGGTACTGGATGTTTACTTTGTCACCCGTGACCACGACCTTTTCCCAGTTGCCGCTACGCAGATCTTCGAAGGTGAAATCAGGAAGGTAGGTGTTTTTACCGTAGTCACAACTGAGCACAGCAATGATATCACCCTGGGAGTTTCGGTAGGTGGTTTTGGATTTCACAATCCGGCCGGAAACCTCTGTCACCTCGTGCGTTTCGTTGTAGGCGATCGACTGCTTTTTTTTGGATTTATAGGCCGTGCCCGAAAACACGACTGTGTCCGTTGCCAAGGAGGGGGAGCAGAGGAGAAGGGCCGCGCCGGCGAGGAGGAACTTTCTCATTGTGCCAGCCTTTCGTTTCGTTGGTAGTGGACTTGCGCATGATGGAAGTCAGAGGGTTCAAAAAAGAACACGCGATGGGTGTCATCGTGACCGCGAGGGAGTGGCACATTGCTGAGTGGGGGAGCGAGGGCCGACTCCAGAAAAAACCGGGACATGGGCCGCACCAGCGGAGAGTGGATGGCCTCCTTCACTGGCCAAAAGCGTACATCCAAAAGCTCGGAAGTAAGAACTGAGATGGGGGTATTGAGTGTGAGTTCAACCTGAAATACCCAATAGATGTCAGTGGGGGCCTGCCGGTAGCGAATGCACAAGGGGGGGATGACTTTTCCGACCTGCCCGGTTTCCTCCCACAACTCTCTCAGGGCAGCGTCCTCTGGGGACTCATTGTCGTTGATGAAGCCCCCGGGGAACATCCACTGTCCTTTGGCGGGCCCATAGTTTGGCTGAACCAGCAGGACCTGGTCGCTTTCAATGACCAGGCATCCTGCTCCGACGGTTGAAAGCATTTTCATAATGTCTCCTTTTGAGGAGTGATGATCAGCTCTTGAGGGTCATAACCCTTAGGTGTAAGGCGAGAAATAATTCCTTCGTAGTCGTTTTTGTCCATTTGTGGTGTGCGACTGAGAATCCACAAATACTGACGATCAGGTTCTCCCACAACAGCCCATTGATAATTAGGATCGAGATCGATAATCCAGTAATTGCCAGCGAAGGGCCAAAAAAACTGCACCTTCAATTTAGCGTTAGTACTAGGATCGACAACCCAGGCCTTGCCCACGGCCTCATCGATGGGTCCATCGAAGGACCCTTCGTTGCAGCGATTGATCACCTTAATGTTGCCATCACCCCGAAGAGAATAGGTAGCTGTCGAAGCGAAACAGTCTCCTTGGAATGAATTGGGATAGCGGGCGATTTCGAACCAGGTGCCCAGATATCTATTGATGTCGACCGAGGGAACCACCTCCAGCTGAGATTGGTTGAGAGCCCCATGTGCGCAGGAAGTCCCCCAAAAAAATGCCATCAAAGTTGCTGCTAGATTTGTCATTGTTTCTCCCTCCTGAGTTTCTCTAATAGTAGCAAAATGGCCCCACTTTGTCTAGTTAAAGATAGTTTTAACTAGACAAAATATGAGACAGAGGCTTGTAAATTACTGAAAATGAGTATATTTTGAGGTTATGAAGCTTGATATCAATCATGTATCTCAGATAACCGGATTGACCGTCCACATCATTAGGGCCTGGGAAAAGCGCTATGGAGTGGTCAGTCCCGAGCGCCAGGGTAAAAACAGGGCTTTCACCTATGAGGACGTTGAGCGTCTAAAAGCGCTTAAAGCCTTGGTTGAGCTTGGTTACCCGATTCGCAAAGCAGCGAAAATGTCGGCTGCAGAAATTGAAGTTTTGCTTCCAGAGACCTATGGGCCATTGATTCAACACCGCCAGGAGCTCCTTCAACTGTTGAGCGACTACCAATTGGATCGGCTGCTGGAAGAGCTTCACCGCCACCGTGTTCGGCGTGGAGTGGAGGAGTTTCTCATCGACCTCGTCGTTCCGCTGATGGCAGAGGTGGGTCGAATGGTAGCCACTGGTGAGTTAAGTGTGTCTCAGGAGCACGCAGTCTCAGCTCTGGTTCGCGATCAAATCATTAAAACCAGATCGGCGGAAACTCAGGTAGATAAGCCACTGATAGCCTTTTGCACTCCAGAGGGGGACTATCATGAGTTGGGGATTCTTATAGCCAGCAAACTGGCCCAATCTAAAGGCTATCCAACCCTGAATTTTGGAGCCAACCTCCCGATCGAAGCCCTCGTGGACATTATCAAAGGGGTGAAGCCCAAGATTCTAGTTTTGAGCGCCGCACCGATTGAGAGTAACTTTGATGGCCTTCCTGACTATTTAAGTCAGCTGCGGAGTGAAACCAAAAAAGGACTCGATGTCTGGGTGTCTGGAGCCTTGGCCCGTCAGTTCGCCGAAGATTTTAGATCAGTGGCGACAATGAAAGAGTTCTTTCAGTTGCTTGATTAGGCGGCAACCAGCTGTGCCAGGTCCTCCGGCACGGTCGACCAAATGGCCTTATCCTGGTTAAGGGGAGTGTACTTCCCTGTTTTGACGGCGCAACCGCCGACCATGATCTTGACCGATGGGAATTTCTGGTGAACTTGATCTACAATCTTTAGAGTCTCTGTCGCCTGATTTTCCATGGAAATCGAGATCCCCAATGCCTTGGGTTTGGTTTTGGCGATAAGCTCGGTCACTTCCTCGGCAGGGAGGCCAGGGTAAATGGCCATGACACTTATGCCTCGATCCTCTAGCCACATTTCCAAGAATCGTACGGCAAGAGTGTGATGATTGTTTGGAGCATTGATTAATAGCACATCAGGTTGAGATTTATTGTTCCTAGGTGGCACATCTAGCTCAGAGCTGGTTTTTACTTGGTGATAGACCTGCTCAAAAAAACGTGTGATTCTATGTTCATCGGCAACACTCAGCTTCTTCTTTTCCCAGTGTAATCCGACTTTGTAGAGCAAGGGGGAAATCATGCCCAAGAGGAGATCGCTGTTGCGCACTCGAATGGCCTGGGCAATTCCAAGAAGCCTCTGGATTTCAGAATAATTGGCGCCCTTAGCAGCCTCCCAAAGCTGTCCTTGGAGTTCCGAGATCGCGCGTCCGGTATCGACCTGTTGATCTAGTCCCGTGGGTCCCAAGGCGGCACATTCGGAGCAAGCGCCATGGGAGACGGCGAGGTCTTCGTAAGGTGGAGCTTCAGAGAGGAATCTTTGACAATAAGAACACCAGCGAATCATAGCTATTTATCGCCAGGCAAGATCTGTCACTTAAGTCTGTTACTGATCTCTCCGCCAATTTGCCATCATATTGGGATATCTTTAACAAACCATAATGTTTGCGTCCTGCATCCAAAATGTACGATTGATTGGCGCTTTAGATGGGCATCTACTATTATGAGACACTATGAAGATACTGGTGACGGGAGCGACAGGATTTGTGGGGCGGGAGCTGTGCCGCGAGCTTCATCAGGCGGGGCACAGTTTGGTGATCTTTTCCCGCCAGGCGCCGCAAGCGGGTGCTCCCTTTGTTGTTCCCTGTGAATTGTTTCAATGGACCGACTACCGGTCCCAACCTCCCCTAGAGGCCTTTGAGGGTGTCGAGGCTGTGATCCATTTGATGGGAGAATCCATCGATGGTCGGAGGTGGAGCAAGAAACAAAAGGAAGTTTTGCGCGAGTCACGAATCCTTAGCGCCATGAATCTCATTGAAGGTGGCAAAAACGCCGGATGCCGCTTAAAGGTGTGGATTGGCGGATCGGCCATGGGGATTTACGGTGACAGAGGTGACGAGCACCTGACGGAGCAGTCGTCGTTGGGGAATGACTTTTTGGCCGAACTCTGTAAGGAGTGGGAAAACTCCGCTAAGATTGCTGAGGACCTTTTGGGCTGTCGTTCACTGCAGGTTCGTATCGGTCTGGTTCTGGGAGAAGGGGGCCTGCTCGCCAAATTAAGGCCTCTCTTCCGTTTAGGTTTGGGTGGCCGATTGGGAAATGGCAAGCAGTGGATGAGTTGGATTCATGTTGTCGATTTGGCCCGCCTCATCCGTTGGGCTCTGGAAAATCCAGGATTGACGGGACCCATCAACGGTGTGAGCTTGAACCCCGCTCGTAACAAGGATTTCACCAAGGCCTTGGCTGAGGCCATGAAGGTTCGTGTCGGTCCGCCAGTACCACGAATTGCGCTTAGGATCACTCAAGGGGAGATTGCTGACGCCATCTTGTCCAGTCAAAGAGTGGTGCCCGAGGTGGCCGTCAAAAACGGCTTTCGCTTCCAGTATCCATCGCTCGCCGGAGCTCTCCGCTAAACCTGAAAATTAGCTCCCTCAAACCTAGGCCACGGCTTTTTTCACTGTGGCAACAATACTCCGAACAGCACTGAGTTCATTACTCAAGACCTGCACCTGTTGCCGTAACTGCTGGTTCTCGTGGCGGAGTTTGGCCACTTCCATTCCCAGTTCCTGGTCGCTTCCCTTGACGGCAGCAAGTGGCTTACTGGGAGGCTGAATGGTAGGAGTTGCCGCGGCAGAATGGTGAGTGATTCCCGTAGTCGGACTCTTAGAGAGCCTATCCTCGATGTCCTCTTCGATAATGAGTCCCGGATCTACGCTTGGCAAATGGACGTAGCCTTGGTTGATCATGTCACGGACTTCGGCAATGATTTTCATATAGGATGAGGTGATCTCACCTGGTGTGGGATCTTTGGTTTTGGATAGGTCGTCAATACGTCGTTTTTGCCCGTGCGAAAGAGTCTTAGTCGCTTTCTCCCACAGGGTTTTGTCAATGCCATGAACGGCCACAGAAAGCGTGAGTTCCTGAAGGCGGGAGACAATTTCAGCCAAGGGCTGTTCGTCCCAGCCAAAGATTCGATCAATGGATAATATCTTTGCCCGAACCTCATTGGCCCAGGCCACACTTTCCTTCTCCACACTTCCAAGTAGCTGCGCCTGCTTTTGTGGGGCACAAGTTTCGATCAATTGAACCAACTGAAGAAAACCACCTGCTTTTTGGTAACGACGTAGTAAATCCATAGCACCTGTCCGTTTGCGTGGAATTGACTGATAATAATCTTTTATTTCATCGGTTTAAGGCAAAAATGGATTTAGTTTTTCTCAATAAAAGGCGGGTCAGATTGAAACAGATGGAATGAGACTAAAATGGCGGGGTTTCAAGGAGAGGACCGGTGGCCGGCAGTGGGCATCCTTTCCCGCGCCGGTCCCAATCCAGATAACAACAACTTGTCTAATCGTTAAAAAACATGGGTCAAAAGAAGCTGAAATCCTTCAGCCCAGAGTGCCCCTTTCATCAAGGTTGACCCAAGTGCCCCCATATAGCCGACCAAGAAAGATAAACAAGCTGCGACAAGCGCAGCACTGATGTTAAAGCGATTCGGCGAAGTCACATCCTTGTGATCTTCCATATGCAATAAATCGAGATCAATATGCAGACTAGGATTGTCGACCAGCAGATCCTCTGTCAGCCCCAGCTTGTACCAGAGCTTCGCCACATCCTTGTGGGGATCGACAAACTCAAGTCCCAGAACATACATGTTCATGCTAAATGGACATTCCTTTTTCCACCGTACCAAGCTAGGGATGGTGAGAAGCAACTTGCCTTTGAAGTTGACCTCGAGCGGGATCACTTCCCCCACCTCATAGCACTGGTACTTACGATAGCGGATTTGGATGCCGTGTGGACTCAAGTTGTGGATCCATTTGATGGGAATGCCTTTGCCAGTCAGCTTGAATTTCCAGACCCTTCGGTCTTTGAAGAAGTATCGACCTTCTGTCCGGCGATTGACTTCAGTTCCTAACCCGCTCATAGAGATAGCCCTTTCAACCTTAATGTATTACAAAGGTTGGGCCAGGTCAGACCGGGCTCATTTCATTGTGAGCTGGGCCGAATTGAGCAAAAGTTCGACATCATTTTTGAAATTTAGGTGTCAAATAACCGAAATGCCTTGCTAAATGCTCATAAGCTCAGGTTTTTTACAGCGTCGTGTGAGTACCACCCCCGTGGCTGCTGCGCTGTGACCGGCAAAGTGTTTCCGGAAGCCGAGGAACCTGTTAGATTTGGGGGAAATGGGGAGGATTGACTATGAGGGGATTCACGCACTGGTTGCTGGGGTCTACGGTCTTAATTGCCTTGGCTTTGACCGGATGCCAGAGTGGTTCATCCAAGCAGGATTCGGCGACCAGTTGGAAACGGGGTTACCCAAAGCACTGGTGGGCTGAGCAGAACGTTGATCCGGGAAAATCCTGGGAAATCCTTCCCCATCAGGCAGCGACAGGTGAAGTGATTCTGTCCAAGCGTCACGAGCTGGGGCTGTTATCGAATTTTGCTGCCACTCCATTTGCATTTAGAGGAAAGACCTACGCCAGTATGGAGGGCTTTTGGCAAGCCATGAAGTTTCCCGAAGGAGAAGAAGATCCAAGAAATAAGGATAAGCGGGTGACTTGGCCCTGGACCCGAGCCCAGGTTGAGCAAATGACAGCCTTTGAAGCCAAGAGGGCTGGAGACGTGGCCTCGAAAAATATGAAAACGATGGATATCAACTGGGTGAGTTTCGAGGGCAAGCGAATGACCTACCGAACTTCCGAAAAGGGCGACCACTACGCACTGATTCTTGAGGCCACCCGGGAAAAGCTCCGCCAGAATCCGCCAGTCAAAGATGCTCTTATGGCGACGGGCCATTTGCGTTTGCGGCCGGACCACCATCAAGGGCCAAATCCTCCGCCTGCTTGGCGCTATTATGAGATTTGGGAACAGTTGCGAAGTGAATTGCGCTTCAACGCCGAACAAACAGGGGAAATGTGAAAATGAAATCTTTGCTTCTTTGTGTTTCATCCGTGTTGTTGATTGGATTCTGTTTGCCTGGTCAGGCCTTTGCCCGAGGAGGGGCGGCCAACACCAATATTCCCATTGGCCCTGGTATCTCCCACCCCAGTTCCACCTCGGTTTTTTTTCGTGAAAATCCCGCCGGGCACTCCCTTTACAAGGGCTTCAATCTTCAGTTGATGGGGGCAGCAGCTGACGATGACAGTGACACCAAAACGGCGGGTGCTGCGATTTTATACGGCATGAGTGATTTTGGATTTTCACTGGGTGCCACGGCCTCTGATGACGGCGATTCGGCGACTGATGAGGATCCGGTTGCCTACTGGGGATTTGGCTTTCACTTAAGTTCCATTAAAACTTCGATTGGGTTTTCCGGCTATGTGACAAAAGATGCCAACGACGACACGGTCAATGGTGAAAACCTGGGGGTATTAATTAACCCTGGTGGGGGTTTTTCCTTGGGGCTTGTGGCCTATAATGCATTTGATGATGTTTCAGCCTGGGGAATAGGCTTTAACTTTGGCCTGAATAATGACTGGTCCCTGTCCATTGATGCCATCGATTACGATGGATCTGACCGCACCGAGATCTGGCCGGGAGTGAAGTACGCGAGCGCCAAGTTCGAATTTGCCGGTGGCCTGCAGATCAATGAAGGGGGCAGTGGAGACGATGAGGACTTTTTTATCAGCCTGGGCATTAAACCCTGGTCCTTGATGTCTCTTCAGCTCCACTACCAGTTAATTCAAAAGTACTACGCGGGCTTACAGATTAGCTTTTGAAAACCGGCCCCCTTAATTGTTGAGCCACAAAATACTTTATCAGTGAAGTCGGTCCTTTGCCGACCATCCTCCGCAAATCCTCACGCACCTTTTCGGCCGCAGGCTCGTCTTCGGGTCGCGTCAGGTATCCTGCCGCGCCTCGTTCGGCCGAGCCTATTCCCTTCGGTCACTCAGCCTCCCGCCCTGCGCGACGGTGAGGATTCGGATTTACGGGAATGGCTCGGCAATCGGACCTATTCCCGGACAAAGGCGGCACATAGTTTTGTGGCTCAACAATTAAGGGGGCAGGTTTTACGCTCTTAGCCTTTTAGCGGCGGTAGCAGTCGATGACGCAGCTTTTGAGTAGAGGGCCGGGCTGAAAGAGGGCCTGGCAAGCCTCCACACACTGTTTGACTTGATCATCTGGATCGTTGGTTGTGGTTAGAGGTTGCATGGAGCGTCTGGAAGTTAGGCCGCTGATTTGGCCAACACGGCAATCCAAGGGAACCGTCGCTCCGAAATGGTCCTCAATGGCAGTCATCACCAGGTAAGCTGCCACATTTTCTTTGCCTTTGACCAGCTCAAGCTTGGGAAAGATCAGATCGGTTTCGCCAAAGCTCATGCCGAAGTCAGAAAAGGGAATCTCCAACTTGATATGGTCTTTGTACTTGCGGGGTCGGTAGTGGGCCACTGGAGAAATTGCGTCCCCGCGGCCTGAGGCGAAAGCCCAGGTGTAGGGCGTGTTCACGCTGGAGTCCGTGTCCACTAAATGGTAATAGCCTTCCCAGTTCTTTAGCGTGTACTGGTCGTCCTTCAGATTCATCTGGCCCTTGATCAGGGTGTTGACCACCATCCACTCATAATCTGCGGCCCGGTATTGGTAGCGTCCGCATTCAAAATCAAAGGAAACCGCAGCAGAGCCGGAAGTGGCCCACAAAACAGACATTAGAACCAACAATTGCCTCATCCCCAAATCCTCCCCTTGGCCATCCATTTTGACCTCTCACCATCGCGGACGGGCGAGGTGATGTCTAGAACCAGGGTCTATAGGGAAAACTTTGTGTAGTCACGCTCTCGGGAGAAGCCCGAGGAATGACAAAAACACATAGACAATTGGCAAAAGAAGCGCCGTGCCAATTGGCGTCGAGCCGGGGACTGGCTCGAAGTGCTGGACCTACCTGGGTGCCTGGTTCACAATGATGAGCAATATGAATCAACGTGATCAAGCTTTGGAGTATAGAGGCGCATTCAAGCGGCTTTATAAGGTGGCCCTCATTGGGTCCGTTGTCGCCATCGCCATTATTATCCGCCTGCATATTGGTCGTTTTCCCGACGACACCAATCTGGTGATGGGCTTTCGCATCCTGGTGGCCTGCTCACTGCCCCTTTCGATCATCATTCGTCTGTGGTTCTTTGTGCGACCTCGTCTGTTTTCCAAGTATTGGCTGGAAGAGCATCGGCTTTTGATTGAGCAGGGAAGAAAGAAATTTGAGATGAAGTTCACTGAGATCAAGCGGATCGTGATTTCCCGGATTTCACCCCGCTTTCTTGGGGGCTTCCGCGTGGAAATGAATTCGGGAATGAAGATCCGTTTCCCATCAGCTCTTGCCGGCAATTACATGGTTCTTGAGGCCATAGCCAATGCCCGACCTGATATGGTCCCCGATAAGATCATGGACCGCTACCGTCAGATGTCCAGGCAGGTCGATGCATCCTGGAAACGCATGGGCCGAAAGCTGCGCAATTTACCAATGATGGCGGTGAAGTACTTTGTCTTTCCGGGATTGCTTATTATGGCCTGGTACAAGAAATATCCATCCCCATCCGGAGCACCAGTCTTTGATCGGGCCCTGCTGGTGGTCGGTGGTCATGTACTGGGTCTTTACATCCTGGCTTTTGTCATCAATCACCTGGAAGAAAGGATGTTTCATTTCCTCTATGAGTTGACCCTGCGCAAGCGGGATTCTTTTTTGCGCAATGTGAAGTGGGAAAAGTATTTGGAGTGGGGCGCCCAAGTGGTGTTTTACTTTCTTGCCGTGTTCTTTTATCGGCTAGTCTACTAAGTCGCGTCACCAAAAGGTTCCAGGTCCTCAACGTGGATGCACAATGGCAATTCCGCCTTCTTTAGGAAGGCGGAATTGCCATTGTGCATCCACGTTGAGGACCTGGAACCTTTTTGAGAAACGCCCCTTCCTGGCGGAAGGGGCACGGTAGGTATTTGGTGAGGATTTGAAAACGTTAGATGGGATGTTGTTGAACAATTTTAGTGTTTGCCCTCTTCTTTTTTGCCCATGATTTTAGAGAACAACCCTTCCTTGGATTGTTTGACTTCAATCTTCTGGGGGAGAACTTTTTCGCTTTTTGGAATGAGTACTTCCAATACACCATCTTCAAAACAAGCTTCAATTTTGTCGGCGTTGACACTGTCCGGGATGCGAAAGCTGCGGACAAACTTTCCGTAGCGCTTTTCGTATCTGCGGTAGTGTTGATCGCTGGATTTCTTTTCGTCCATTCGTTCACCGCTAATTGTCAGCACGCCTTCATTCACATCCAAGTGGATATTTTCATTCTTCATCCCTGGCAGGTCGGCACTGATCAGGTAGCTGTCTTCATGTTCCACGATATCGACAGCGGGATAGAAGGAAGTGCTCTCAGTTAGCTGACGGTCATTGAAGAATCCGTTGCCAAAAGCTTGATCCACCTCATTCATAAAATCCCAAAGTGAATTTCGGTTACGACGAGTTGTTAGTTGGCTTTTCATCTGACTTCCCCTTTCCTTTACAGGATTTTTTCTTTTACAAGCTCAATCTGTGGTGAAATCGAAAACTGTCAAGAAAGGGAAGTGGATTTTTTTTAGGTGAGTTCGGCCGGACAGCTGGCCATTTAACTAATATGTGTACGATATCGAATTTGTCAAAAAGGTTCCAGGTCCTAAACGTGGATGCACGATGCCAAGTCCACTTTCCAAAGAAGGTGGACTTGGCATCGTGCATCCACGTTTAGGACCTGGAACCTTTTTGAAGGTGGGAAACTAGTCCAGTTCGTCTTCAGGTGGAGGTTCTGGTTTTTTCTCGGCGGGCGCCCGATCGTCGGTGAGTTCAGTCGTCGCGGTATCAAAACTCTTGACGAGGTACTGAAGGATTCGTTGTTCCATTGGAGTAATGGCGTTGGCGGTTTTGAGCTTTTGAATGCGGTAAGCGGCCAAGTCTCCAGAACCCGCCGCTTGGCCCGTGCAGTTCATCCACCCTTGGGGTGATTCGAATTTCATAATTTCATCGAGAAAAAGTCCTCCTGGATTTTCCAGAGCCACAGCTTGTAAAAAGGTCTCCGGTTGACGGCAAATGAGGATGGTCGAAAGCCAGGGCTTAGGTCCATCAATTTCATCCACTTCTTTCCAGCACCTTTCATCAGCAACAATGATGAGAGCTCTTGCGACTTGTAGGTCCCCTTCCTTGAGTAGCTGCACAATTCTTTTGGACGTCATCTCGCCCAAGTCATTGATCGTCGGTTTTTCCGCCGAAGGATCGGATTTGTAGTAGCAGGCGTCTTTGAGTTCCTTGAGTCGATTGTCGTTGGGCTCAAACAGAAGGCGCCGGATTTGGAGGACTGGAGGTGCGGTTGCCCGCGCCAGTTGTGTGCGGTGAAACCACTGCTGAATTTTAATCTCGGCCTGGTCACTGACGGCCGCTTTGATCAACTTTTGGTACTTGGCCTCAAAGAAGGTAACGGGTTGACTGGGGCACTTGGGGCAAAGAGGTCGGAACTTTTCGTCTTCAAGGCCGAAGTTAGCCACACCGTAAAGGTATTCCTTTCTCTGTTTTTCATTCGCATCCTTGAATTCCTCAGCCATGGCTTTAAACAACAGCTCCGGATAGTTGTGCGGAATATGAACACCAAGAAGATAAGAGGCCGACTTGACAGTTCTGGCGTGGCGTCCGGCCTCAACATTCATGATTTCTGAGGATATGGATCGGGACTCGGCTGCCAGGCTCGGAGTGTCTAAATCAAAGGCCAGGTAGAAAAGAGAACGGACAGTGTAGACATCGCCCTTGTCGATGTTGGCCACAATCTTGGAAAAGTACTTGGAGGCAAACTTTCGTTGCGAGCGATAGCTCAAAAGGTATTTGTCACCGGCACCATCGGGGCCATTGATGTACTTTTTCACTTCGGACAGGCTGCCAGCTGATGGACGCTCCAGAAAGCGGGAGTAGACTTTGAGAAATTCGTGTTTGGATGGTTTAAAAACGGATTTGGGATCGCGCCTTGGAGCTGATGGTGGCAGTCCCACACATCCAACCACGACGGCAAGAAGTAGACCTGTCAGAGCAGACTTTTTTAAAAAAACGGGCTCCATATCATTAGAATATCACGTTCGGAGTGAATGGGCGGAGCCCGGAAATTTGACGTTTTCGATCTAGCCAAACAACCCGGTCATTTTTTCCCGGCTTCTGGCCCAGCTGTAATGAGCGGCTTCGTTGTCGGTTTGAAATTGAACTCGGCCGTATGTGGTGAGCTCTTAAATATCAACAGTGCGAAAAAGCTCAACATCAACAGGTGGGTTAGGGCAAATAGTATGACTTCTTGTTTCGAATAATGCATAGGGATTCCTCCGTCAATCTATCGGAATCCCTCCCCTTGGCGACTAAATGTTCCCTCTCACCAATAAAGATAGCGCGAACCCACCGACTTTTGCCACCGAAGCCGTTGACACTTTGACCAGTCTTTTGTCTACGGCGGGGGCGGTTTTGACAAAAGAGCCGGGTTTTTGTCAAATGGAGTGGGGGAACTATGGGGACTGAGGAGTCAGATCAAAACAGCAAGCCTTCCAAGGACGAAACCTTCTGGAAGGTTCTGAATGCGGCCATTGAGTTGGACTACAAAAAGGGCCATGGCAAATGGACCATTTCAGATCTGGCGCGCAAGAGTGAGATCACCCGCTCTCTCATCTATTATTATTTTGGGCGCTCCAAGGAAAACATCATCAATGAGGCCGTTAAAATCATTGGTGAGGAGATGATCGGCATGAGTCCCGAACGTCAAGCCCTGTGGCAGCGTGGAGAGCTGGTGGAGTCTATGCTCCAGGCGCGAAGGATCTACGAGAAGTGCCCGGCCCTTGCCCCCTTTGTGTTGGAACACTACCACCGTCCCACGGAGCTTGGAGAGACGATCCGCCATTTGGAGGGTGAGTTCTGTCAGAAGCTTCACAAGACTTTTCCCGAACTCGATCAGAGCCAGGTCCACTCCCTGTACAGTGTTTATTGGGGTCTCAGTTTCGCCCCCCGAGTTGATGGGACTGTCATTCATCATGTTCTCACAGCTGTTAAAGAATACCTGCAGATCATGAAGGATCACGAAGTCACATAGCCGGACGCTCTCATTAAGGTTGTGCCAGGAGCCTGATGAGTTGAGGGAGAATTTTGCCCGAGGGTCCGCGCAGGGATTCACTCATGTAGGGCGTGAGCTCAGTTTCGTCCGGATTAATCTCCACCACATAGGCACCGGATTGGATCGCAGCCAGGGGAAGACCAGCTGCAGGGAATACGACTCCCATGGTGCCAATGGAGAGAAAAAGCTGGCAGCGGCGGGCAGCCTGATCAGAGGCGTGGAGGATGTCGCCAGGAAGCATCTCTCCAAACCAAACCACATCAGGTCGCAACAAGTCCTGACATTGGGGGCACTTGGGGAGATCCTCTTTGGCGGGTGCGCCCCCTTCCTTCAATAATTCTAACTCGATTTCATCCACCACATGGTGGCAAGACACACAAAAGCTGCGGTTGATGTTGCCGTGGAGTTCGAGAACATTTTCACTGCCCGCGCGCTGGTGAAGTCCATCCACATTTTGCGTGAGCAGGGTAAAATCAGGCACCAGCCTTTGCCACTGGGCCAGGGCTTTATGACCTGGGTTGGGCTGAACTTCGCGAATGACTTTGAGACGATGTTGATACCATTCCCACACGCGAAGAGGGTTACCCATAAAGGCATCCATGCTGGCCAATTCTTCAGGTTTAAACTTGGCCCATAGACCATCTTTTTCGCGAAACGTGGGGACGCCACTTTCGGCCGAGACGCCGGCGCCGGTGAGAACACAAACCGAGGCTTTGTTGGCAATGAGGTCGCGAAGGGTTTTGCTAAAGGGCCAGTCCCGACTCATGAGCCCGAGCTCGTGCCCAAGGCTGGAGGTTTTTCTTCAGCCATTTTCTCGCCGTCTATTTGCTTGCTGCGGATTCGTTTTGTCAGGTCCAGCAGACTGCGCGAGAACTCGTTCACATAGGTGAGGTGAATAGGGCTGCATCTGCCCCAATCGTAGCGAGGGCCCTGATTGACCTTTAGCCACTGCTGCTCCGAGAGCATCGTGCCGCGTAGCTCTTTACCCAGAGAACTGGATTGGAAAAAGAAATTGTAATCGGCCAAAGGTAGGCCACAGTCCTGAAACTGAATCACATCCCTGGGGGCTAAATCCAATTGGGTGAGATCAAAGGTGGTGCGGCTGGATTGGACTTTGTAATCCAGTTGCACGACTTGGGCAGCAAAAGGTCTTTGTCCCTTGTCGCCAGGAGCGCCCATGACTCCCTGGAGCTTCAAATACCAGGAATGGAACAGGTCAGTGGTTTTAACCGGATCTCTGACCTTTTCCAGATTCATTTGGAAATCCACATTCAGCTTGTCTCCTTCGCCGGGAGTCCAGGAGCTGTTGAGATCAACCGGCCAGCGGATGATCTGGCGATTACGACCGAGGTAATAAAAAGCAAAGTCATCGCTAGCGGAGAGGGTGATCTTTAGTGGGCGGGCTTTGCCAAGGCCCTTGTCTGCATCTTCCACGCTCTGAAACTCAAAGTTGTAGTGCAGATCCCCTTCCGCCCCGCTGGTGTGTAGGTCTCTGGGATAGCAGCGCCAAGTGTAGGTCACAGCAATTGTCTTGTCCTGTTTGTGAGTGATTGGGCCCGTGACACAGTTTCGCGGGTTGAGTTTGTCAGGAGCCTTCATCATCTGTTGAGTGAAATCCTGGAGAGTCGAAAAGGAAGACAAGAGAACCACGCCATGAATTCCCGTCAGCTCCAGTGCCATTTGGTCGGGAGTGGGCTTTGACGGAGGGGGAGGAGTTTTTCCTCCCGGCGGACCAATTTTGGCGGGGCCACTGTCATTACACGCCACCAGGCCAAGGAGGAGACCACTGAGGAGAGTTGTCCTCAACACGCATTTTGCTTGGATTATCAGGCTCTTGGCCATGGCTTGTCCTTTGCCCTGGAAATTCAAGGGACTTGGCTAGCTCACTAAATCAGTGGTCATTTCAACATGTTACAAACTATGTGCCACTGCTGTGGATTATAGGCCAGAGGTGGCGAGGACAAAAGGCCAGTTTCATTGTGAGAATTGAAACTCATTTTCATTGTGCTCCCTGTTAGCCCTGAGGGGGGATGACAAAGCTGTGACAAAGCCGGGTCAAGTTTGCGATAAAAAGGAGTTAATCATGTTGTCTGGTCTACTTGTTTTTCATCAGAGGCGTCCGGCTCCGGACTGGGGATCTTTGCCCCAATCATGGGCGGTGTGGTCCACTTGCTTACGGCAGGTGGCCTTCTCTCATCGATCTCTTGCTGACGAAGGTCATCCTGAGCTTGAGGGGGCGGAAGTCTATCGCGAGGAAAAAGCCTATCAATTTCTTTTGGAAATCGTCAGCGGCCTGCAGTCGCCCTTAGTGGCTGAAACTGAGGTCTTTGGTCAGTTCAAAAAGTTTGTGGATGAGGCCCTTGCGACCCATGGCAAGGAATGGATCCTCCGGCCGGTGATGGAAAAACTGATCACGGACGGAAAGTCGATTCGGCAAAAGCATCTAATTGGTCTGGGCGGACAGAGCTACGGCAGTCTGGCCCGAAAACACTTGGCCGATTGTGGCCGGATGGGGATTGTGGGATCAGGACGGCTGACACGGGAGATTCTTCCCTGGTTTGCCAAAAAAGAATCCGGAGTGCGTGTCTATTGCCGCAACGTGGGGAAAGCAGCTCCTCTGAAAGAGGAGTTTCCCTTTGTGGAGTTGGTTTCTCTTGAGGCGATGGGACCCATGGAGGAAGAGGCTTTAATCGTTGCGGCACCAGTCACGGGAGAGTGGTTCGAAGGCTGGTCGGAGACAAGTATCGAAGGCCTAAAGACGGTCTTGGACTTGCGTGGGGAGTGTGATGAAGATCCCCTGACCGTGACAGCATCGGTGATGAACTTGAAGGAGTTCTTTGCCCAGATTGAGGAAAACCGTCAGCAGATCGAAGCGGCCGTTCAGGCCGCCCATGCAGAAATTCGTTCCATTCTCTCACAACATCAAAAATCCGTTCGCAATCGTCCCTTTGGTTGGGATGATTTATGCGCCTAAAAATAGCCTCGCGGCAGAGTGATCTGGCGAGGATTCAGTCTTACATGGTGGCACGGGCCCTCCGTGCGGTAGACCCCCAGTTGCAAATCGAGTTTGAGTTTCGCACCAGTTTTGGTGATCGCAACCTCGATATTGCTATGGACGGGGCTCAGGAAAAGGGTCTGTTCACTCAGGATTTTTATGAGGGGCTCAAGTCGGGCGAGTTCGACATGGTCGTTCACTCCTGGAAGGACCTTCCGGTTGAGGAAAGAGAAGGCACAAAAGTGGTGGCCACCTTGCCCCGTGCTGATGTGAGAGACCTTTTGTTAGTTAAAAAATCATCTATTGGTCGGAGCTCCTGGAAGGTTTTGTCCTCCTCTCCACGACGCAGCTACAATTTGCAGCGAACACTTTCCTCTTTGGTGCCAGGAAATCCCGGCATTGAGTTTACTCCCATTCGTGGCAATATTCCCACTCGCCTGCGAAAACTCATGGAAGGCGAAGAGGACGCTCTGATTTTGGCAAAAGCGGCTGTCGATCGACTTTTGGAGGCCCCGGAAGCAGAGCTTGCCGAGTGTCAGTCCTATGTCCGCCAGGTCCTCAATGAATGCAAATGGTCTTTGCTGCCATTGACTCTCAACCCAGCCGCTGCGGCTCAAGGCGCACTGGCCATTGAGATCGCCCAGGATCGTCCTGATTTGGAAAATCTGTTGGCACAAATCAATTGCCAGAACACCTTTGTCGAAGCGCAACGGGAGAGAAAAATCTTGGCCAGCTATGGCGGTGGATGCCACCAGAAAATTGGCGTCAGTTATCTCCATAGGGATTATGGCAAGATTCTCTTTTTGCGTGGCAAGACAGATGGTGGCGAAGAACTTCGTGTCATGAGTCTTGAGCGGGAAGAGATGGCCCCTGAGTGGTGTAGTCACAAAGAAAACATGTTTCCCGTTCCCCCTGGGACATCCAAGTGGTATGGACGGGACAGCCTTGATGTTGGGGGCTTTCCCGGTGGACGCAGCCTTTGGGTGGCAAGAGCTGAGGCCTTTCCCGAAGATTGGGAAAAAGCTGAGATCCCTCTTGTATGGACCAGCGGTTTAAAGTCCTGGCGAGGTCTGGCCGCTCGTG
This sequence comes from Pseudobdellovibrionaceae bacterium, assembly GCA_020635075.1. NCBI lineage: Bacteria > Pseudomonadati > Bdellovibrionota > Bdellovibrionia > Bdellovibrionales > Pseudobdellovibrionaceae > Pseudobdellovibrionaceae bacterium. The sequence continues at coordinate 131,546 of JACKAM010000003.1, read as the reverse complement.
GAGTGTGGGTGAACGGTTGTGCCGAGTCTTTGGGTGAGCAGGAAGAAACCAGAGTGACGACCTTGCTTGGGCAAGAGCCCCAGTGGCTGAAGCTCACCCATGAAGGCGGTTACGACGAAGGAGCCATGGAAATCATGGCCACTTATCGACTGCAACCGGTGGAAGATGCTCCCAACCTCAATGGTAAAACACATTTTTATTGGATGAGTGGTTCCAGTTTTGCCCGTGCTCAGGAGTTGTTTCCTGAAATCATAGCTGGGGCCTTTCATGCTTGTGGTCCCGGCAATACCTACAAGCTTTTGCAGAAGGAACTATCTGACGACCGACTTAAGCTGTTTCTCAATTATGAAGACTGGTGTCGGACGTCGACCGAAGGAGACAAATAATGGCGGACTCCCTAACTTCCAAAAACCTTTTCGAACGCTCTTTAAAAGTGGCTCCAGGCGGAGTGCACAGTCCGGTTCGGGCGAGCAAAAGTGTGGGTGGCGAACCCATCTTTTTTAGATTCGCGGAAGGGGCCTACCTGGAGTCGGTTGAGGGCAAACGATATGTCGATTTCTGCCAGAGCTTTGGACCAAATGTTTTGGGACACCGAGACCCTGATGTCTCCCAAGAGGTGGAAAAAATCTTTCACCGCGCCTGGACCTTGGGGGCTTGTGAGCCCTACTCCCTGGAGTTGGCCGAATGGATGATCAACAAAATTCCCTTTGTGGAAAAATTGAGATTTGTTTGTTCCGGTACTGAAGCCGTCATGAGTGCCTTGCGTGTCGCTCGTGCGGCCACAGGCAGAGCCAAAATTCTCAAGTTTGATGGCTGTTACCATGGTCATGTGGACAGTATGTTGGTAAAGGCCGGAAGTGGCCTGGCAGGGGAGACAGCCAGCGACAGCGCTGGAGTTCCTGAGGAGATTGCGGGTACCACCTTGATTGCCCCTCTTGATGACGAAAATGCCGTTGAGGCAATCTTCAAGCGATCAGGAAAAGAAATCGCTGCTGTGATCATCGAACCTCTGCCGGCGAACTTTGGACTGCTCATTCAGAGACAAGAATTCATCAATAAAGTGGTCGAAGTCGCCCGTCACCACGGCGCCCTGGTGATTTTTGACGAAGTCATTTCCGGATTCCGCGTCGGCATGGCGGGAATGGCGGAGAGATTGGGCATTCGCCCTGACTTGGTGACCTATGGCAAGGTGATTGGTGGTGGTTTTCCAGTGGGGTGTTACGCTGGGCGTGCTGACCTTCTGGATCTAGTTGCTCCTAATGGGCCCGTCTACCAAGCCGGCACCTTGAGTGCCAACCCGGTGGGCATGGTGGCAGGTCTTGCGACTCTCAAAAAGATGGAACAAAACCAGGTTCTCGATAAAATGAGCGATCGTACTGCTCAGTTTTGCCATCGATTGAATCAGAGATTTGAAAGCATGGATCGTCCTTGGGCGGTGACTGACTATGCCTCTTTGTTTTGGTTTCATCCGCGCACCGACCAACCCATTCGCTCGGTGAAGGACTTTGTGCCGGGGCAGGCGGATCTTTATCGCAAATTCTATCATGCCTGTTTAAATCGCGGAGTCTATTTGGCTCCCAGCGCCTTTGAAGTGGCCTTCATGTCCTGGGCCCACCAGGGTGCGGCGTTGGATAAGGCCGAAGAGGTCTTTATCGAAGCTGTGCAGGAGATTTATGGCTAAGAAGGCTGGGCAGGGATTCAGTTGGAAGACCGCCGGAGCGATGATCTGGTTGGTGTTTACCCTGTCCATGGCCGGGTGGTGGCTGTATTTGGGCTTAGGTCTTTTAACCCGTCTTGAAAGCCAGCAGTCCGTTCTTCACGAAGAAATCCTCAGGCAAAAAAATATGCTCCTGTGGGAGGGCCTGGCCTGGATGGTCCTTCTGGTTGGAGGGGGGCTTACCCTCATCTACTTGATCAATCGTGAGAGAAAGTCAGCAAAGGCCTTGCGCGGATTTTTGGCCTCCTTCAGTCATGACATCAAAACTGCCCTCACCAGTTTACAGATGCAGACTGAGATCATTCGTGAAGAGGCCGGTGACCTCCCGGCCCTCCGTCGCTTGGAAGCGGATGTGGTGCGCCTGCAGCTACAGTTAGAAAACTCCTTGTTTTTGGCCAGCGAGGAAAACCTCCAGTTTTTTATTGAAAGTGTGTCGCTTAAGAAAACTATTGAGGGCATCAGGCATCGCTGGCCGAACTTGCAAATTATTTGCGAAGGTGAGGCCTTGCTTCGCGTGGACAAAAGAGCTTTCGAAAGCATTCTCTCAAATTTCATGCAAAACTCCCAGGTTCATGGCAAAGCCAAAACCGTGACCTTTATGACTAAACGTAAGGGAGCTCACCAGATTGAAATTCAAATTCAGGACGACGGCACGGGCTTCAAAGGATCTACCGCGGATTTGGGTCGGCTCTTTGAACGGCACAATCCCTCCAGCGGGAGCGGTGTGGGCTTGTACACGGTGGTGCAGCTGACACGGAGAATGGGTGGCCAGGTGACATTTGAATCTCCTGTTTCAGGTGGCTTTCAGGGCAACTTCCAACTTGAGGGGAGTACGCCATGAAGAAGCTGCTTCTTGTGGAGGACGACCAGAATTTAGGCCAGACTCTATCTGAAAGGCTTGAGAAGGAAGGCTACAAGGTGTGTTGGGCGACAAACCAGGCAGAGGCCCAACATGCCATCAACTCTCAAACCTTTGATTTGGTCATTTTGGATGTAGGGCTTCCTGACGGGTCAGGTTTCGACTTTGCGCAGGAGATTCGGAGTCAATATCCGATTCCCTTCATTTTTGTCACCGCCGAGTCCTCGGCGGAATCTCGCCTACAGGGATATGAACTTGGCGCTGAAGAGTACATTCCTAAGCCCTTTCATTTTAAAGAGCTTCTCATGCGGATCAGTCATGTTTTACGAGACCATAGCCCGCTCAAGAGCTTGGAGTTTGCAGGGGTGAGAATTGATTTCGATCAGATGTCAGTTTCCCTTCCTGATGGGCAGCAGGAGCGACTGGCCCATAAGGACTTTCAGGTGTTGCGCCTGCTGATTGAAAGATCTCCGGCGGTCGTGAGTCGGGATGAGATCATGGACAAGGTGTGGGGCGAGGAGAAATTCCCCAGCAATCGCACTGTGGATAACGTCATTTTGCGATTAAGACAAATTCTCGGAGACCAACACAGCCACTGGATTCAGTCGGTTCGTGGTGTGGGTTACCAGTGGAAAAGCAGCGAGGTGAAGAATGGCTAATGAGAGATTTTCCAATGCCCTAAGTGGAATTGCCCAAAAGGTTCCACCCATTTGGATGATGAGGCAGGCGGGTCGTTACCATAAGCACTACCAGGCCTTGAAAGAGAAATATAGCTTTATGGAATTGTGTAAGGAACCTGAGTTGGCTGCTGAAGTGGCCATGGGTCCCATTGATGATTTTGATTTTGACGTCGCCATCTTGTTCAGTGATTTGTTGTTCCCCCTCGAAGCCTTGGGTATGGGTTTGGAATATTCCCCCGGGCCTCAGCTGGGTTGGACATTGACCCCCGAGACGATCAATCAGTTGTTGCCGGTCGATGAGGCGATAGGCGATATGGAATTTCAAAGATTGGCTGTGCAGGCCACCCGCGGTCTTTTGCCCCAGCGCAAAAGTCTGATTGGCTTTGTCGGTGGCCCGTGGACATTGTTTGCCTATGCAGTGGAAGGCAGTCACAAAGGTGGGCTTAAAGAGGCCAAAGCCATGTGGTCACTGTTTCCGGCTTTTACAAACATCATTGAGCCATTTTTGCAAAAGAACATTGCTCTTCAATTAGAAGCGGGAGCAGAGGTGGTGATGGTCTTTGATACGGCTGCCGGTGAATTATCGCCACAGATGTATCGAGACCTTGTCGCCCCGACCGTTAAAAAAATTGCCAAAAGTTTTCCCGGCAAGATTGGCTATTACAGTCAGAACACTCAGCTGGCTCATTTGTTCCCCTTCTTTAATGAACCGAGTGAGTTGGCGGGAATGGGTTTTGATCACCGTTGGGAGCTTCCGACTTTGTTTGAGTTGGTTCCGGGCGGTTTTGTCCAGGGGAACTTTGATCAAACCCTGATGTTTACCGATGAAGCCGACTTTGCTCGTAAGCTCGAGTTTTATCTCCAGCCATTTCAAGAGTTGAGCCCGGAGGAACGTAAAGGCTGGGTGTGTGGTCTGGGCCATGGCGTACTACCGGCCACTCCGGAGGCAAATGTGCGCACTTTTGTAGATACTGTTAGGGAGACCTTTGCATGAAGTATTCTGATCTGTTGGAAAAATATGATGTCCCGGCTCCGCGCTATACGAGCTACCCAACTGTCCCTTATTGGTCGGACTCGCCCACCACAGACCAGTGGATCGAGGCTTTGCGGCAGGGATTTCAGCAAGGTGAGCAAGTTCCTTGGTCGCTGTATATTCACACGCCTTTTTGCGAGTCCTTGTGTACATTTTGTGGCTGCAACACCTCCATTACCAAGAACCATGACAAAGAAATGCCCTATGTGGCTCACATCCTCCGCGAGTTCGAACTGTATATGGAGAAGGTGCCTGAGTTTGCCAATCACCCTTTAAAGGAAATTCACCTTGGGGGTGGATCTCCCACTTGGTTTTCAGCGGAAAGCCTCAAACAGATGGTTGGGCCGATATTAAAGCGAGTGAAAATCAGTGCTGATGAGTTTGACGGGGCGATTGAGGTTGACCCCCGACGGGCCACACCTGAGCAGTTGCGAACTTTGTTTGACCTTGGCTTTCGCCGCATTAGCTTGGGCATTCAGGATTTCAACCCGGAAACTCAGCGACTGGTGAATCGCATTCAGCCCTACGAGTTGACCAAGTCGGTGAACGACATGGCTCGGGAGTTAGGCTACACCTCAGTTAATTTTGATTTGATCTATGGGCTTCCCATGCAGACGCCGGATTCGGTCAGAGATATGGCCAATAAAACGCTGGAGCTGCGTCCAGATCGTATTGCCCTTTATAGTTTTGCTAAAGTGCCTTGGATCAAACCAGCTCAGCGTCTGTTTAAGGATGAGGATTTGCCGGAAGGTCCAGCCAAGAGGGATCTCTATGAAACGGCACGCGAAGTTTTGATATCGGGTGGTTATATTGAAATTGGCATGGATCACTTTGCTCTAGAAACTGACGGCCTGGCCGTTGCCCAGGCGAAAGGGGAGTTGCACCGCAACTTTATGGGATACACCGACAAGCGGACGAAAATTCTGCTGGGTTTGGGTGTTAGTTCCATTTCTGAGGCCCCGACGTGCTTTCATCAAAATGAAAAAGTTCTTCCCGTTTACGAGCGCCAAGTGGATGGGGGAGAGATTCCCACCTTTCGTGGGCATCTGTTGAGCTCGGAGGATCAGAAACAGCGCGAGCAGATTCTTGAATTTATGACCAAGGGCAAAGTGCGCCTCCACGATGTGGACCAGGAGAAGGATGTGAGAGATTTCCTAGCTCCCCTGATCGAAGATCAGATCGTCGCAGTGACCAGTGGCATGATGGAGTTGACGCCTAAGGGTTTTCCCTTTTTGCGCAATGTCTGCATGGCTCTTGATTTGCGCCTCCGCCGTGAGAAGCCTGAGACCAAAGTTTTTTCCCAAGCGCTTTAGTGGGTGAGAATGAAGAAGCAAGTTGTCGTTGTTGGAGGCGGGATTTCTGGTTTGACCAGCGCCCTTTCTTTGGCGGAGGCTGGCTATCAAGTTGATCTCTATGAAAGTAAGGACCATTTGGGTGGGCTGATCAGCACTCATCAGGGCCCTTATGGCAAGTCCGAATCGGCGGCCAATGGAATTCTCAATTCTTTAGCCGTGGAAAATTTGTTTCGGCGTCTCAATGTGCCATTGACTGGTGTTCTGCCCACGGCTCGTGCCCGCTATGTGTTGGTCGACGGTCGGCCGCAAAGATGGCCGTTTAGTTTTGCTGAGTCTATGGTTCTTTTCTTTAGGCTTTCTGGCTACATGCTTCGCGGGAAGTCCTCGATGGCTCCCAGGCCGGGAGAGACGGTGGCCGTTTGGTTGGAGCGCACATTGGGCAAGAATGTGAATGACAAGTTTTTGGCTCCTGCCCTCTTGGGCATCTACGCTTCCCGGAGCAGTGAACTCAGCGCCTCTTTGGTGATGGCTCCATTTTTTGCGAAAAGTAAAAAGAAATCCAAACCTGAAATTCGCGGTACAGTCGCGCCGGTCGGTGGCATGGGAGCACTCGTCGATGCCCTAGTCAAATCTTGTGCTGAGCTGGGGGTACACGTTCATCTGAATGAGCAATACAATTGGGATAGATGGGATGGTGGAAAGACTCCTCATGTTTTTGCTGGGGCGGCCCACCAGGCAGCCGAGGCACTTCGCCAGCTAGCTCCGGAGGCAGCTGTGCTATTGGGCAAGGTCCGTATGCTTCCCGTGGTGTCGGCCACACTTTTTTACCCCAAAGAGAGTTCCTTTTTGACCGGCTTTGGTTGTTTGTTTTCAGAAGAGGAAAAAATGAATGGCTTGGGCGTTTTGTTTCCCGGCTGTATATTTCCCGAGCGCACCACTGTCCATGCAGAGACCTGGATAATGGGGGGAGCTGTTCACCCCGAGATGGCTCAGTGGTCACCTGAACAAGTCGTGGATGGAATCAGCTCGGATCGCCGTCGCTTGGCCGGCCAGGATGTAGAGCCCTTGGATCGGCAGTTGTTTCGTTGGCCTAAGGCCTTGCCCTACTACGATCTTTATCTTGAGAAAGCCCTCGATGAATTGAAGTTACCAAAAGGACTCTATCTTAACGGAAATTTTCTCGGTAAGATTGGATTGGCCGGCCTCATTGAGCGCGGTCTTGAACTTCCGGATCAAATCCAAGCAGCAGGTGTATGAGAAGAGGGGTTTTGTTCATTAACTTGGGTACGACGGCGGCGCCTACGGCCCAAGCCACAGGCGAGTATTTGCGGGAGTTCCTCACCGATCCCTACGTTATTGACGTCCCCAATCCCATGCGCTGGATGCTGGTCAATCTTTTGATTGTGCCAAGGCGTCAGCATCAGAGTGCAGAAGCCTATAACTCCATTTGGACCAAACAAGGCTCGCCGCTGTTAGTTTACAGCCTTCAGTTTATGGAGGAGATGAGGCGCTTGGTGTCTTCCGAATGGGAAGTGGCTTTGGGTATGAGGTATGGGGAGCCCTCCATTCGCTCAGGACTTGAGCAGCTTCGCAAGGCCGACGTAGACGAGTTGTTGCTCTTTCCCCTTTATCCCCAGTTTGCCGACTCATCGACGACAACGGCCCTCCTCAAGGCGGTCAACGAACTCAAAGACATGAGCTGGCGGCCAGAGAGCACTCAGTACCTGGGTTACTTTTTCCGTCATCCCGCTTTCATTAGATCTTTGGCGCAAAGAGTGAGAACGGCTATGAATCAGTTTTCGGCCGATCATTTACTTCTCAGTTATCACGGATTACCGGAACGTCATTTGAGCAAAAGGTCTGATCTTCATGAAAGTTGTCATTTTGATCAGAAGTGTTGTACGGCTTGGAGCAAGCGCAACGAACTCTGTTACCGAGCCCAGTGTTTTGCCACCAGTCGCGCTCTTTTGGAGGAACTCAATTGGCCCTCTACCAAGGCATCCACGGCTTTTCAGTCACGGCTGGGAAGGGCTAAATGGATTGGTCCCTCGCTTAAGGAGGAAATCACCCGGTTGGCTGAGTCAGGGGTCAAACGCCTTTTGGTCAGTTGTCCTTCATTTGTGACCGACTGTCTGGAGACGTTGGAAGAGGTGGGAATGAGAGCCCGCTACACCTTTCGCGAGCTGGGCGGCGAAGAATTGCACCTGGTCCAAGGTCTCAACGCCCATTCAGATTGGGTGGGGGCGGCTGCTTCAATACTGGAGTCGGAAAGCTGGAAGCCCGTTCATTTTGATACTGGGCCAAGGTCTGAAGCTCTGAGTGCAAGTCCTGAATCTGCCTCTTAATTTCCTGGTCAGAGGGGATCACCTTCGCTAACATCAAATTGATGGCTCATCATGTCAAATAACTTTTATTGAGCATGGGGGACGGGTTGAGCTTTGATCGCGAAAGCTTTATGAGTCTCATTGAGGGCGACAAGGAGTTGTTCTTGAGTCTACTGACTCTATTTGAAGACGACTGGCCCCAACTGGTGGAAAAGATCCGTTCGGCTCTGCAAAAGGGTGACAAGCAGACCGTTGAAGCCATGTCCCACCGGCTAAAAGGAAATTTGCGAAATTTCTATGCGAATCAGGCGGCTGGATTGGCCCAGATTCTTGAAGATGCGGGAAAGCAGGGCGAGTTAGATGGCAAGGAGCCGGTTCTTGATGATCTGGTCACTCAGCTGAATCAGGTCCAGGCCGACCTGCGTTTATTCCTCAAAGAAATGAACTGACAATCTGGCACAGCCAAGTAGAGTGCACACATGTCCTATCCCCACTACACAAACAAGTGGCAGCTTCCTGGTTGGGTAAATCCTGAAAAGATGATCTCTTATATGAAAGAGCGGGGGCACTTGCTTTACGAAGCGCCCGAATCCGTGATTCTTCTTTATTCACCGGCACTGGCAAAAAAAATTCAGGAACAAGAAGAGGTGGATCTTCGCCCCTTTATGGGGGGGCGCCTGGGTTTTCTCGAAGGGCACAACCGTCGCTTGGCCTTTTTGAGTGGTTTCGGTATTGGTGGCCCGGCCGTGGCGGCGAAAATTGAAGAGCTGGTGGCCTTCGGAGTGAAGCGCATTCTTTCGGTCGGAACTTGCGGAGGGTTGGCCCAAGGATTACAGGTGGGTTCACTTATACTCTGTGATGAGGCCGTTCGTGATGAAGGGACATCCTATCACTACATGGACCCAGCAGAGCCAGCCTGTGCGGACCCCTTGTTGTTGCGCCGGTTGGAGAGTGAGTTAAAGAAACAAGGCCTCAACGTCGCCAAAGGAAAGTCCTGGACCATCGATTCTCCCTACCGGGAAACCAAAGAAGAGGTGGAGTATTTTCGTCAGCAAGGAATATCAGCTGTGGACATGGAAGCGGCAGCGGTGTTTGCGGCTGCTCGCTTTCGCCAGATTCCTGCCGCCAGTTTGCTGGTTGTGAGTGATCTGCTAAACACCGAAGAATGGGAGCCCCGTTTTCATGTCGGGCCAGTTAAAGTCGGTCTTGAACTGGCCTGGCAAGTGGCCATTGATACTCTAAAATAAAAAGTCGGTGGCACAACAAACCACCGACTCAGTTCTATCAGAAAACAGACAAGGATTCCTTAGAACTTAAATTCAAAATCCAACTGGCCCACATCATAGCCAGAGTCTGTGCTGGTGCTGGCGTTCTGCTTAGTGGTCAAGTAAGACAGTCTGACCTTGGAGTTTTCAGCCAGCATGTAGTTGAAGGTCACGCGGGTGGCTTCAACATCATTGTGGTTGATGTCTCCATCGGCAATGGACTTAATATTGGCATTGGGCTCAAGCTTAGTCATGAAGACATCAGCGTCCCAGCTGCCGGCTTCCTTGGCCTTATTGACTTTGACGCCTACAAGATAACCGGACTTGTCGTCATCCGCTTCACTATTTGTGACATAATCAGCGTAAATTTTAATCGGCATTTCTCCCGCTTCCAAATTGACTTCAAGAAAAGCGTTGGTCAGCTTGTAGCCTTCGGTCGAAGGAAGAGTGCCGAGAGCGGTGGTGTTGTCGAGGTTGTTGTAGTCATACTTAGAAGCTCCAATGGTCCATTTGACACCGCCCATATTGGCATTAACTCCGGCCTGGAAGCCGCCTAAGGTTGCGTCGGCATAAGCTTCTGATCCAGGCGTTGTGGAGTGGACTTCATCCACCCACTGGCCGCTGGCGGTGGCCCACCAGTTAAAGTCGTCACTGCATTTGCAGGTATAGTGTAGGTTTACACCTTCAGGAGTGAGGTCGTTGTCAAAGAGAAGCTCACTCTTTCCAGCTTTGAAAAAGGGCTGGTCAAATTTTCCACCAGTCACTGTCAGGTTTTCGTTGGCTGCCCAGGCGAAGTAGAACTTGTCGACCCAAACGGTGTGTTCCTTAAAACCGGCACTGTCGCTTCCCCCTAAATCTGTATTAGTGGACGTAGCTTTATTGCCCTGACTGGTCGCCAGGCGGGCACCGATTTTGACCTTTTCATTGGCCTGTCCCTCAATTGCAATGCGGCCGCGCAATCTTTGGTGAAAACGGTCCTTTTGATCTTCCACCTTCACCAACTGATTACGCAGGCGCACATCAGTTTTTAAAACGGCGGAATCGCCAATTTCTAAGGCGACGGCCTGACCAACTGTCAGGAGATTGCTTACCAGCAGGCTGCTCAATAGGTATTTGTTCATTCTATTCTCCTTAATTCTTAGGAATTGTTGTTTATTCACCCTTGATATACTCCCATTGTGGCTTCCAGATTGTTGGATTTGTGTTAGAAAAAGGGTGATCTGTGTCGAGACTTTGTTAGGATCAGTTCAGGCAGTCAACTTCAAGGCTTTTTTATTTTAGGCGTCAAGATGGGGGTGGGATGAAGCCACAAATCATAATTCCACAATTGTTACTTTCCTTTCTATTTGCCGCGTTAACTTCTGGGCTGGCTGGCATTGGCACAAGCGCCCTGGCAGATGATCCACCCCCTCCGCCATCCGCGCAGGATAAGACTGTCCAAGATCTCAAAGACTCCCTGGATAAGGGATTCCAGCAGGTCGAAGAGATGAAGAAAAAGTTAGAAGAGATGGCTAAGCCGATTCAGAACATCCTTAAAGGCGTGGCCGATCAGGATGTTCTCCAGGCCATCAATGACTTGTTTCATAAGTCCAATTGGCCCCTGTTTTGGTGGTCTCAATTGGGTGCTTTTCTACTGGTGATTCTCTTGCGGTCTTGGCTACAGAGTCGAACCACTAAATACTTCCGTCGACTCTGGGCGGATTTGTGGACCACGGGTCTGTATTTGTTTCTTCTTTTTGTAGCAGTACCCATGGTGACAATTGGTGAACCTTACCGAAAGATTGCCAAGGCGGCCTGGGACATCTATCGAGCCATGTAGCGGCGTGGCGCTGGGAAAATGGTGCGGACATACTTGTGAAGCTTAGTGTGTCGATTTGGGGTTTAATGGCCAACACAATTGACGAGGTTGGAAAGACCGATGATCTCTGAATTTCTCTCTGTACTTGTGGATTATGCCTGGGGCCTTCCTCTGGTGGTTCTTTTGATGGGAGGAGGATTTGTTCTTCTCGCCTATTCGCGATTTTTACCGTTAACAGGAATGAAGCGCGCATTTGCCTTGGTGGGTGGGCAGTTTCACCATGAAGGCGAAAAGAGAGCTGAGGGTCAAATTTCTCACTTTCAAGCCTTGATGAATGCACTGGCTGCGACAATTGGTTTGGGAAATATCGCCGGAGTGGCGGTGGCCATTAGCCAGGGTGGACCCGGCGCCGTTTTTTGGATGTGGGTGGCGGCTCTGATCGGTATGAACACCAAGTTTTTTGAGTGCACACTTTCTGTGATGTATCGGGGCAAGGACTACGCAGGAGAAGTCCAAGGTGGGCCCATGTATGTCATTGAAAAGGCTCTGCCCAAGAAGGTGGGGTTTCTAGCCATCTTTTTCGCCGTCTGCGGATTGATCGGAACCCAAGCCTTGTTTCAGGTCAATCAGCTATCGGCTTATATGAAGGACCAATACGAAGTGAGCACTTTAGTCGTGGGCATAGCAAGTGCCGCCTTTGTCTATGTGGTCATTAGTGGCGGGGTTCGCCGACTGGCCATGGTTTCCGCCTCTCTCGTTCCCTTTATGTGCTTCTTTTACGTGGTGATTTCCATGTACGTCCTCCTGTCCAATAGCCCAAAGATTTTGCCACTGTTGGGCTCGATTTTTTATGAAGCCTTTAGTGGGCAGGCGGTGGCCGGTGGGGTGATGGGGGCGGGGATTATTCACGTACTCAAGATTGGGGTCAAACGGGCCGCATTTTCCAATGAAGCTGGAGTTGGAACCGCTCCTATGGCTCATGGAAATGTCAAAACCAATGAGCCGGTCAGCGAAGGCCTTGTGGCCATGCTTGGTCCCTTCTTTGACACCATTGTTGTTTGCACAATGACGGCCTTGGTGCTGTTGATTTCAATGCCCGAGGGCGGTTGGGGAGATGCTTCAGGGATTGTCCTCACGACTCAAGCATTTGAATCCTTATTGCCTGGTTTTGGCACTCACTTTTTGGGATTGGCTGTGTTGTTGTTCTCCGTGACCACCATGATTGGTATGGCGAACTACAATCAAAAGTGTTGGGACTTTTTATTTCGTGGTCGCTGGGGAATGGGCAAGCGGGCATTTAGTATTGTGTTTTGCTCTTGTTTGGTGATGGGGGCGGTGAGTGAAATGAATGACGTGGTCAATCTTCTGGACATTGGTTACGCTTTTATGGCTATCCCCAATATGATTGCCACCATTTGGCTGGCGCCGAAAGTGGTTCCCGCCCTCCGCGACTACTTCAAACGATATCCCTAACCGAAGAATCCCTCCTCGCTCCTTCTCACCTTATTACGGATTCATAAAACTCTGTCGGCCTTTTTTGAGATGATGGTCCGTTGGGAGAGCATTCCCGGAAATCCGAATCCTCTGCCGTCGCGCATGGGCGTATCCGAAGGGCGGCAGCTAGCTGACGCGCTCCGTTCGGCTGAGCCTATTCCCTTCGGTCACTCAGCCTCCTGCGCCTGCGGCCGAAAGGCGCGTGAGGATTTGCGGAGAATGGTCGACGACGGACCAGCATCTCGAAAAAGGATTTTATGGATCAACAATTAGAAAAAAATAACAAAGGGCTGTTTCCGTACCTCCGTGCCCGGTCCCTTCAGCCCCTTTGCGTCCACGTCCCAAATCCATGGGGCGTTTTGTTCAGACATTGACCTTGAAGTGTGCGTGTATGTAAGCCGGTTTAACCGTGTACTCTTTGCCTCCTCTCACAATTCCTGTCCGTGAAGACAAGTCCTTCCTTAGGCAATTCTAAGAAAGAGTTGGGGTACGGTTCCAGCCCCCATTGGCTGGCGCCGTGGAGTTCACGTTCAGAGAACTCTTTCCTCACTGTCAAAAGCCAACCCTGGCCTTTGTGTTTCGCTATTCATTAGAGCAAGCCTTGTGCCGCAAAACGTTGTGTAACCGTTTTGGGGATCAAGCTGAGAATTCATTGTCAGCCAGAAGATTTAGAGATAGATCGCGACATCCATGACCAATAGACTTTTTGTTAAATCCGTTGTGCGACATGGTCGTGACTAGTCCTTAAATAGTTTCCAGGCAATCACCGCTTCGCGTGCGCGTTAGTGAGTTTAATTGAATTTGAGTGCGCCATTCTGGGACGTCACGACTGGATGTCTGTCCAAGTATTTTGAAGTGACGAGGGTGACTACAAATTCTCGAACTTTGTACCCCTTAGTTTGCAAAAGAGCATTTCGGTTAACAAGGGTTTGGCTTGTTTCACTATGATTCGAAATAACTTTGATATCTGGCGATAAATTAGACAGGGAATAAAACCTGATCGCTGAAAATCAATTTATCACCATGCCGGGTGGCACCTGGGCTGCACTAACCTACCATGGGGTACGGATTCGGCTTAATGTTTCTGCGTTGCGTCCGATCTATATATACAGCCCTTTGGCTAGGGTAGACGGCGTATCAAATTAAAACGTTAGGTAATCCGAAAACAGAATCTGATGCGATTGAGATGGTAGGCATTTGCCGGGGAAGAACACCATCGGGGGGCAGTCGTGGTGAAGAAGAAGTGGGCAAAGCGTTTAAAAATCAAGCTGGCAAGAATGCGCAAGCGTCCTGCCAACTGGAAGCGGTCAGCGATTATTGGCTCTACCGCCTTTATGCTGGCGTTTTTCCAGAACTGCGGTCCTGTCGGTGATAGTAACTCTGCTTCATCTAATGGTGACTTGAATGGTAGTGTCGGTGGCGTTGGCGGAACCGGTGGCGTCGGTGGTGGTGGCACAACACCCCCTCCAGGTGGCGGCGGTACCACACCACCTCCTCCTGGCGGTGGTGGGGGAACAACGCCCCCTCCGGTGACCAACAGTCCACCAGCTCCGAATCCTACAAATTTGGCATCGCCTGCAAATGGCAACAACAACATCACATTAACATGGGTCTCTGGTGGAGGTTCCACCACGGCCTATCGCGTAGTTTGGCAAGAGGGAGCCAGCGCTCCAGCCAATTGTAGTGGCGGCGGAGCCATGACGGTTGCCTCAACCACGGCATCCGTTACGGGCCTCACGCGCGGACGTCAATATTCCTTTCGCGTATGTGCTTTGAATGGCAACACAGTTCCCGATGCTTCAAGTGGTGCGACCTATACATGGGGAACACGCTGTTATCAAAATCAAGCACCTAACATTGTGACGAGCACATTTAACAACTTCGGGTTTCCAATGGGAATGGGGCCCTTGTCAGGTACTGCCGGCAATATCGCTAACGTGGCGGTTCAGGGCTCCAACGCCGGTGGCCCCTACGACACCAACCAAACCTACTCTCTTCGCTGTTCAACCAGTCCGGCCAATATCGTCGACATGAACTGTGATGGTAACAACGGAACTGACTTCAATAATAATAATGTCAATATGACCTTCCAGCAGGGCGATACTGAGTGTCCTACAAGTGGACCAGTGACGGTCACCATCCGTGCCCGGGACGAGTGTGGAAGTGAGTCTGCGGCTAGAACCTTTACTATCAATGTGACTAACGAGTGCCTTGCTGAGTCTAAAGTATCAGCTGCTGCAAAAGAGCAAAATGACCAATTTGGCAGCCAGGTGGCCATCGATGGCAACTACGCCGTGGTGATTGAAACCGGGGACAATGAAGGTGGCTCCAACGCTGGTGCCGCCAGTGTTTACTTCTATAATGGCAGCAGCTGGTCCCTTCAGCAAAAACTCATCCCGACCGAGGCCGTTGCTCAAGACAATATGAAGAGTGTGTCCATCAGTGGTAACCGCATTGCCGTCGGAAGTCCTTATCATCCGACTGCTGGCGTGGGGGCGGTCTTTATCTTTGAAAGATCTGGATCAACTTGGAGCCAAACCGCAAGGATCACTCCTTCTGAGGCAAATGTTCAAGATGTGGGTGACCTGTTTGGCTACTCGGTTTCGCTGAGTGGTAGCACGCTGGTCGTAGGTGCGCCTTGGGACAACAACTTTGAAACTACTGGCTCTAAGTTGGCCTATGCTGGTGCTGTTTATGTCTACCAACTAAGCGGCTCCAACTGGGTACAAGATGGGGCCAAAGTGGTGGTCAACGGCAATACCGGGCGCAATGAGTTCGGTGCTAGCGTAGCTTACGGTGGTACCTTTATTGCCGTAGGAGCACCTCATAATGAAACCTTCCGCAGCAACGGTCCTGGCCGTGTCTATATATTGACCAAATCCGGTTCCAACTGGGTAGCGGGATCAGCCATTGAGAGCTCTAACAAAAAGAACGGCGATATGTTCGGTGCCTGGGTAGCAACAGATGGAACCCGCGTGGCCGTTGGTGCTCCATTCGCCGCTGGTCGTAATGGACAAAACAGTGCGGGCTCAGCCTACATCCTGGAAAACAGCAGCGGTTGGTCTGAGGCCCGGCGGGTTTTCGCCAGCGACGGAGCTAATGGTGACCGCTTTGGAGCCTCCGTGGCTCTGGCTGGTGACAACTTGATCGTCGGTTCCCCCTGGGACGACACCAAAACCGGTGCAGCTTATCACTTCAAGAGAAGTGGCACCAATTGGAATCAGTTTTTTAAGATGATGGCTCGTGACCGAGCGGTTGAAGATCGCTTTGCAGAATCAGTGGCCATCTCTGGTGGGCGCGCCATTTGTGGTAGTCGATTGGATGATGGTGGAGTCAATGCTCAGAATGTAGGGGCAAGTTACATTCTGACATTGAAGTAAGGGAGTCGTCGCAGGAATGCGGGGACAAGTAGATACGTTGATGAATTGAGCGCTTAAAGCGCTGGAGACGAGGGGCAAGACAATGAGACACAAGGATCTGAGTCCAAAATGTGCAGTGGGGCGGCTAGCTGCCAGCATTTTGGCCCTTTTGGCAACAGGGCCAGCGACAGGTCTCACACTTAACGGTCAGGAAGAAACTCCGGGCCAAAGAAACGGCATCGTGGCTCTCTATGAGTTCAACGAGACCACGGGGCCAGTACTGGATACTTCCGGTAACGGTACTCCATTGAATCTGACAATTGACAATCCCGGTGCGGTCATCCGTTCCGGTGGTGCCCTTGATATTGAAAGTCCCACCCTGATTCACTCTGGTGGTCCAGCAACTAAGATTATAAGCCAGTGTAAGGCTTCTAATGAAATGACTTTGGAGTTGTGGTTGGAGAACAATCACAATAGACCTGCACGGCCCAAGCCTGTGCGAATTGTAACCTTATCCAATAAACAGTCCGATCAGGCAGATCAGTTGTCCTCGACCAACCGCAACTTTTTCCTTGGTCAGGACTATGATGACAACAACAAATTTCGTGCCTTGGTGCGGACATCAAATAGCCGCGATGGTGCAGACGTACTGACAGAAGCTGGTGTTTCTCAGTTTAAGAAGCTTCAGCATATCTACCTCACCCGCAGTCGGGATGGGGTCATTCGCCTCTATGTGAGCGACGAATACGGAACCAGCATCTTGCGCAACACATTTTTGGAAAACGAATCTCGCGGAACATTCGCCAACTGGTCGGATAGTATGATTTTGGGCATCGGTAATGAAATCTCTTACCAACATCCAGCTGCTCGTCAGGATCCTGATGAAACTCAGTTCACGACTGAAGAGCGTGCGTGGATGGGCAAGATCCATTTGATGGCCGTTTACTGTCGCGCTCTTTCGCCTAAAGACATCAACGGCGATGCGGCTCCTGGAAACAAAGTCTATCCGGCTTACAAGCCAATTCCTGGTGATCCCATCACAGAGGGTCGCAAGAAAGCGATGCTGCTTTACAAGCGCTTAGTAGGCGTTTCGACTTCAATCGACAACCCAACGGTTAGGGAAATGGGCCAAAGAATTGACGCAAATGACTGGCTGGGCGCTGCAGATCTGGCCACTCAGCAGTCGGATTTTTACAACATCACTGTGCGTGACTTTGCCGGACGTATGTCCACCCGAGACGAGACGGTGAACGCACCGCTAAGTGACTTTGTGGCCACGATCATTGGGGTTACCCGCGATGATCTCAATGCAAAGCAACTGATGACAGGAAACTTTACTTATCAGGGAGATCCCACCAAAGCGGCCGTGGTTCGCGATGTGCTCAACGACATGGTGACTTCCAACAATCACTACAATGCCCTTGAGGATGGAAACTTTGATCTTAAAGTGGCGCTGCGCAAGGTTGATGGACAGAAGATCTACAATGGCGCCGGCGGGGTGGTGGATAACCCTGATCCTGCAGGCATCCTGACAAGTCGGGCCTTTCTTGAGGCTCACGCCACAGCAGGTACTAACCGACGCATCATTCAGTACTCTTTTAAGATCTTCCTCTGTAACGATATTGATGGATGGGCGGACGGCAAAATGTCGGACAACTGGGTCGGTCGAGATGTGGACCGATTTCCAGGTGGTGATCATGCTCAATATGCCACTAAGTGTGCGGCCTGTCACAGTGTGATGGATTCGATCCGCAATGCCTTTGCTCGCTATGATTTCTCTAACGGTGTGATCAAGTATGGTCCGATCATGCCAGATGGTGACGGTGACGACATTAATTCCATGGACGAGAACCCCTCTGGGATTTCCGCCAAAATGAATCGTAACGAAGACACCTTTCCTGGTGGAAAGGTGTCAACCGATGATAAGTGGGTGAACTATATCAATAACGGCTCCAATAAAGTTTACTTCGGATGGGGAAGTAAAATGTCTGGGGCTGGAGCTTCTGAACTTGGTCAAATGTTATCAGAATCTAAGGCTTTTCCTCTCTGCATGGCTCGCCGGATCTTCCGGTCCGTATGCAAACGCGAACCGGTGATCTATGAAGAGGATATGTTGAAAAACGCAGCGAATGACTTCGAGACGGCTAATTTCAGCCTACGAGAGTTATTTAAGCGCATCGCCGTAAGTAAAGAATGCTTAGGGCAATAAGAAGGGGCGAAAGAGAGGGGTATGACAATGAAAGCGACAGTCGTAAAAAAGGTTAAATTGCTTTCAGTTATAGCGGTTTTAAGTGCGGTAACCGCATTTATTGGCCATGGCTGTAGCGACTTTAACAGCAAAAGCTCATCGAATGGTTCATCAGGGGGACTGCTCGGTGGGGATAATCAGGATTTTGAGATCATACCGGGTGAAAGAACTGTTTCAACTGTCTACGCCAAGCAGGTGCTGGACAATATGACTTCTTGCTCGGGGATTGGAACTCCCAGTGTGGCCACCGTTCAGGAGTGGTCAGATCGTCTGGGTACCATTTCTGAGTACGGCTATGCCACAACTGTATCGGGACCCATGATGATGGGTATTGTGGCCATTGCCGGCGAGATTTGTAACGACCTGCTAGCGGTGGAAACGCCAAAGCCGGACATGGAGCGAATCATCTTTGACGGAGTGGACTTTACACGTGGTCCTTCGTCGGTTTCGCCATCCACTGTTCGTCTGGTGGTGACCCGCCTGGCCCGTTCCTGCTGGCAAAGGGAGGACGATCCTCTTCCCGGACCTAGTGGCGAGTTGAGCGAGACGGATATTATTGTAAATGCTTATAACGATATTGCTTCAGCCGGCGGTGCTGATTCACCGGCTCAAACCCGCAACGCGATGTTGGGACTGTGCACTGGCATGATGGCCAGCCTCAGTGCCATCGAGTTTTAAGCGTACGGGATAACAGAGTCGGAGGTGTAAAATGACTAAAAAAGAACTATTAAAGATTAAAGAACTTGAAGAAAAAAATCCGGAATTGAGAGTTCGTAACGATGTGGTCAGGAACTACCTGGAACAACATGGGAAACCTATTTCACGTCGTGAACTCTTGGCGTCGGGGATTAAATCCTTTAGTGCGGCGATGACTTTGCCATCGATATATAATGTGATGGCCAATGCGGGAGTGGCAGAAGCCCAGGAACTTGTTTGTTCCAAGGGTGGAAACACAGACTTAGTTCCTCTGGTGACATTGAGCCTCTCAGGTGGAGCTGGTCTTTCCGGAAACTGGATTCCTCATGATGCTGGCAGACAGCTATTGCCGTCCTATAATCGCTTGGGCATGGGGGCCACAGGTCAGATGGTCGTGGACCGCACGGAGTTTGGCGGAGCGCCTTTTATTGCATCCAGCCAGATTTTAGCTGGAATTCGCGCTAATTCCACGACTTCAACCAGAAACGGAACGGCTTTCTTGGGAATCTGCGTGGTCTCTCAGGATGATTCAAGCAACAACAAATTTGACATCACTGGAATGGCGGCAAAGGCCGGACTTGAGGGTGGCTTGTTAAAGAATCTGGGGACCCGGCAAACGGAAACTGGTACTAAGCACCAGTATGCATTTGTTCAGCCTCCCACTCCTCTTGTGGTCGGTCGCTATGACGATATCGTTGGTGCCCTTGGCGTGGCTGGTAGCTTGAATGCACTTAATACCAATCAAAAGAGCCGATTGTTTAAAATGGTCGAGGATTTAAGCACCAGTCAGGCCCGTCGGATCGCCAGTTTGACTGGAGGACCGACTCTGGGAAATCTGATTCGTTGTGCGACGAATTCCAATAAGGAATTGATGTCGGCCGCAGATCCTGGAACCAGTCCTCTGGGCGATGCCAATTTCTCGGCGGTGTGGGGAATTAACGCCAACACCAACCAGGGAAGCCAGGACTTCGTATTCGCCTCCATGGTGTACAACGCTCTGAAGCGCAACTGTGGATCTGTGAATCTTGAAGTGGGCGGCTATGACTACCACGGAAATGCACGGGCCACGACTGATCAAAGAGATCTTAACGCCGGACAAATCGTTGGGCGTATTCTGGAGTCCTTCGCTGTCATGGGCACACCTGGGATGGTCTATGTGTGTTCGGACGGAGCAGTAGGATCAGTCATTTCTGATGCATCCAGTTCCCAATTCTCCAGTGACCGTGGAGGGGGAGGAAGTGCCATGCTGTTTGCTTATCATCCGGCCGGAAGACCTGTGACCAATGACTTCCAGCTCGGCCACTTTGTTGCCGGTCAGGCAGCTGATGCTCAGCACTTCGTCGGAGGTAGTGTTCAGGTAGCAGCGGCATCGGTGTTTGCCAACTATCTGTCATTGAGTGGTCGTACGGACTTGTTCGATTCGCGAATTCTTAGCAACGACCAGTTGAGTGAAGCAGTAAAAATCTTCAAGCCGGCCTAATGGGTCGGCTTGATGGTGCGAATGTGGGGATGACACTTTTATTGAGATAGTGATTCAAAGGTGGACGTTATGACAAAAAGGGGTATGGCCATTTTAGTGATAGTACTCGGGACTCTCCCGATGTTCTATAACAGCTGTTCCTCAAATCACGACGGAGATGGGACATACAGCCTATTGGGAAAAAACGGCTGTGGAGATATGTCTGAGCTTTTTGCGCGGACTTATCACCCATTCCTGAAGCAGCACTGTGCGACCTGCCATGTGCCTGGTGGACTGGGAAAGGGAACATTTTCTGACTCTAATCTCACAGTGGCCTGGAGATCATTTGAGGTCACTGGATTTTCCAAGATTTCAGAGTATGCCGTAAACCCCAGTCACCAGACTCCCTATACTGGTAGTCACCATACTGACACTATCGACAACCTTCGCGAGGTATGGGTGAAGGGTCTCGAAGAAGCCCAAACTATTTGCGAGGGCGGGGATTTTGTTGAGATTGAAGCCGAGGGACCACGCATTCGCACGCGCAGTCAAGGTATTAACGCCAACTTCAATTCCGGTCAGGCCGTGACTCTTACATGGAATCTACAAAATGACCTGATCGATGATCCTGAGGTGAATTTGCCAAATCTGCCTGGTGCTATCTTTGAGGCTCGGGTTTCAGTGATGGATATTGAAGGCAATAAAGCCTATGTGATTTCCCAACCTCGGATTCGCAATGGCTCAACCGACATTCATGTCAAGAGTGTTCGCTTCTTAATGAATGGACAGGAATTGAAAGGCAACTCTACATTCAACCTGGTTGATGTGGGAGTACGTGCCGGAGTCAACACCTTGCTCTCTTCTGGAGCCAATGTGGTGGCAGCTACGGCCGGATACTCGGATGTTCTTGCGGTCTCCTTCCTGGAGTTGGAACAGCCGGCAGAGCCCATTCCGCCTCCAGCCACGGGTCCAACTGTGTCCTTTTCTTCAATATCAAGTACGACTCCTGAGTCTGGTACGGCGAATGTAACGGTCACCCTTTCTGAACCCAGTACCCGTTATGTGACTGTCACTCTAAGGGTTAATCAGCAGACCACGGCAACTCCAGTTTGTTGTATTGATAACTTTACCAATGAGGCTCAGACCCAGATCAGTATCAACCACTTTGATTGGGACTATAAAATGGGTAACTTGTCAGTGGTATTTGATCCCGGTCAGACATCTAAGACCTTTCAGATCCAAATTGCCAATGACCAGAGAGATGAGGGAAATAGCGAGACTCTTGTCTTGGATCTGGACGCCGGAGGCACCATTAATGCCACGATTGGCTCTCAGTCTCGGCACACCTTGGTGATTCAGGATGACGACGATCCGTACTTAGGTGCTGCACTCACTTACACTCAATTGATGCGACCTCAAGGGATCCTCTACGTGAACTGTCTTGGCTGTCATAACTCCGTCGACAACGAGGGTGGTTACGACATCACTAACTGGCAGCTGATGATCGATAACAATATTTTGATTCCTTACAACATCAACAGTAAGGCTTTTGTGCGCATGAACAGTGAAATTCCCGGCCTGCCGCCCATGCCCTTTACCGGGCTATTGGAGACGGAAAAGCGTCGGTCCGTTCAAGATTGGATTATGACGGGAGCCCAGAATAACTAGGATTATTTTGGCTCTCTGTGTTTCCCCAAGAAACATTCGTATTGCAAGGCCCGTTAGGACATCCTAACGGGTTTTTTGTTATCCTAATGGTGTCCACAAAATCCTTTGTTCAGACCCTTCGGTTCCTCGCCGACCATCCTCCGCAAATCCTCACGCGCCTTTCGGCCGCGGGCGTGTCTTCGGAGTGCGTCAGCATCGCTGCCGCACTTCGTTCGGCTGAGCCTATTCCCTTCGGTCACTCAGCCTCCCACCCATGCGCGACGGCGGAGGATTCGGATTTACGGGGATGGCTCGGCATAGGACCCTTGGTTCTGAACAAAGGCGGGCAGAGTTTTGTGCCCACAAAATTAAGTTGACGACCGAAAAGAGGGCAAAGCCCTTGATCGAAGACGGTCGTGGTTTTAAGCACACTGATCCTCCGGAGGTCATCCGCCAAATACACTGCAAATGATCCCTTTCGGCAAGGGCTTCGCCCCCAGTAGGCGATTTGTCACAGGTTTGGGAGGAGTGGTTTCCAACCTATTTCTCCTCGAAGGAGCGGATGAGGAAAGTGAGGAGGGCGTCTTTGGCCATTTCCAGTTCGAGGCCGTAGTGGGTGGTCATCATGGTGGCAATTTCATTGAGGCTGCGCTGGCCATCGACGGCTGTGAGAACCTCAAATTGGAAGCGACTTTGGGCCGAGACTGCGGCGAGAAAATCCTCTTGTGGGATGGGCTTGTCCAGATCTTCAAGCCAATCAGGAAGGTAGTGGTAGCGCGAGGGTTCTTTGGAATTCTTCACCTTTTCTGCACGGAAGGTCCAAACGGTCTCCGTTCGCCAGTGGCCGCTTCCTGGACTCTGTAGGTAGGGTATCTGCTCTTGTTCCCAGGATTTCACTTCGAACCCCGAGTCCTTCAGGATTTCTTGTACTTCTTCAGGCGAGTAATGGTTGAGTTCAGAACCATAAGAAAAGCCCAGTGGGCCAAAGTTGATCCAGCTACCACCGTTTTTGAGTGATCGGTTCATGCGCAGTGCAAACTGACGCAAATCTTGGGGAATCACGTCAATGAGCCAGGGTGTAAGTATGGCTTCGATGGAGTTCTTTTTAACCGGAAAGTTCAGTGCATCGGCATACAAAAACTGCAGTTGCCCCTTTGTCTGAGCTTTAGCTCTCAGCTTTCTCATTGTTGCAGAGTTCTTTGCAGAGGTTGGGGAGACGGGGATCTCATAGAGGTCAAGCTGGCCACCGGCGATCACCTTTTGTCCCGCCAGGACCAATAAAGGGTTGATATCGACAGCGACGACCTGAGTGTTTGGTAATTCATTGCTCAAGTCCCAGGAAAGCCGACCGGCCCCACAGCCAAGAACGAACAAGTGCTTGAGATTGCATCCAGGGGGCAGGGCTTCTTTGATCATGGAAAATGCCTGGGAGTTCTCCTGATTGTCCCAAGCCCAGTCACGAAAGATCAAATCCAAATAAGTCCTCGGACCTTGCTTGCTAGGGACCTTGTTTTGGATCACGGCACTGGGAAGGTCTTGCCATTCACCGCATTCATCGTCTAGGAGAGGCAGGAGAAGGTGACGGAGCTGTTCTGCATTTTTGGTGCATGCCTCGCTGAGGATCTCCAATCGTTCTTTGCTTGTTTTTAGCAACTTAGCTTGCCGCAGGTAACCCTGAAGGGAATCGTGTTGCCGATTGAGCAGGCTGATAAAAGCCCTGCACCGACTGCGCCATTGGGTCTTTACCGAGTCTCCGTGAATAAAGACCCACGGGACGCCATTGATCGACTCGTAGGTGGTGTGACAAGACGGACAGCTAATTTGCCCCTCATAGGACAAATCACCGCCACAACTTGCGCAAACGAGAGTGTCCTTAAGGACCGGGCTGACAGCCGATTTAGTCTCCATTTGGTTCAATTCTAAAATCACGAGGCCTCGGTAGCAAGCCGATTTGTCTCAGGGTGGAACAGTTTTTCCAACAGTTCAGAAACAATTAATGTCTCATTTCTGGAAATTCCACCTTTGTCCGCCTGTTACCGCCCTAATCGTCTATAATAATAGTTGGGTCATAACGCGTGTTTGTGGGCAAGAAGCCAACATTGCTGGAGATCCGGCGTTCACAGCGCAAGGGGCGAATTTGCGCTGTCGAACCGACTGGGGCTGGAACAAGAAATTTGAATAGCGATCAACGATGATCGCGACCGCGTATTGAAAAATGGATTGTAGATGGATTCAGGAGCGGACATGAAGAGACGAAACTATTTCTTGGGCGGCCTTCTCTTACTTTCTCTTTCAATTACATCTTTGTTGACAGTTTTCCAAAACTGTTCACAAGTGGATTTTGATACCACGGATGAGCTTGTTAAGGCAGGTGTAGATGGAGAGTTGAGATTTCTGTCGTTTAATCCAGAAGAAAAAGAAAATCGCCCATCCATTGAAGTTTCAACGATTCTTGATAACTCTAATTCCATGAAACCTATCCAGGACCAGGTGGCATCATCCTTTCAATCCGTGACCAACCGCCTGCGTGGATTCTCAGGCGAAATGACCCTTTACACGACAACTCAAAGTCTCACCGGTGACCGCAGCTCGGTTGAGCTCCATGACTTGATTCGCTATCAGGGTCCCGACGGACTTTTGGAGATTCCCCTTTCTCAACTGGGAACTCTGTCGCCCTCAACATCCTATTGGAATGTGAAAAAGTACGCCATTTCCAGGTCTCACTCCATTTCTGGTTACCCCCTTCCCTTTTGGTCCCATATGAACGACCAGGAGTTCGAGGAGTTCACCAATGAGTATGCTTCAAGTATTTCGGACGTTGGCGTCGCCGGAGACGACAAAGAGCAGGGGCTCTGCACTCTCATGCGTGCTATCGAAGCCAATCGCAGCTCTCAGTCTTTTCAAGCATTCGTTATGGCAACTAACGAGGACGATGCATCAGACGCTCTGGGGTGTATGGACGAAAAGACCCAAGAAATCAAAAAGGTTCTAAAGGACCCGGTCTCCTCGGCCTGCCAGCCGGGTGATGAGAATTGTACCTTCTCCTATGAGATGAATTACCTGCCAAACAAAAAGCATCAGATTACCTATTCCTATCGAAAAGTCACGGAGACATTAAAGTATCAATCGAAGACGCCAAATGAGTCCTGGAAGATTGAGTACCGGTGGAAGCGGTTCCGGCGCTATTTCTATTACAAGGTCAAACAGCGTCGTGAATGGGTGAGTTTTAAGCGTTATGCTCTAGTGGATAATCTCCCTGAGCCTGAAGACGTAGTACGAATATTTAATTACAACAATAATGCGGCTGTTGAAGGCTATTGTTCAGCTGAAAACATCAATGGTGCCTCGGTGAGCTGCGACGATGTATTGGCCTCTATTCCTGCCAGTCAACGACCTTATGGCCTGGTCCCTGGCTCGTGTAAAGTTCACTGTAAGAACGAGTTAAGCGGCGAGCAGAATAAGGCCATTACCAACTACGATGGTGGAAGCTGTAGTGAAAACGGACAGACCGAAGGCTACCGCGACTGTACTTCTGCTGAATATCAAAGTGCCGGGCAGTTGGCAGGTGTTGGACCGGGCAACGTGGGTAGCTGTCGCCATCGCTGTTACACTGATGGCACGAGCCTGCGGACTGAGACTCTGGCTGAAAAGCCAGGGAACTGTAATCAGTCCTGTTCTGGAAACCAGCGCAATCTGGTGGCAAGCAAATCGCCGTCCTACATCAGTTCTGGCGATGTCTATGAGTGTAATGTGAAGTGTAGCGAGAGCTACCCTTGGAAGACTCTCACTTTGAGCGATCGCAATATCTATCAATGTAGTGGATTGGGCGCTGACCAAAATGGCGGCACCGGCGAGATCAGTTGTATGGGGGATAACTCGCTCAAAACGATTGCGGCCAATCACCTAGGATCGGGAAATGTCAACGACATCAAAGAGTGCTCCTACTCTTGCTCTCACTCTATACGCACCAACACAAAGGTGACGGCAGAACCCGCATCCTGCTCGATTGGCAAGGTCAATTGCTCGGTTGATGAATGGAATTTGGCGGTGAATGACTTCCTTTCGGGCAGTGGAACCAGTGAGTTGTTCATGATCAACAACAAGTGTAATAGTGAGTGTCTGGAGCTTTCGCCACGAACCAAATGCTCAGACAAGAAATACAGTGACGGCGATATGTGCTCAGGTGAAGGTCTGAATCAGCTGGTCACAGCGTGTGGAGTTGAAGGTCATCAGTTGGATGTCAACTCTTGCAAACATGATGGTGGTCACAAGTTGACGCCTTCGACTGAGTACAAGGCGGACTCAGGAAACTGGGAATCAAAGAGTATGGTGGGGGAAAGTGGGGATGTGGTTCAGGCAGTTGCCAACCGGCTACACTCGGCCTTCTCGGATCGCTACTTTGTAGCCTCATTTATTGTGCCCCCTGGAGACCCGGACTGTATTCCCGAAAATCAATATATCGACCCAGGTCATCGCTATAGCCAGTTGCACAACGTACTGGGAGATGGAAACTCAAAAATTTTCCCTGTGTGCATGGAATCCTACGACAGTGCTTTGAGTTTTGTGCTGGATCTTGTTACTCGCTGGATTAGCCGCAGTTATCAGCTCAATATCGATACTGAAAAAGAATGGGTTTGGCGAGTGATGCTGGCCTATGGCACTGGTCACGTGAAAGAGGTTCCGAAGGATCTATACCAAGTCGAGAAAGGTGTTCTCAAGTTCCACGAGGATTTGAGCCTTGAGGGCGTGATAAGGGTCGACGTTCAGGTCGTGACTCCGCGCAAGCGCTAGTCCGTGCAGGCGAGATGAGCCCTCTCTATTTAATTAAGCACTGGTCGAGCTCGTAATAGAGCTGGCCCTTGTATTCTTCCACAGTGAATTTCAAGTTTTTATCGAGCTTATAGACCTTCTCGGGTTCAAGGCGATTAAATTGAGCCTTGTCGAGGCGGCATTTGAACTTAGTCGCCTTTTTTTGAACATCCGGGTTCTGGCCCGATTCGATCTCCGGAATCATTCGCTGGACATCCTCGACGAGAAGTTCCTCAGTTGCCCAAGGTTGAGCATCCAGAGATTCCAGGCGAAAACCGTTGCCCACGTCGACGCCACCGCCGGCAAGAGCTTGGGAGGCGGCAAACAAGATGGTTGTGAGGAGAACCCTGATTCGCGCAATCATTGATGATCTCCTAATATGGGAAAAAACTGAATATTGAGCTGATAAACGGAATCTGATTGTTCCACTGAGCTGGCGTATTGATTCATTTCTTTACGGAACTTGCGAATCATCTCTTTGAATTTTTCAACTGAGGCGGCATCAACGGGAAGGGTGACACCGTTGAACTCGCGAATCTCTGGTGGGTCGTTTCTCAGGCTAACAAGACCAAGGCGAATCATCTCCGAGTGATATTTGCGGATGGCCACGTCTTTGACTTCATCGGGAGTGCTGAGAGCACCTTTGGTTTGGTGCCAGCGGCCGACCTCGTCCTCCTCAATCAAGTCCAACTTATCCAGCAGCTGCAGGGAGTGTTGGGCCTCTGCGGGAGAAAGCTTTTTGGACAATTGGCGCTGGACCCACTCAACAGTAGCCCCCTCGCTTTGGAGTCCCACCAGAACGTAGATCACTACGTGTTGCCAATTGGAGAGAAACTCATACTGGTACTTTTCCAGCGGCGTTAGCCCGCGCTTCTGTCTACTGGCCAGGAGCTTTTCAAACAGGCTCTGCCTGCGCTCCATATCTGAGGCCTGATTGAATTGCACCAGGGTCTCAAAATACTCACGGTCAGGCTTCGTCAGCCCAAGAGCTCGTAAGTAGCCGGGGATTGTTCGGTGGCTCAAGTTGCGTTGACCATCGATGACCATTTTTAGATGGGAGGGTGAGCCCAGTGAGGCCATGCGAGCGAACACTCGATAGCTGTAATCAGGATTGCCCCCTTTTTTAGCACGATAGAAGTCACTCAGATATTGGCGGTAATCATAGTACCGAGTGATCTCCGGCAAGTCAGCGCCCTTGTTGTACACAGTTTTATCCCTCTCCATAGATTGGAGTGAATAGAAGAATCCATCACCTTAGTCAAGAGTCCTGTAATTATTGGCATTTAAGCTAAGTAAGTTTTGGATTGAAGGATAACCTGTACACAATTGTGGACAGAAATAGCACTCCCTCTTTGACAAAGAGCGGACACGGCCATTAGGTTGCGAGGCAATCAATGAGTATTTCGGGGCCGATCATAGGCCAAGGGAGAGGGTGAAAATGAAGACCATACTAACTATTTTTGTAATGGCGGCTTCTCTAAATGCGTTTGCCCAAAAGCGCAGTGTGAAGGATGCCGTTCTTGTACCAGTTCAGTCGACAGAGGCTGAAGCAGTTGCCGCGGCTGAAGCCATGATTCCGAGCATTTTAGATGGAACCCAGTTTGATGTGAACCTAACGGCTCATCTTAACAACTGCTGGGTGCGCAAAGGGACTGTGGTCATTCGGGAGTTGGCGATCAAGAAGAACTACGTCGTCGGTAACGAAGGAACTTTAGTTCCCAGCTACCGTGGCGTGATTCGCTACGAGCTCACTGACTGCAACTAATCATTTGAGTCGATCCATCAGGTAGCCCAGGCAGTCCTGCTTGGCTACCGCCACATCGCGGGTGAACATAGAGGGAATCGTCGGCTGTTTTAGGCGCACCTCACATCCGGAAAATTCCAAATAATCATCTTGGACGTGATCGCCATTTTCATTCTGAACAATCAGAAAACCATGAGGATTGTTTCGCCTCATTATGAGGGCGTCGGACTTAAGCTCACTGAAATTCCACTGATCAAACTCTTTAGGCAAAACAAAATCCGCTTGGGCAGAGTCGGGAGATTCCTCTCGGGCTAGGGAAAAACTGTCGGGAATCATTAGGCGATTGCGACTATGATAGACGTTTACACCTTGTGACCCGGGGTGAATTTCCTGCATGGTTTCCAGATGTAAGAGGGTGAGAAGGTAATCGTAGACCTGGTCAATGCCCTCAGGAACGCCAGGTAGGCCACACTCAATAGTGATTCCCGTGGCAAATTGGGCCATGGCCTTAGAAAGAACTCCATCTGGCTTTTGGAAGTACACAATGTGGGGACTAAAAAGAGAGGCCATGTAGATGAGTTTTTCATTGAGGAAGTTCACACATCCATACATCGGATTGCGCCCTGTATTGTTGTGAATGTCCAGGCCAGCGAATATTTGGCGATTCTTAATATAGTGAAGAATTTCCTGGGCCCATTGGTGTTCTGGGCTGGTGCCGCCGGCCCAGACACGATTGTAATCTAGTTGATCATCACGACGACGCAGTCCTTTGGATGCAGCCTCCACATTCCCGAACAGAACAATCAGCGGCCGATGAAAGCGTTCTGGGTGATGGCGGTACTCGGCAAACAATCTTTGAAGAGCAAAAAAACCGGTGGTTTCATTGCCATGAAGTAAGGTGGACACAAAAAGTGGAGGGCAATCCTGGTGGCCAATCTCCAACAGAATGGGTCCGCCAAATTCACCAAAGAGTTCATCGGGTCTACAGGTGAGAAGAACATCGGGCAGGTCCCGCAATATATTCAATTCCAAATCACACACTCCATTCGTGAACCGGCCGTCCCGATTCCTGATTTTGAAAGTAGGCCTCAGTCATTCCCTGAAAATCCGGGCCATGGGTTGCGATGTAGGCCTTTTGCCAGGCAGCACCGTTTTGCCCACTGAGGACACGAGGTTTCAAAGTTTGCTCAAAGTACACCTGGAGTTCCTGAGAAGAAACTCCTTTTTTGCTCAGAGCTTCCGCCGCCTTGGGTAGGAGCCATTCGTGAAACAGCTTTTGTACGTTCCACCTTTGGCCGTCAATCCAGGTGATTTCAGCCTGGAGTCCCATTTTGCAGCAATCATAAAAGTTCTCGCGGGCAGTTTGAAAATCAAGTTTCAGCTCCGGTGGTTCTTCCATCTCCACCATGTAGTCGGAAAGTCCTTTAAAAAGGGCCACATGGGCGACTTCGTCGCGCAAACTGGGGCCTGCCGCCGTCACCCGGTGTTCGATGCGCAAGTGATATTCCCCTTGGTCACTGATGCCGATCAGAGGGCGGTTCCAGCGCCAAAGTGTGCCATTGTGAAGTCGCAAATGACCCAACCTCTCTGGTTCAGACGTGAGAACCATCGGCAGTAGAGGTGGATAGCCGTCCAGATTCTCAAGAAATAGTTCGAACAAAGATTCTCTTACATATCCAGTCCCCAAGGTCACCCGACTGATGTTTTCGCCATGGACGTCCTGAAAGCTGTTAATAAAAATGGATTGTTCAAACAGTGGGATGCGAGTTTCGTCCCACAGCTCGCGGCCAAAAAGGTAGGGAGAGTTGGCAGCGAGTGCCACCATAGGGGCTGCGCAAATCACACCAGCATTGTAGTAGCGTCCGGCAAGGTTTTGGGGAATCTGCAAATGAATTTGCAGAGAGGTGGCCGCGGCTTCCAGCATCACATCGTGGTGAACGCTTTGTACTTCGTCATAGCCCTCGATCCGTAAGTGAATGGGCCTGCCGCCTCGCGCGGCCAGAACCTGCTCATTTAATGCTTTGTAGCGCTCCAGTTTGGAGGCGTACTCCATCTTCAGCATTTCATCCCGCAGGGTAGGGAGGATACCGACCCTGAGGGCACGCCCATTCATCCATTGAGCCTGGTTTCGGCACTGATTCCAGGTTTGATCCAAACTTTGCTCCATTTTGGAAAAGGGCGCACCGTCTAACTTTTGGGGGTAGCCATTCAACTCAAAATTGAACTGGGAGAGTTCATGAACCACCAAAGGATTATTAAGTTGGTCGAGGAACTTCTGGTTCTCCGGCATGGGGATAAAGTTTTCGTTGGTGAGCCAGGCTTCAATCTCAAAACCGACAATATCATTTTCATCTGAAAAAGCGTGGTTTTGGAAAAGCCCCATGAGGAGCTTGGTTTCTTCTCTGAGTCTCTTTTGGAATTCGCTCCGCTCGTCCTCAGAAAACTGGGAATGGCTGATTTCCTCGCCCACGGTAAAGCCCCCTCACGCTGTAGGTCAAAACTTAGGTCCAATGCCAGGAGTGTGCCACAAGCTCTGTTAGACATTGGCACTCTCCTCGCAATAGACTCATTATCCAGGCCAAATCGAGAGACTGGAAGATAAATTCGGGACATTCAGGTGTGGCTACGGGTCGGATTGTCTCAAAAACAGAGGAGTTGATATGTTGAAGGAAGTGACAGGGGATATATTGCTGTCGAAGGCGGACGTCATTGCCCATGGAGTTGCGCCAAATGATGATTTTCACCAAGGACTTGCCCTCTCGCTTCGCGAACGCTGGCCCGCCATGTATAAGGACTTCCGCCACTTTTGCAAAGTCAAGCACCCGGAGGCCGGAGATGTGTGGGTGTGGCAGGGCGCAGAAGGTGCAGCGATCGCCAACCTTTTGACTCAAGAAGGTGCCTACGATCATGGCGCCAAGCCCGGGAAGGCCAATCACAAGTTTGTGGACCACGCCCTCAAAAATTTTCATCAGGAAATTGAGAAAAACGGTTGGAAAAGTGTGGCCATCACCAGGCTCGCCACCGGAGTTGGAGGAATGGATTGGAATGAGGTTCAGCCCTTGCTTGAAAAGCACTTGGGAGCCACTCTCAAGATTCCAGTGTATGTCTACACCACCTATCAAGCTGGTGAGGCGGCCAACGAAGGCTAACTTACCATAAGCCGCCGACGAGGAGGGATGCCGTACTGGAATCACCCTCGTCGGTACTGTTTTTGCCTAACAAGAATGTGATTAAGACTCGGCTTTCGCCACTAACGGGAATGCCGTATCCCCCGCCGATGCGAATACCGATCCCTGATTCGGTGGCGCCAGTCAGAGAAATATTTTGGTCATTGGTGACAGTGATACCCACTCGTCCCAAGCCAATGTCTCCTCGCAGGAAGAAGTTATCTCCCGGCTCTTCGCCAAAAAAGTACATCGTGCTGAAGGACAATTGGCTGGTGGTGAGGCTGGCATCAGCGGCGAGACTGGAGCTGCGATAGGTCTCGGTCACTCCATTTAGGACCACGCCCATAATGGTGTTTTGTTCAAACACCGGCCAATAAAATCCAAAAAGATCCACTGCCGTGGTGGAAGAATGGTCAAATCCCGTGGAATTTTCCAATTCACTAATTCCCGCCTTTATGTCACCCGTGTAGTTGACGCTGCCAAAACCAAAGGCCCAGTAGGTGTACCAGGACTCCACCTCTGCTTGGGCGGTGGAAAGGGTAGACAACAACAAATAACAAATCAGGGCCTTTGTGATTTTCACCATGGGTGCTCCTTCGATTTCGGTGTCCATCTAGTTTTGACCCTCTCGGTTTCCAGGTCAAATGTAAGCCTTTTACTTAGTGAAAAGATTTGACCGGCAGATTTTGTAATTCCCGCAAAAACTTTCCCATATTCCCTGAGCGCGTCGCAGCAAAGAGGTTTAAATGATACCCAAATCCATCTATTGAGAGGGAACCAAGGGGCATGAATCGTTTTCCAAATCTAGTCATCCAGTCCTGGTTGATACTGACCATCTGCTTTGGCTTTGCAGCTGAGTCTACTGCCGGAAGTTGTCGTCCCACCAATGTCTCCGAGGGCCAGGTGACTTCCTTGCTTAATGGCAAGGCGGACCTGGCGGTGATGCCTGATCGAGCCCACGCTGAATCCCTTTTGGAGCGGTTGTTGGTGAGAACTCGGGGGATGGAGTTGTCGGAGTCTCGAGGAGAACCTCGTTCTCATGAAGTCGAGGCCGCCAATCAATGGATCAAAAAAATCACTGAGTCTCGGGGCATGGATGGACGAGACCCCCTCTCGCAGGAACCCTCCTTTGTTTGGCTGCCCTCGATGAAGTCATCGGAAGGCTGGGCTCAAAAGGTGAGAACATCTTCAGTCGTTGGAGTGAAGGCCCTTGGGGGTGGAACCAACGGTGTTTACCGGGTGACTCAGGTGGATAATTCTGGCCGGGAATTCCACTCGGTGTTTAAGCCAGTTGGGGAGTCCCGTCCGGTCCGCAGCGGCTATGCAAAGACAAACCCCCGCGATTTTTTGCGCTTTTTGTTTCATGTCCGGGAGATTCGCGCAGAGTCCCTGTATGGCTGGATTTTGCAGGCCTATTGGCGAAATGGAGGGATCGCACCCGTTCATGTGCCCGAAACACTGGAAGTCGTCTTGGTTCATAAGGGAAAATCCTATGGCGTTGGATCATTGCAGAAGTGGGCGATGGGTATGGAAGTCGAAGGAGTACGGCAGTCCGATCCTACCCGATTTGCTTTCTGGCGAGGAACCCGTGAGTGGCAGGAAATGGAATCTGTGGTTCGGGTTTTGGATTATATCTTTGGCAACTCAGATCGATTTCCCAAAAAGGATGGTGAAGAAGCGGTTAAAAACCTATTTGTCGAAATGGACTGGGTGGATGGCCGCGAGATTCTTCGTAGGGCCAATCTCATTGACAATGGTCTCGGGGTCCCCGGCCACCGTGATTACACAATTGATCAGATTCCCCTAGCCGACCACGTGCCCTGGGCTCTTAAAAAAGCTCTCCATGAGGTCATTGGGCAAGAGGCCACTATCCGCCAGGAACAAAAGGATTACTTCCCGCGCGAGGGTTTGGATGATGTCTTCCAGCGCTGGCAGCAGGTTCTGCAGCGCTATCCTCTCTAATCAGCTCTTGTGTCTGAGGACAAAGATCATTTGATTGGCCTCGTTGTCCATCGGCCCTTTATCGTAGGTGCCGTACTCTTCGTGGATCTTTAGGCCAGCCAATTCAAACAGCGCCCGAAGGTGGGGGTAGGTGTAAAAGGACATTTTGAGGTCCCACATTTCCTCGGCAATCTGCTTCTCTCCCTGGTAAGTGCGATAGATGAACTTGCCACCAAAATTCTGGTTGATCTTGTCAAAGAAGTCTTTGCGGAAGTACCGCCGAATTTTTTGTTGCTCATTTTCCGGATTGGTCCATTCCAGTTCAAAGTTTTCCGTGCCGACCCCACTTGAGATAACATCCAGTCGGGGGAAAAAGACATCAAAGGCAAAAACACCTTGGGGCGACAGGTGGCGGGCCGCTGACTTGAGGGCCGCCACCTGATCCTCAACTGTGTACAAGTGCTGGATAGGGCGAAAGGGAATGATGATCAGGGGAAATTCTTTGCCAAGATCAAAGTCTCTCATGTCTCCAGTCGTGAGATCCACACGGGCTTGAATTTCGGACGGCTCATGAGCAAGGCTCTTTTTGAACACGTCGAGCATCGCCGTGGATCGATCCAATCCTGTGATCTGGTGGCCGTCTCGGGCCAAAGGAATGGAGATTCGTCCGGTGCCACAGGCAATCTCCAAAATTGGACCACTATATCGCTTGGCCAGATCTCGGTAAAACGGAAGGTCCTGAAGATCCAGTTTCACACTATAGGCGCCATCATAAAACTTCGCAGAGGAGGCGTACTCGTCTTGCATGGTGTTTCCCCATTGTTTTCAGGTCCGGGTAGAGTAGACTTTCCCTCTCTGTGCTTCAATTTAGTAATTTTTATTGGCATACTAGCTCAGTACTTATGGCAGACGAATCAGTTATCTTTAAAGAAATGGCCAAAGATGATCTCCCTCATGTGTTGAGATGGAGGCGGGAGCCTCATGTGGAAGCCGCATGGAATCGTGGTGAAACTGACCTGGAGATTCTCAAAAAATATGAAGAGAAAATAACCTCGTCGGTTGTTAGACCCTACATTTTTCATCTCGACGGCAAGCGTGGCGGTTACATTCAATACTATTGGGCCGCCCGCTGTGGTGAAGGTTGGTGGGAGGGTTACGATAGCAAGACGGTGGGGATTGACCTGTTTATTGGTGAGCCTGAGTTTTTGCGCAAAGGCTGGGCCAAGCACGTGATCAGTCAGTTTTGCCAGAAGCTGTTTTTGGAATTAAAAATTGAACGAATCATCGCCGATCCTGCCCCCGCCAATCAGGGGATTCGTCGCTGTTTGGAATCCTGTGGTTTTACCGATCAGGGCGTCATTGAGACACCTGATGGTCCTGCTCGTCTGATGATCCTGGAAAAATAAAAGCCGCTAGACCAAGGTCCTGAAGCGTCTGAATTGTGGTGCTGACTTCCTGTTTCCCATACGATGCTGGACCAAAGTAGGAGGGATTTGGGATGTCTAAGATCATCATGTTTGTAGTGGCCACTATATTGTCTCTGTCGGCTTGGGGGCAGTCTCGTCTGACCGCTTACCCGGTGGAAGAAGTGTTGAACGATACCCTGGCGACGTCGGTTGAGTTCAAGGATCAGGCCATGGTCTTTGGTTACTATTCCATCCAAAGTTGCCTCTATGCCAACAAAGATGTGACCGTCATCCGTCATTATTGTTACCCGGCCAAGAGTTATCCGGCCCGCTCCTATACTATGTTTTCAAAAAAATGGGGTGTGATTCACTTTTATGAAGAGGACCTGGGCAATGTGATTAAGCGCGAGGTCCTGATCGAGGTGTTCCCAGAGGATTTCAATCAGTATGTGACGGGTGATTTTTCAAGCTGGCGAATAGAAGATTGGAACAAAGTCTACGAATACTTTTATAAGGCCCCCAATGCCGCTTGTTGGTCGACCAACTACAGCCAATACACCCAGCAGCCGGAATCCCGCTGCTACCGGGATGACATCGACAACTATCGCCACTGGTCGGTTGAGTCCATGGATCTGGTTAGTGATCCCGCCCAATGGGACCTGATTCTGGGTGAATTGCGCAAACTCACTCCCTAAGGGGGGCCGAGCTCTAGGCGATAATACTCCGTAGCTTCGAGTCTGTTTTTCCTGGGATTTTAGGCATTGGCCTTGCTTCCTGTTGTCTAAGAATCGAGGGAGAGCTTTTATTATTATCTTAAGACTAATAATTTTATTAGTAATTTCAATTACTTATAGTACTTCCGAAGCTTGGGCGCAGTGCCGGGAAGATGTAAGGAAATTGGAGGAACTTCAATCTGATTCACCTTTTTGGAAAGGTGAAGCGCCTTTGTACGTGCGTTCACCAGAGGGCAAGGACTATCAGATCGGCTTATCCTTTGATGTGGAAATTGGTTTTCAGAACATCAAGGAGCTTGTTGCTGGCGACCCAAGGCTTCGGCGTGAGCTAAAGCGTGCTCTTGCTGAGAATCCGGATGACGTGAACCGAGATGGGAGTCTGAGGTTCATTGGAGATTCTCTCCATCGTGTTCGACAAAATCCACTGGCCGAGAGGTTGGTTGAGCTTGGTGCGAAATGGTTTGCCCACCTTTTCGGAATGCGACCGAGAACGGAAATCGATGGCGACCCCACCGGTAATGTGGAACTCAAGCATCCCACTTACGAAATTGTTCCCAAGCAGTTTTACGATTTGTACAGTCGACTGTTGTTGCAGCTGCGTGACTATAGCGCCGAGTCTCATTTGAGTTTTCCGTCTTTTATTCCTAAGGAAAAGGCCGTCACTATTGCACGAATTCTGGAGACTCATCTTCATCTCGCCCGCTTGGTGAAGAAGTGGTACAAGCCAAGAGCCATTCACTATGGGAACTTCACGACCCTGGCACCAATGAGTGAGGCATTGAGGGGCGGCAGCTCCGCCCATGGGACTGCAGGGCTAATTCGCTTTCAACCTGAAAGGTTTCGAACCCAATCAAGGGAAAATCCTGAAGACAAAATCCCTGCCTACAATCTGGAGTTTAAAAAGTCCAATGGGGCCCGCCATGAATTCCAGATGCTGCAGTTGGGAGTGGAATTGGCCCAGTCCTATGGGTCAATTAAAACATATCCGGATCTTCCTCATCGAAGTCAGCTCGACGGTCACTTTGGTTTCATGGAGGGGGCATTGACTTTTGCCGCCAGTATTTTCCGCCACGAGCCAATCATAGCCGAGGGGCTTCTTACATTGGCAGCTCGCTGGGCGGTGGAATCAAAACGCGGAGGCCAGCAGCAGCCGGGGGAAGTGGTGCCGGAACTTTGGGAGCGCACAGCTCGATTTATTCAGGACAACAAGATCCTAGATCGAATGTTGGACCCACAACTCTACCGGTAGAGAAGCCCTCAGTGAGTTTGTTGAATACCCGAAGGGCCTCCTACGGCAAGGTGTTGTGGACAAAGTGACCTGGGTCTCCATCCAAAGGGAACCAGGCTTGATTGAAAAGGAATGCATCCTTCTGCTGTCGGCTCCGACTCCCTAGTCAAAGCCAGCATTTGCCTGGTCCCGATATCAAATGCGGTCTACTATTGAGCCCCGTTTGTCTGCACAAAGGGAAGGATTCCCACTGGCCGAAATGGATTCACCCGAATCACGGGCAATCGAGCGACAGGGCCCTCAACAATCTCACCCTGTACGGGCTTCACGGGAATCAACTCACCATTAGGGCCAATAATTCTTCCTTGAATGGGCTTGAGCCCACTGTGAGGTTCCACAGGCTCCAAATAGCCCGGAGGCGCGGGGGCAATCCCCACGATCGGCCGTCTGATCCGCACCACCTCTCCATTCCCGGGCGCTGGCAGGATGCGGACTGGATGAGCGTATTTCTTGGCATATTTGCTAATGGCGCGCTTTTCGCTTACCGCATGCTCCTCAATGACCACGCCGTGATTGGTGCCGTACCAGTTCCCGGATTTCTTTTTGCCGTACCACTTTCCGGATTTTTGTTTGGAAGCTTTCACTGAACCGTGGCTTTCGAGGGTGATACTCTCGGCCAAAGCTGGCGGGGGTGATTGCAGGGCTAATCCTAATCCAGCCGCAATCAAAAAGACCTTAAACCTTGTACTCATACTCTGTCCTCCATGTTGGAATTCCTCATCTCCAATGGAGTGACCTCATCCCTCTACGTTAACTATTATAGCACCGATGGTAGACGATCCCCTATGGGGATTATGGAAATCTGAGGGGTGGGATTATTGGCAGGTGACTGGTTAGGCGACAGTTGGAGATCCAAGACTGATACTTCCAAATGCAAATGGCCTCAAACTAGACAGATTGCTCAGTTTCTTTACGGTCTGTCATCGCATTAGCCTCGGTTTTGGGTAGGCTCGATCTAGAGGCCGCGAATGAAGTCAGCAATGGGTTGGCCAATCGACTCAATCCTGTCGCCTCGTTTTGCTTCTAGGATTCGGGTGTAGGCTTTGAGTTCCCCAAGTCGTTTCAGCCGCTGGTCTTCATCCAGGGGTTTCCATAGGGCCTTTTGGATACACTGAATTTCCCAACTTAGATCATCCTCCTCAGGAAAATCAGCGAGGATGTTAGACAGATACTTATCGGCCATCTCCTTAATGTCATTTGGTAGAATATTGATGTTAAGGAAAGGCGGGCCAACAAGAATCTGCTGTAGAGTAATAAGATAACCTCGGTTCCGCGACCATTTAATAAGCTCTCCAATATCAAATAAGCTATAAATCTGAATTGTCGGCGACACAACGACTCGTGAGAAGTTTGGCAATTGAGAAAGCAAGTCCATATTGCGAGCCACGGCATCCAGTGTGTAAGTATCGGGCCCGCTTCGGGCATAGGCGTTGACCTTTTCAGTCCCCTCAATACTGAGTAGTACTTTAACCGTGGAAAACTGCTTAAGGTCGTCCAGGTATTTACCTGGGTCAATGGAGCCATTGGTTGTGATGTAAAGGTTAGTGTTTTTAGATAAACCGAGCGAATTCATCTCGCGCAGAAACTGGTGAAACATTTTGCTGAGAAAGGGCTCGCCACCTTCAATCATCAGCTTAAAGGGAGAGCCAGCACTTTTGAGGATGTCGGTCGTCTGCTGAAGGGCTGGCTCTGTTTGTTTGAACCACTTGGGATCTATTCGTCTGCCATCGAACTCTTCATCTAACAAGGTCTTATCATCTTTGAACCACGCCGTACTGAACTCTGAGGAGCACATTCTGCATGTCAGGTTGCAAACATTTGAGAAACCAATTTTTATCTGAAAGACTTTTTGTTCCGAACTGGTGAAGTCGATGCCTTGCTGTTCGAGATAGTCACCAAAGGAGTCCTGAAATCTGGTTCTCGTTGATTGGATTCCCAGATCTTCCTTGCGGCGGCATGCTTCGCAACCTTTTGGCCACTCTCCACTAAGCACTTTGCGGCGGATTTCCGCCAAGCCCTCACTCATCCAGTAGCTTCCGAGAGAATCTCCCTTATTAGTGTTGCCGGCATTCTCTGGCGACAAATAGCTGCAGCAAGGGGAAATATGCCCAGATGGACTCATGAATAGTGCTGTGAAGGGCATTAGACACAGTGGCTTCAGCGCAAAATTCCTTTTTTACCTCTAAGTCCCAAACTACTAACCTGAGCTTAGTTGGTCGTTGCATAAAAGAACGTTTCCCGTGCAGGAATCATTCGGGTAACCCGTTAAGGGTAGAACGAGTTGTGGCCTCGGCGCAAGCAAGTGGTCAACTATACCCTTTTATGCCATGTGTGCGAATCCTGAGAGGAACGCTCACGAATTGGTCATTCCAGATATAGGCGGTAAGAACTAGTAGTGGCCGAGGCTGTTGGCAATTTACTGCTGCAGGGCCTAAGGACTGGACCTAGGCTCCGTCTAGTTAAGCTATTGAAATCCCGATGAGAAAGAGTGGTACACCGTATTTTGATCGTCATCACTATTCTCTTCCTGTTTGAAGCCGTTGGGGTTGCAAGAGAGGAAGAAGACCTCGACCAGCGGGCTTTTTTAGCCCCAAGTCCTCGCATTGTTGCTCTCCTTCGTGAGCTCAAGAATGAAATCAAAACTCTTGGGCAGAGATACAAAGTTGACCCGAGAGCCATTGCGGGCGCTGTCTTGGCGGAGAATACCATGAACTCTGGCTTGGACGAACAGATCCAAACCTGGCTGGCCAGCCGAGGGACCTACGAAGTGGCCGGAAGGAAGTTCTCTTTCGGTTTAGGTCAGCTCTATGATTTTTCGGCCATGAAAAGCGAACGTGTTTTGGCGGGACTTGATGGGCGCGAGGAAAGATCTCTCAGTCTTGTTCGTCGTGACGTCCTTACGGCGGAAGGGTCCCTTTACTACGTGGCCGGAGCCATGCGAGACGTTCAAGATGTGTATGAGACTGAGGGCTTTAGCGTGAAGGACAAGCCGGAACTTCTGGCCACCCTTTACAACATTGGCAAACCCGAGGAGAGGGCTAAGCGTCGAAGGAAGCATAAGGGTGTGCCGCAACCAAACTACTTTGGGCGCTTTGTTTTGCGAAATATGTCGGTGATCGAAGAAGCAATTGAATTTGGCCTTCCTCCGGAAGGGAAATCAAGGGCTTTGCCCCCGGAGAGTTTTGAGGAGCAGGTTGTACAAGTCAGATACCCACTGCTCAATGACAAAGTCACTCTTCCCAAGAGAATGACCACTCGTTTTTATCATCGCTGGTACGATCAGCTGACGAATCAGCCGTCGGCCTTTGATTTGACTGGGGCCTACAGGGTCGTCGGCCGCAACGTCAATGGCGAACTAAAACCCTATGTCCTTTTGGAAGATCAGTTTGGAGCCCGAGGCTGGATCGGCGAGGAGGAGTTGCGCGAAAAAACCCATCCAAGCCTCAAGGTCAAGGCCTTTGATTGTCGAACCAGACAAGATGTTTGCATCGACAGCATTTCCAAAGTTGCCGATGGCAAGGCCCTGGAGCAGGATGGGGAAAGTGTATTGGTGGACTTTGGCCGGACCACAGGCAACCTTCAAACTTATTACCCCTTTCATCATCCCCTTTGTCTGTTGGACCGTGAGGATCAAAAGCAGTATTTTAAACAACATGGAGTCAATCGCGAACTTCCTATCGACACCGACAAGTGGACTTGGAAACAAAGAATAAAGGGAGCATTCAATACTCTTGGCTCCCTTTCTTCAGCAAGCAAAGCAAGGGGGCTCGACCGCCAAGCATCGGGGGAGGTGAGCACGAGATTTCGTGATCGTTGGCTGGAAGAGAATAGGACTGATGTTGTCCTGGAAAAGGAAAAAGCACAAAGAAAGCAGAGGGCTCAAGCCTATCTGAGGAGTTTGAGTCTTGTAGTCGAGACTTGTTCGGCTTCAAGGATGAATCTAGAAATGCAATGGGTGATTCAGTACGACGCCCAAGTTCGTCAATCCAGAGATCTAGACATCGAGATGAATTCAGAAAAACTTGAGAGTTTGCTGGCAAAGTGTCGGCAGCTGGGGGAGGCCAATGACTCTTCAAATTGCGAGACCATCGGGTCGGAACTGTCAGTGCCGAATCAAGCGAAAAAAGTAGTAGCTTTGACCGAAGCTGACTTGGAGAAAACCATCATGTTTGAATACATGGACCTGTTTGCCAAGGATGTGAGCCTGAAGGATGTGGATTGCATCTATGATCCTTTGCAAACAGCGGATTTGGTGGGAAGATTGTCTCAGCTGGAATGTGTGGATCTGGTCACCGTCCCAGATGAGTTCTTGGCGACCCAGTCACGGGCTCCGGCACAACGTCTGAAAGTGGAGCCAGCATCACGAAATGGCATTCGTGTGCGCATGAACCTAAGCTGTAAGGGGGACAGGTAGTGAGAGCATTTTTTTTATTGGCGATAATTCTACTGGCAACCAAATCCGTCGAGGCACTTGAGTGCAAAGTGGCGGAGTACAAGCTTTCCCGGGATCTCACTGTTGGCCAGATCAAAAGCAGTTTTAGTCAGATCGATCGAGATCTTCTAGTTCAGATGGCTTGGGGGGAGATGTTGAAACCCCAAAAGAAATCGATGGTCACCCCATTACTCCATTACCTAGCGGGCACGGAAGACAATGCCGACCGCCATGGTTACTTTCGGACTATGCTCCACTTGGTCACCGGAGACAATCAGCCGATGTCGCGAATCAAGATTTGGCCCCAGCGAGGTGAGATCCGCAAGTCCCCGTTCAACCTCCAGCGTCTCTGCGAACTTTACCGCTAGGAGCGCGCGGAGGCGTACACAGATGTACGCAGGATAGGGGAGTGACGAAGGCAACGCAGAAGATTCCCCGAGAAGCTCATAGCACCAGACGAATAAAAAGGGGTCAGATTCGAGGCGGCAAGGAGCGAGTGCGGAGGCGTACATAGATGTACGCCGCACAAGGGAGAGACGCTGCCAACGAAGAAGATGACCCCTTTTTATTCGTCTGGGAGGCGATAGGCGAGACCGGTGGACAGAGTAAACCCCTGATACACCGACTTCCCATCTGCCTTAGTCGCATCGACCTGACCCCGATAAAAAGTGGTGTCCAAAATCCAATCCCAGGATTGAGAAAGATAAAATCGTCCACCAAACCCAGCGGTCAATAGCCAGTCGTAGTTGTTGGCTTTGTTGCGCACATCTTCGGTGGCCGACCGGCCGAGAGCGGCGACTTCAAAATCTGATTGAGCGAGATAGGCGGCAGTAAAGCCGAGTTTTAAAAAAGCACTGGAGAAGGTATCGGAGAAGAAATGAATCTTAGCGAGAAGGGGCAGAGTGATAAAGTTGGAGCGCAATTGAAAATTAAAGGGCAAAATTCCAGCTTTGCCGTTACCGGCAGTTCCGGACTGGAGAACTCCGAGCCCAGATTCAAAGCGAACCCTGCCTTTGCCCACTTCGATGCCAATTCCACCCATTCCCCGTTGATTGAGAGATGCTTTGGATGTGCCAATGTCTCCTTTGAGTTCAAAAAGGGAGGCACCGAGATAGGGGAAAATGGTGATGCGGCTGGGAGGCCTAAGGGGCTCAGATGCCCCGAGAGTACCCTGAGAGGACCCCACCTCTTCAGCGTGAAGACCCGGGATGAAAACCAAAGCAACCAAAGCCAGGGCCGAGAATCGAGCTGAAAGGTAAGAGACTGAAATCATGAACATTCAGCATAAGTGGTTTCCTCAGAGGGTGCCAGGATTGAGCTTCTTTTTTTGAAACAGAGAGTCCCGTCCCTTCGTCTGTATGGGTGAAGTGTGCTTCAATTTCTTGGTTATATTCCATTGGAGGGAATGACAATGAACCAGGGTTCTCAGTATTTTCATAAAAATATCAACTATCTATGTGCATTGACTGTGGCCTTGCTGGGCTGGAGCAGTCAGGCCGTGGGCCTGGAAGTCTTCACCAAATCAAAGGACGCCCAGGAGATGTCGGCTTTGATTGAAAAGTATGAAAAGGACAGCAACATTGTTGCAGAAGAGGATGGTGAAGAACTGGAGGAGGTGGCGAGGGACTTAGTGGCTCCTGAGCCGACCCGGCCCCAGCCATCAAGCGGTCGCGATGAGCCCTTTGACGACATTGATTTTAGCAGAGGCAATCCTTCATCAGAGGCCAGCAAGCAAGCCACAGAGATTTCAGACGATGAAATTCGCATTGAAGTGGAATCGGTTGAAAGAGCCGAGACAGCGGCCTGGAATTAAAAAAAGCCGGGCTTTCGCCCGGCGGCTCGCATGGGGAACGCAGTAATGGGGTAGTTGCACCATGCAAAACTCAATCGAAATTCAAAATTTAAGAAAGGCTTCTAGTCCTCTTCGCGCTGCTGGTGACTGCGCCAGCGAACTTTTGCAG
Source organism: Pseudobdellovibrionaceae bacterium (assembly GCA_020635075.1). Taxonomy (NCBI): domain Bacteria; kingdom Pseudomonadati; phylum Bdellovibrionota; class Bdellovibrionia; order Bdellovibrionales; family Pseudobdellovibrionaceae; species Pseudobdellovibrionaceae bacterium. The sequence goes on along the minus strand of JACKAM010000003.1, from coordinate 88,190 downwards.
CTCGTGGTCCCGTCATCAGTACAAAAGACGACAGAACAGTGATGGCGTATAGGACACAGAAGATGGTGATCAGTAGAGAGTCACTCATGATCACTTGCCTCCATAATCTGGCGAAGCAAATAAAAGGCTCGCCGGTGAATCCAAGCTCGGGTTTCAGCGTGCGTCTCGTCCTTGAGGCGCTCCGCTAGAAGACTGAGCTCATCTGTTATCTGAACCAATTCGCTCAAAGCCATTTGGTCCCCCTCTTCCTCGACCCGTCCTTGGGCGAGGCCCACAGGAAGCGTCCGTGCTTCCCGATTTTTACCGCCGCATCCGTGCAGCTCTCATTCATTGGGACAAGCAGGATCCATCGATGGGTTAATGACTCGGTGCAAATGCAAAAAGGCCTTCCCGTACAGGAAGGCCTTCACAGCTCTAACATATTTGAATAACTGGATTTACTCGGAATACCCCATATAGAATCCCCAGGCCTGGTGGTGCTCATCGACCACTATCAATATATTGCGGCTCCAGGGAAAGGGATCTTCTTCTCCGCCAGCGAAATAGAAACGCTTGAGAATGGCGGTCTCCTTGAGAGCGGTGGCTAGGGGTGCAAATTCCTTGTCTCCTTCGGGGCCCTCATGGGAGTTCCAGAAGTCCTCGATGGCTGTGAAGCCGGCGGAGACATAAGAGATGCGGCGAAGATCAAAGGCTTTGCGCAAGTGACTAAAGAGTTGGTCGCTTTCAATGACAGCAGGGTCTAATTGAACAGGATTGAAAAAGCCCTGATCAAGAGTGGTGCCGGAACCCACTTTGTTCCAGGTGGTGCGCAGGAATTTGTAGTTCATGGAGCCGGGAACTTTAAAAGTCTTCTCTACTTTTTGGTTCTCAGCGCGGTTGATTGAGCCGTAGAAAAGCAGACTGTAGGGAGCCTTTTTATTGATGAAGCCATTGCTATCAATGTGATTAGCCAGATCTTCAAGAGCCATTTCTTTAAACCAACGAACCATGGTGCGAGTGTGGACCGAGGTTTTTCCTCGTCTCTTGAGCATGGCTATTACAGCGTCACCAAGATCATAGGCGTCCTGACAGTGAGGGAGTCTTGATGAACCGCCATTTGGATATCCACTGTTGCGAAACTGAGAGACGATTTCCTTTGTGATGAGATTTTGTCCGACCTTGTTGTTTTCTTTTTCCCAGCGGGCCAAACAACCTTTGAGGGAAGAGGACATGGACTTCTGAAATTCCACGGCCACTTCGGCGGGCGTGACCTGCCCGAGCGGAACGGGATCGCTCATGCCTGCAGCAGTTTGCAGAATTAAAATGGATGCACACAGACCCATAAGAAGCTTAATGGATGACATATTTCCCCCTCAATTTTTCTGGTCCCCGATACAGGGTCTGTTTATTAGATTGATGGGGGGATGGCCATTGCCCGGTGGCAGTTGTAAATTTTGCTCTTGGCCAAATAAAACAGGCGAGACCCTATGCCTCGCCTGGTGGGTTGTCGTCAAAATTTCCCCGGTTACCCGAGGGAGGGGTGGTGCGAGCGAATTTAATCACCACCTCTCAATGGGTATGACGCAATTGGCCTATGGATCGTTTCAGGAAAAATGGCTCGTCTCATTTTGAGTCAGGCTTGGGTGGTTTTGGCTGATTGAAAGGGAAAGAGCTGTGATTGACAGGGGATATGGGCCCGATTATCTTAGCTGCTCAATTTTAGGGCCCTCAGATGCGCCGGTGGCGGAATTGGTAGACGCACCAGCTTGAGGGGCTGGCGGTCGCAAGATCGTGCTGGTTCAAGTCCAGTCCGGCGCACCAAATTTTCGCAGAGCCCGCAGGGCGAACGAAAATTTGGTGGAGGAGATGAGCGTAGTTGACGAGCCCATCCCAATTGGATGGGGCGGCAACAAGCGAAAGTCTACACCGAGCGCACAGAAGCGCGAGGTCCAATACCCAAAAGTAGATAATGATTTTCCAAACTGGCCCCCTTAATTGTTAATTCACAAAACCGCGTGTCGCTCACTTGGTGCGACGGATGGACTTGAAGCGCGAGGTCCAATCCCCAAGACATTCCTCTGATAAAGGATTTCGTGAATTAACAATTAAGGGGGCCAGTTTATGCGCCGATCAAATCTCCTTGATCAACAGCTCCCAAATCTCGTTGTCACGCACCCCGAAGGAGCCACACAGGCCGAAGGCGACCCGTTTGTTGTCGTTAGCGACTGAGTAGGCTGAAGCTGAATTGTAGATGCCGGTGAGGGGAGAAAAGTCCGCGGCCTCCATGGGGACCGATTTGCTTTCGCTCTTTGCGAGGCTCAATGGTTGGGATAGATCCTGGTCAAATCGGTACACTTTTGCCTCGGTGATGCCGCCAACTGCTAAGTACAAATAGCCAGTCACTGCGGAAAACTGAAAACGTGCACGAAAACTGTCGGCGAGAGCGAACTGAGCTTGGGGTAAGTCTTCAGGCTTTGCCTGATAGTAGTACACGTTTTTCCAGCCGTTTCGTACCAAACTGTGAACGGCACCTGAGGTAGGGTCGACCCAAACATCGGTGTTTCTCTCGGGCTTAAAGTCCTCGAAGTCCGGGTAGTTTTGAATTTGAATAGTTTGTCCTAAGGTCACACTTCCCCAGGCGGCGCGCACAACAAAGTTGTCCGGGTCAGCATAGTCACCTTGGGAATACTGGCCGTGAATGATCATGCGGTCGTCGGCGACAAAAGTGGGGTGAATGAAACCCAAATCATTGTAGGTGCCGAGTTCAGTGGTGATTGGTCCCAGCCACTGCTGATTGGTATCGGTATAGATGTAGGAGAATTGGCCACCGGTGCGGTTGGGGCCAAAGGTCATCCACCAAACCACGCGCACACCCTTGGGATTTATGGCCGTCCCGAGGTAAGTGGTGGTGGAATCCAATGCCAATTGGCCGCTTTCCACTTGGACAGGAGCGCAGGTTTTGTCATTGAGATCATTGGTATTGAGCACACATTCCTGCAGCGGGAAGGGGGTGGCGCTGACCAGTGCGTAGGAAAAGATCTTGGTTCCATCCGAGAGGCTCGATGGTCGCTGTTGAACAGCGGGCAGGTTTTCCTGCTCAGACATGAGTGTCCATTCCCCGGCCGTTGACTTCTTGTAGTATTGATTGGTTTCAAACACACAGTAGTTGTTCACATAGTGACAGACTTCCGACTGCTTGTTGCCCACAAACCACTGGGAGCCATCCGCCAAGGTCATCAGTCCTCGTGACTGGGGATTTCCTCCACCCATAAAACCAACCTGGGTTTCCACTTCCGGGCGACCACGCATGTTGTCTGCAGTGATTTGGGACAGGGACAGGTCAAACTTTGGCTTTAAAACCTGACAGTCGGCAAAGCCAGCGGTTCCCGATAGGCTGCCGTCATCGCAGCTGCGGACTTCGCTGGTGCAGGTTTTGCCCCAGTCCACGTCGCTGCTGAAGAAGGCCTCCACCTGCTGGCCATGGGCCACCTCCTTGCCGGCAAATTGGCAGGAGAGCTTTTTGACTTCCACCTGACAGCCGGGAGCGGAGGGATTCTCCTCACAGAGGCTCGACTGGTGTCGCACATACCGGCTCTCATAGGCACCGCAGCCAGTAAAAGAAAACACCACCACCACGAGAGCCCACAGGCCCACATTATTTTGCATCTTAGATTTCATGAAAACACCCAACCAGAGTCTTTATTGTAGCTGGATTGTCTCGATTTGCGATGTTTCTCGGAGGTTTGTCTCAAAATGAGACGGAATATTTGGGAGCCCTATCGGTGAGGGCTCCCAGAATTAGGCGAGGATCACTCGCCAGCAGGCGTGCGAAAATCAATGGGCATATTGGGGTAATGCTTCTTAGCCAGCTCAGTTCCGATAAGAATCAGCTTGGCGTCCATTTCCTCGCAGGTAGCGGAAGACTGCATCGCCGCAATCAGGCTTTCACCAAAGGCCTGGTACTCATTCATGTCGATCTTTCTTTGGACCATGGCAAATGAACCAAGCTCGGACACGTTTTGCATCACTGTGTAGTCACACTTTTGCACTTCGGTTTGGGTCATCGCTGCTGCTGAAAAGCCAAATAGGCTCAATGCCGCAATCAGGGCGTATTTCATGGGGGCTCCTTCGATCAAGGGGTTATGATTGGATAAATTGTAGATAAGTATCTATCAGATCGAATGGAAGGACCGAGAGTTGAGATTTTCCAATCCGCCGATGAGAATTTTCATCCCAAACTCTTTGCCACTCGAAGGGTCTACAGCTATATCGATGCAGACATGAAAACATCCGAATTATCCTATTCTTACCCCGAAGAGTTGGTGGCGCAGAAGCCAGTGACCGACAGTCGTGTCTTGTGGGTGGATAATAATGACAAGTGGCGCGAAGCATCTTTAGAAGAGGTGAAGAAGTCCCTCCAGCCAGGGGACACTTTGATTCTCAATGACAGCGGAGTGATTCCCTGCCGGGTTTTTACTGATGAGGGTTTGGAAATTCTCTTTATTCGCCAGGAAGAACCCTTGGTTTGGCAGGTGCTGTTTCCGGCTCGTAATTACAAGCGGGGTGCCGAGATTGCTTTACCGGGAAACTTGCGGGCTAAACTGATCGCCAAAGGATTGCCGCAAAAGTTGCAGTTGAGCGAGCCCTTGCAGGATGAGTATTTTGACCGCTTTGGCGAGTTGGCCCTGCCCCCGTACATTCAAAAGGCCAGAGGTGAGCGTCACAATCGTGAGACCGAAGAGGCCTGGTACCAAACTGATTGGTGGAAGGTGAGAGGGAGTTGTGCGGCGCCGACGGCGAGTCTCCATTTTTCCAAACAAGACGTGGAATCCTGGCAGGAAAAGGGTGTGCAAATTGGTTGGGTCACCCTTCATGTGGGGCTTGGCACATTCTTGCCGGTAAAGTCTGAAAATCTTGATGAGCACCCCATGCACAGCGAATGGTGTTTCATCCCGCGAGCGACGGTTGAGGCGATCGAATACACAAAACGCCGCGGGGGAAAGGTGTGGGCTCTGGGGACAACCGCCACACGAACTATCGAATCCTGGGCTCGGGGCAAACTCCAAGAAGGGCCTGAGGGCTGGGCGGGAGAGACCGACCTTTTTATTCGCCCGGGCTTTGAGTTTAAGGTGGTAGATGTGTTAATGACCAACTTTCACCAACCTCAGAGCACCTTGTTGGCCTTGGTCTGCGCCTTTGCCGGCAAAGAAAAGACACTCAGTGCCTATGAATGGGCGGTGGAAAACAAGTTTCGATTATTCAGTTATGGGGATTTAAGTCTATGGCAGCGGAATTAGGCCAGTTTGAGTTGCTTCATCAGCAGGAGGAAGCCCGTGTCGGGCGGCTGCAGACCTTTCATGGCGCCATCGAAACTCCCGTTTTTATGCCTGTGGGAACCAAGGCCAGTGTCAAAGCCATGCTCCCTGAGGAGTTGGTGGAAATCGGCGCCCAGGTCATCTTAGGTAACACCTACCACCTGCATTTGCGACCAGGTGAGGAGACCATTGAACGTCTGGGTGGTCTTCATAAGTTCATGAACTGGCACAAGCCCATTTTGACGGATAGTGGGGGCTTTCAGGTGTTTTCACTCTCTGGTTTGCGCAAGATCACTGAAGAAGGCGTGGAGTTCCGCAGTCATTTGGATGGCGCCAAGCACTTCATCAGCCCAGAAAAATCCATGCAGATCCAAATGGCCCTGGGATCCGACATCATCATGGCCTTTGATGAATGTCCGGCCCATCCATCGACACCCGAAAAACTTAAGGAGTCCATGGATCTTACCCATCGCTGGCTTCTGCGCTGTAAAGAGGCCATGACCCGCAAGGAAAGTCTCTTGTTTGGAATTGTACAAGGGGGATTGGACGCAAAACTACGCATGGAGAGTCTTGAGCAGATCACCAGTGTGGAGTTACCGGGTTATGCCCTTGGTGGCTTCAGTGTGGGTGAACCCATTCATTTGATGCACGAACTGGTGCGAGTGGTGGGCCCGAGGATGCCGAAGCACAAGCCGCGCTATTTAATGGGTGTTGGAACACCGGTTGACTTGGTTTTGTCCGTAGACTCAGGCATCGACATGTTTGATTGCGTGATGCCCACGCGCACGGCGCGCAATGGAACACTTTTCACCTGGCAGGGTAAAGTTCACATTAAACGCCAGCAGTACAAAGAGGACCCAGGGCCCCTGGATCCGGAATGCGATTGTTACACCTGCCAGAATTACTCCAAGGCCTATCTTCGCCATATGTTCATGAGTGGGGAGATCGTCGCCTCCAGGCTCAATACAATCCATAATCTTCACTTCTATTGCCAGGTTATGGACAAGGCTCGGGCGGCCATTCGCGAAGGCCGTTGGCCTGCCTACCGGGACGACTGCTTAACGCGATTCGTCAGGGACGATGCCAAGGCCTAGGCGGGATTTTTCCCCAGTCATTTTCCGCACTTCGTCGTTGATTTTTGCCCCCTCAAATGGTCATTTGTGGACCCGAAAGACGCGGAGGTAAATATGTTCAGTCAGTTGGCTATGGCTCAAGCGGCTGCCGGCAAAGCGGCGCCTGGATTCCTTGAGCAAATGATGCCCTTTCTTTTTATTTTCATCATTTTCTTCTTTTTGATTATTCGTCCTCAACAGAAGCGCGCCAAAAAGCAGCAAGAGTTCCTGGGAGCTCTAAAGCGTGGCGATTCCGTTTTGACATCCGGTGGGATCTTCGGAACCATAGAGGGCCTAACCGACAAGTTCGTCACACTTGAAGTCTCTGATGGTGTGCGCTTGCGGATTCTGCGGACGCAAATTTCAGGCCCCGTGAGTGAGGAAGCAAAATGATTGAAAGTATCAAAGCCCGTGTGGGTATTTTTATCCTGTCCATCCTGATTGGGTTGGCCTGGGTTATGCCTAACTTTATCAACTTTGGCGATGAAGACTGGTGGTTTTCCAAAAAGAAGATCGTCTACGGTCTGGATATTCAGGGTGGACTCCATCTAGTGATGGGTGTGGACACCAAAGGCGTCATTGTCGAAAAGACCAACCGTTTGGCCAAAAGCCTTCAGGGTGAGCTGGCGGACAAGAAAGTGGGCTTTGAGAGTGTGAAATCTCAGGACGAGGACAAGACTCGTCTAGATGTGATGTTAAAGACCGATGCCGATGTGGCCAGTTTGGAGAAGTACATCGAGGAGTTTTATCCTGCGACTTTACAGATCCTTGAGACTGATGGCACCAAGGTCACCCTTCGTTATTATGACAATGTCGTTCGTGAGTACAAAAAGCAGGTGATTGATCAGGCCATTGAAGTGATCCGCAACCGGATTGACGAATTTGGTGTGGCAGAGCCCAGCATTTCGGCCCAAGGGGACAATCGGATTTTGGTTCAGCTTCCCGGTATCAAGGATGCGCAAAGGGCCAAGGAACTCATCAATCGTACCGCTCGCTTGGACTTCCGTATTGTCAGTACGGAAGTTGATCCTGAGAAGTTGGGGCAAATGATTTCGGACGCGGAGGCTGCTGGTAACTATGGCTTGGGCAAAGAGAACATGGGTTACTCAGCCTACGTCAAGCGTCTCAACGAAGATCTGGCAGGCAAGCTTCCAGAAGGCACAGTGGTGGTCTTCCAAAAGCCTGAGAGTGCCGCCAATCTTGAAGCAGGTAAAATTCCCTACGTGGTTTCCAAAGACACCGATCTGGGTGGTAACGAGCTGGAAGATGCCCATGTGCGGCCGGGTGAATACGGTGAGCCCGAAGTTATTTTCTCCTTCAATCCTGATGGTCGTCGCAAGTTTAGTGAGATCACCGAGAAGAATGTGAATAAGCAAATGGCCATTGTCTTGGATGAAGTGGTGCAAAGTGCACCTGTGATCCAGGGTAAGATTTCAACCTCCACGGCGAGGATCACTCTCGGTGGCCGGAACTACCAAGAGACCATGAATGAGGCCAACTTCATCGCTACGGCCTTGAGAGCTGGTGCTCTTCCTGCGGCGCTTGAGCAGCTGGAAGAGAGAACTGTTGGTCCCACCTTAGGTGCTGACGCCATTAATGCCGGCAAAAAGGCGGGCATGGTGGGTGCCATCCTGGTTTTGATTTTTATGATTATCTACTATCGCGGTCTTGGGGTCGTGGCTAACATCGCCCTGTGTTTGAACGTTATGTTCCTGTTGGCAATTCTCACCTCTCTCGGAGCCACTCTCACGCTTCCGGGTGTGGCCGGTATTGCTCTGACTATTGGTATGGCGGTGGATGCCAATATCATTATTTTTGAGAGGATCAAAGAGGAGCTGCGCAAAGGTGCCGGGATCCAGGCGGCCATCAAAGATGGCTTTGGCAACGCTCTCAGCGCGATTATGGATGCGAACATCACCACCATCGCCACCAGCGTGGTTCTGATGTATTACGGAACAGGTCCTGTTCGTGGATTTGCCGTAAGTTTGATTATCGGTGTATTGACCTCTATGTTCACCGCCATTTTTGTCTGTAAGCTAATTATGGACATTATGGTGAATTGGATGAAGGTCAAAAAGATTACGGCTGTTTAAGGGATAAGAGGAAAGAAATGGGAAAAAGACATCAACAACAAAACAATCCCAAGACAGGTCGTAAAAATGACCCCGGGAAGTTTGATTTTTTGAAGTTGGGAACCCCTTTTGCGGTTCTTTCAACAATAGTCGTACTTGCATCCCTCGTGTTGATTGCCACCAAGGGTTTTAACTACGGAATTGATTTCGCCGGTGGAACAGAAGTACAGGTTCAATTCAACCAGGCAGTCGAGGCCGGCCAGGTCCGCAGCTTTACCGATGAGATGGGTTTTAACAAAGCCTCGGTACAGTCTTTTGGTGAACACAATGAATACTTGATTCGCCTTGAGACCATAGAAGGCGAGACCGACAAAGAGACCAATGAATTGCTCAAGACTTTGATTGCCAAGATAACTGAGGGACTGACAAATTCTTTTGCCTCTCAGGGCGCGACCATCCGCCGCGTGGACTCGGTTGGCCCTCAGGTTGGGGCGGAGCTTAAGCGCAATGGTGTTTTGGCAGCATTCTATTGTCTGCTTTTGATTCTGGTTTATATCGGACTGCGATTTGACTACAAATACGCCCCAGGTGCTGTGTTCTGTTTGTTCCATGACTCCATCGTGACTTTGGGGATTTTCTCCCTTTTTGGGCGGGAAGTGAATGTTCAGACGATGGCGGCGATTTTGACCATTATTGGTTACTCTCTCAACGATACGATCATTAACTTCGACCGTATTCGCGAAAATGAGGGGCTGTTTAGAGACGAGAAATTCCCGTGGATTGTCAATCGGGCGGTCAATGATGTTCTAAGCCGAACGATTCTAACTTCCCTTACAACTATGTTAGCCGTGGGAGCCATGTATTTCATCGGCGAGGGCGTGATTCAGGATTTTGCCTTTACCATGGGTATCGGTATTATTGTTGGAACCTACTCGTCCATATACGTTGCCAACCCGTTGGTGATCTTTATGGATGGCATTCTCAATAAGAAGGCAACGGCCTAATCGGATCGTGATTTCCACCCGCTGGCAGCCCCGCTCAGATCTTAAATCTCTTGAAGCCCCGGTTTCCATGCCGGGGTTGATGTGGAAGATCCTGCAGGCCAGGGGGCTCACCTCCAAAGAGGAGGTGAACTCTCATCTCGCGCCGACTCTGCAAAATTTGACCAATCCCTATGAACTGGATGGAATGGATCGGGCGGTTAGTCGCTTGGTTCAAGCCTTTCAAGATAAGGAAAAGATCGTTCTCTACGGTGATTTTGATTTGGACGGGACCTCTGGTGTGGCCTTGCTCCTAAAGGGGATGTCCCTTCTCGGTTTTGAAAGCCTGGTGACTTACCAGCCAAAACGACTGACAGAAGGCTATGGACTTCACACCCACGCGATTGAGCAGTTTCACCGCGATGAAGTCTCTCTGGTGGTAACCATTGATGTGGGTATCACTGCCAATGAGGCCGTATCACGAGCCAATGAGTTGGGGGTGGATGTGATCATCACCGATCATCATCTGCCTGCGGAGACTCTTCCCGAGGCCGTGGCCATTGTGAACCCCAATAAGGGACATTGCCCCTCTCAATTGGGGCACCTATGTGGCACGGGCGTGGCCTTTTATCTGGTTCTGGCTTTGCGCATGAAGTTTCGCGAACTAAAGCTGATGGATCTGGATTTTGATCCCAAAAGTCTCCTCGATTGCTTTGTTATTGGCACCTTGACTGATCTGGTGCCTCTGGTCGGGGAAAACCGGATTTTGGTGAAACATGGTTTAAAGGAGCTGGCTCAAACCCAGCGCCCCGGTCTGCGGGTGTTGATGGAAGAGTTGGGGTTGGCGGGCCGTGAGCTGACGTCTCAGGAAGTGGCCATCCGTTTTGCACCTAAACTCAATGCCCTGTCCCGAATGGAAACCGGAATTTTTCCCCTGGATATCTATTTGGAGGAAAGCACTGAAGAAGCCATTCGTTTGGTTTCAGAGGTCATGGCCAACAATGAAATGCGCCTCAGACTTCAGGCCGAGGCCGAAGAAGATGCGGCCGCACAGGCGAAAGAGCTTGGGCAGCAAGGTTATGTGTGGGTGTGGTCAGACAAATACCACAAAGGTGTGGTGGGTCTTGTGGCCACCAAACTATCGCAAAACCTTGGTGTCCCGGCTTTTGTGGGTTCGTTAAATCCCGAAACTGGAAAGATCACCGGCAGTGCGCGCATTCCTGGTCCTGAAGCGGGTAGTGTCCTCCAGGCCTTAGAATTTGCTTCTCCAGCTCTCAACAAGTTTGGTGGTCATGCGCCGGCGGCGGGGTTTGAAGTTTCTCCTGACAAGGCGGAAGAATTGGACAGGCTCTTTTCCGAGTACTACTCCGATTTGAATGAAGCCCCTTTGGAAACTTCAACACTGCTTTACGATGCCACAGGTTCCCTGTCTGAGGTGACGCCTCAGTTTATGAACTGGTTCCAGCATCTTGGCCCCTTTGGCAGCGGCTGGGAACCGGTGACCCTGTGCCTGGAAAACCTAGAGGTTAAAGGAGTTCGGGAGTTAAGAGGTGGCCATCTCCGTCTAGATGTGGCGGACCGACTGAACCCTCATCGCTTAGAGGCCCTGTGGTTTTCACCACCACGGGATCATCAGTTTTCTGGCCTTTCTCAGCCCATTGGTGAGGTGGTGGATCTCCTCTGTGAGCCCCAGTGGAACTACTTTGCCGGCCGTCAGAAGCTCCAGCTTCTTATTCGCGACCTGCGATTGAGGGTTTGAAACTTTTTCTTGAGACCCTTGCCAGCCTGTGTTAGCTGTGTGCCCTGACACGAGGGATGGGAATTGGACGAGTTACGCAACAAGCTAACAGAGAGAGCCACAAAAGCCCGTGATAAGGCGGCTCAGGCCAAGAAGGAATTGGACCGGAAGATTCTGGATCTGACTTCGACCCGTTTTGAAAAGGTCCGTCGCATTTTGGCGGAAAAGCGCCAGAAGTGGGAAGAAGATGGTGATGTCGCCTACAAACTTGCTGAAAAGGTACTGGCCAAAGCCAAATCCATTCGCGAGAACCTAGTTCCCGGCGGCAAGAAAGAAGATCCCTCTTCCGAAACTGAATCGTAAGACGAGTCGGAAATGAAAATAAAATCCCTGGTCCTTCTTTCCGGAGGGCTGGATTCATCAGTCAATTTGTATCAAGCCCATCGGGATACCGAAGTGATCATGGCCCTGACCTTTGATTATGGTCAACGGGCGGCTCGCAAAGAGATTGAATCAGCGCGAGCTCTATGTGCCGGCCTTGGCATTACTCATCAGGTGGTGGAGCTCCCTTGGTTCAAAGTGTTTTCCCGCTCTTCGCTAACGGACGCGAATCAGCCGGTGCCGCAAGGGTCTGAAGTGTCTATTGATGATTTGAAGACTTCGGAACAGACGGCAGAAAAAGTTTGGGTCCCCAATCGCAATGGCATTTTGCTTAACATTGCTGCCGGCTTTGCTGAAGGTTTGGGAGCTGAGGTGGTGATTCCTGGATTTAATTCCGAAGAGGCCGCAACTTTCCCTGACAACACTCGTGAATTCCTGCAGGCTTTGGATCACAGTTTTTCCTTTTCCACGGCACGTGGGGTAAAGACCAAGTGTTTTACTGTTGATTTGAGCAAAACCGAAATTGTGCGATTGGGGAAGGATCTAAAAGTGCCATTTGATCGGCTGTGGCCCTGCTACCATGCGGGGGACAGTTGGTGTGGTGAGTGTGAGTCCTGTCAGCGCTTTCAGCGCGCGATGAAGGAGGCCTAAGTGCGGACCAAATGGCTCGATAAAAACATTTGTTATGACGGCAGCCAGCTTCGATCCCTTTACGCCTATATGAACGAGGGAATCCTCGGTGATTCGATTATTGCCTGGCGAGGGCCCTGTGATGTGGCCTGGGAACATATGGTGGACGGCGAAGACCTGAGGGCGCGAAGTCCCATTGCTGGGTCGGATATGGTTCATTTTGTGGTAGAGAAGTTTGACTGCAGCCTGTTGGCCGCAGTGGCTCTGCAGCGATTAATGTCCTCGATCGCCTTAGATCTCATTCGCCAAAAGGCAGGCAGCCGATCCTTGGCTCAAGAACTGTTTCGCTCCGGTGACGACCTATTTGCCGGCGAAAGAAAACTCAGCATTAGTGTGGCCACCGTGAGCCCTGTTTCCGCCATGATTCACTTTGCCGTCAATGTGAGCAACACAGGAACACCTGTACCGACTCTCTCACTTGAGGATTTGCAGTACCCCGCAACGGTCTTTGCTCAAGACCTATTGCTGGCTATGCAAAAAGAAGTGGTTTCAACAGTAGAGGCCACTCGCAAAGTCAGCTGGATCAAATAGTCTAAAGAGCAATGACTTCGATGATTTCAGGGAGGGCGGCTTTGAGCCGAGCTTCCACTCCGTCTTTCAGAGTCATCATCGAGCTGGGGCAGCCACTGCAGGCTCCGCGCATGTAGACGTAGACCACGCCTTCTTCGTAGCGGTGAAAGACAATATCTCCTCCATCCATGGCCACAGCTGGGCGGATTTCCTCGTTGAGAATGCGCTTAATAAGAATCACCTGTTCGCTGTCTTCGCTTGCGGCAACTGAGGTCTCGGGGAGAAGGACGGCTTCGCCGCGCTCAATGTGTTCTTGCAGGAGACTTGCCAATGGCTCAGCAATGACATCCCATTCCACCCAGTCCTGTTTGGTGATGGTGACAAAGTCATGCCCGATCATGATCCCTGCCGCCCAGGGGAAGCCAAAGATCTTGGTTGCCAAAGGTGAGCGTCGGCAGTTGCCGGCGTCGTTGAACTCAGCCATCTCTTCCGCGATAGGTGCAGAAAAGTTGAATTTCATCGATTGGGGATTGGGTGTGGTTTCAAAGCTCACAGTGATTTGCGCCATCGTCTACCTCGCGATTAAGGGCCTACCATAGCGGATTTTATTGCCAATGGAAACCTCAGGTTTTTTCCTTATATTGGGCTCTGCGCCCCAGGGCACGGAAGTGGAGGTAAGCGAAAAGGGCGCTGAGTAAACCAAATGCCCATGTCAGGCTCCAGACGGCCGGCGTAAATCCAATGCGATCAGCCAGTCCGCCAACGGGAAAGGACATCATGGGGCCGATGGCGAGAAATCCCAGGCCGATCACTGAGCCGATGCGCCCCCGGAAATCCTCCTCCACTTCCAGATGCATGGTGATCGTGAGTGAAGCAAAGGTCAAATAGGAGAAAAAGCCAGTGATCATCATCGTCCCGGCAGTGGCGGTCACCGTGGGCATGAGGGGGACCAGGGTGTATCCCACCAACAAACAGGGGATGCTCAGGCGCAGAGTGTGAATGGGGGTCTTGGGTTTCCACAGAGCAAATACAAGGGTGCCGGCGAGGGCTCCCATTGCGGGAAGGCTAAATACGTAGCCAAACTCGCCCGACGACAACTGGAATTTTTCTCTCACATAAGTGCGAAAGATGACCACGATCTGGGGAAAGATCAGGCAGATGGTGAGAAGCAGCTGAAACATGGGGTAGCGCAACTTGGGAGTGCGAATCAGATACTTTAAGCCCTCAATCAGGGCAGCACTATGGGACTGGCTGGGTTCGGGAGGCCGCCGCAAGATGGGTTGAAGCTGAAGCTGGGACAGGATGAGAAGTACTCCCACATAGGAAATGCCATCGACCAAAAACACCAGGGATGGGCCGTGTTGGATCATGAGAAAGCCAGCCACCAAAGGCCCCATCATTCTCGCCAAGTGGAAATTGGAGGACATAAGGGCAATGGCCTGCTGGAAGTCATCTCGAGGGACCAACCGCACCCGCATGGCCTGCTCAGCAGGAGAATCAAAGGCCATGACACTCCCCTCAAGAAAGCCAAACACCAGCAGATGCCACAGTTGAATCTCGCCAAACTCAGTCAGAGCCGCCAGGGTCACAGCGGAAACGGCCAAAGTGGCTCGGGTCGCCATCATCAGTCGGCGGACTTCAAGTTTGTCGACCAAAACTCCGCCTTGGAGAATCAAAATCAGAGTGGGCAGAGCAACGGAGAGCATGAGAAGCCCCAGGGCAGCGGCTTTCCCCATCATCTCCACCACGATCCAGGCCCGAGCTAGATCGTGGGACCAGGTGCCAATCATCGACAGAGTCTGCACCAGGAAGTAGCGACGGAAGCTCGCATGTTTAAAGGGGGCCAGGCGGCTGTGAATGAAGGCTCTCATGAGGAGAAGGATTATGGTGGAAACAGAGTGTAAAATCCAGCTCTAGAAGGGCCTTTCTGAATTGGACTTTTGCTTGATTTAGGTACTGACAATGACTAGGTTTGTAGCGTTTAAAAAAACCAGTTCAACAGGGCCTTTTGCGCCCTCGAAGGGAAGCGATATGACACCAAGAGTTAGGGAGATTTTGAGTTGGTACGGAAGTGAAAACCCCGGCGTCTTGACCAATATGGCAAGAATGCTCAACCACGGCCGTCTGGGTGGATCAGGTAAGTTGGTTATCCTTCCCGTGGATCAAGGTTTTGAACATGGTCCGGCTCGTAGTTTTGCTAAAAACCCTGATGGTTATGATCCTTCCTATCACTTCAATCTGGCGATTGAATCGGGATGTAATGCCTATGCCGCTCCACTGGGCTTCATTGAAGCCTGTGCCCGGGAATATGCTGGTGAGATTCCTTTGATTTTGAAAATTAACAACTCAGACACATTGTTCGGCACCAAAGGGGCGCCCCACTCGGCCTTAACTTCCTCGGTGGACGATGCTCTTCGCCTTGGCTGCTGTGCCATTGGCTTTACCATTTACCCCGGCTCTGAGGCGCGCAAGGAAATGTACGAAGAGATTGCCTATGCTTCACGCATGGCCAAGGACGCAGGTTTGGCCGTGGTGATGTGGTCTTACCCTCGTGGAACAGATCTTTCCACTGATGGAGAGACCGCCATTGATGTGGTTGCTTATGCGGCACAGATTGCCGCCCAGCTCGGCGCCAACTTCATTAAAGTGAAGCCGCCAACCTCTCACATTGAACAAGATGCGGCCCGCAAGGTCTATCAGGAAATGAACATCAAGATTGAGCACTTGGCAGATCGCACTCGCCACGTGTTGGATTCTGCCTTTAATGGCAAGCGCGTGGTGATTTTTAGCGGTGGAGCCGCAAAAGGTACAGAGGCGGTTCTTGAAGAGGTCAAGGGCTTGGCTCAGGGAGGGTCCTTCGGTAGCATCATGGGGCGCAATGCTTTCCAAAGACCAAAGGCTGAAGCAGTTCAACTTCTTCATCAGGTCATGGACATCTACGCGGGCGCTGCTGAGTAAACCACTTGACGGAAAGAGATAGAATGGAAAAGGAGACGAACTCCCAGATTGGTGTTGAGGAAAGAGACAATCCCTTGAGAGCTGAAAAGCGCCGTAAGCTTCATGCTCTCAAAGAAAAAGGTATTGACCCATTTCCTCACAACTTTAAACCAACGCACGAAAGTGGCGGTTTAAAGGAGAAGTTTGGTCACTTGGAAGCCGGGCAGAAGCTAGAGGACCAGGTTGTGGTGGTGGCCGGTCGCCTGATGACCAAGAGGGACATGGGAAAGGCCTCCTTTTTCAATATTCAGGACGAGACAGGTCGTATGCAGGTCTATGTTCGGGTGGAAGATCTGTCCGAGCAAATGGCCACAGCCTTTGAGCTGATTGATATTGGCGATATCGTCGGTGTTAAGGGCTTCATCTTTAAAACGAAAAAGGGTGAACTTTCTGTTCACGCTCAGGAGTTCTCCATCTTGTGCAAAACACTGGAGCCACTGCCGGAGAAGTACCACGGTTTGACGGATGTTGAACTCAAGTATCGCTATCGGCATTTGGACCTGATCATGAATCCCGAAACCCGCAAGATTTTTGAAATGCGTTCAGCGATCATCCGTGAGATCCGCAGCTTCCTTGACGGGCGGGGTTTTTTGGAAGTGGAAACGCCTGTGCTCCAGCCCATTTATGGGGGAGCGGCGGCTTATCCCTTTTCAACCCATCACCGTGCATTGGATATGAAGCTGTTTTTGAAAATTTCGCCGGAACTCTACTTGAAGCGTCTGGTGGTCGGTGGTTTTAACAAGGTTTACGAGATCTCAAAAAATTTTCGCAATGAGGGTATCGACAGGTCTCATAACCCTGAGTTCACCATGATGGAGTACTACGAGGCCTATACGGATTACGAAGACCAGATGAGGCAATTTGAAGAGCTGGTCTCAACGGTTTGTCAAAAAATCACCGGTTCCATGAAGGTGGTCTATACAGAAAAGGAGATTGATTTCACTCCTCCCTGGAAGCGCTTGAGCGTCAATGACGGAATCAAAGAGTATGGCGGATTTGATCCTGAATCCATGAGTGACGATGAGTTGTTCAATAAGATCAAGTCTCTGGGATCGGACCGTAAAAAGATTGGTCGTCGCGGGGAGATGATCATGGAGGCCTTTGAGTTGACGGCTGAAAAGCATCTTTGGCAGCCGACCTTTGTGATCGATTTTCCGGTTGAGGTGTCTCCCTTGACCAAGAAGCACCGGACAAAGTCGGGTTTGGTAGAGCGCTTTGAGCCCATCGTGGCAGGAATGGAATTGGGCAATGCCTACACAGAACTCAATGATCCAGAAGACCAGCTGGAGCGTCTCAAAGAACAAGAAGCCCTGCGGGTCATCGACGAAGAGGCTCAGCCCATGGACCACGACTTTGCACACGCTATTGATGTGGGGATGCCACCCACAGGAGGCGTGGGTTTGGGAGTTGAACGCTTGGTGATGATGCTCACCAACCAGCCTAGTATTCGCGATATTTTGTTTTTCCCAACCATGAAACACAAATAAGGGTGGTGGCCGAATGGTCTCGGTCTCAAAGCATTTGAGATATCTTTGTGGCGCGGCAGCTGGTGCGGTTATTCTAGCTCTTTTTGGCTGCCAGACTCCCGATCCAACTCGGGTTGTGGAAACCCGGATCATTAACTTTGAGGAACTTTCTCAACAAATGAAGGCTCCCGTTGAGATCAAAGATGACACCGTGGTCGTCGATGTGCGCTCCAATTTTGATTACACCATGGCTCATATTCCCAATTCCATTCATCTTCAGTGGGAGGATTTTGCTCAGGTGAGAGGAGCTGTACCGGGCCTCATTCAGGCGGATGTGGGTCGGGTGACCAAGCGCTTGGCCCTTAAGGGGATCGGTCCTACGAGCGAAGTGGTGATCGTGGGGAAGGGTTTGGATGGCCAGGGAGAGGAGGGGCGCATGGCCTGGACCCTGTTTTACCTGGGTGTCTCCAAGGTCCAAATCTCTGACATTAAAATTTTTGACAAAATGATGACCAATATCCAGTCCTCACCCCTCAAAAATCATGAAGACTGGAAGCCTCAAGTGGTACGATCAGTTCTGGCCGACCGGCAGGAGGTTCTTAAGTCTGCGGTTTCTCGCAAGGATCCAATGGACAAAGTCCACATCCTAGATGTGAGATCTAAGAAAGAGTATTTCTCCAAAACAGGTTTTGGGCTTGGCTATCAAAACCCGGACATTCAGGCAATGCACATCGAATGGAAAGAATTTTTCACCGCTGGGGGACAGATCAAAGAGTCCATGCGTAATCAGTTACGAGGGGTTGGAGTCGGTCTCAAGGACCGCATTCTGGTTATCAGTAATCGCGGAGTCCGGTCAGCGGCGGTGACCATGGCGTTACTTGCGATGGGTTTTCAAAACGCAGGCAATTATGCTGGTGGCTACGCCGAGCTGCTAATGAGAAAAAGATAAGCGTTTTAGAATTAATCGTGAGAGCCGATTCCAGATCTAAAGAATCTTTGAATCCTGTTGGCTCGTTTATGTTTTGCTTTCTTGCCAGATCCTGGCTGATCCTCCGAGGCCGGCCCGCGACCTTCGTACTTGTTTTTTAGATAGCTGACACACTCCGGAGCGGAGGGGTCGCACACTTCTGAAGTCTTGGAGATTGTTTTCAATTTCAGACCACCGGCGATACCGACCATAATGGACAACACAAATATGGCCAGGTTCTCGCGAATGAACTCAGATATCCCACTTAAGAGTTCCATAGCAAGCTCCCAATCTTTTCCTTACACACCTCAAGTCAGCCCAATAATGAGACTGACAGTATCAGTTTAAGATTTAAAGGGATTGAAGCAAACTTATGTATTTGGCGAGAGATCTGTTTCAAATTGAGTCACTTCGGCAAGTGTGGATCGCAGACGCAATCAGGCAGCGTTCTTTATAAGTCGGTAATGAGTGGCAGAACTTTGTCCTCTCTTCTCCAGGACGCCCTCGTCAATCGCCCATTTGGCAAATCTATTGAAGGAGCTGCGAGAAAGGCCGAGGCTGTCACAGGCTTGTTTGGCTGAGAACTCCTCGATCCTCTGTTCCTGAAGGCGGTTGATCAGAGTTTGATTGGGAGAAACCTCTGAGGCCAGGGTCTTCTCTTCACGTACAAGAACGCCCAGTCCGGCCAGCACCCGAGCCCAATAGTAGCCGTTGTCCTCTTTGATACTTAGAGGGACATTGGTGCCCTCGGCCCACTGTCTCAGGCGCGAGATCACCTGGTAGATGCGGTTGGGAGAAGAGACCGGGTTGAAGTAGCTGTCTGGAAACAGTTCAGAATGTAAGGTTCCCACCCGTTTTGGGTGGTAAAAGTCTTCAATCAACAACACCAGGGCTCGATGGAGAAGTTGACCCGGCTTGAGTTCAAATCGTCCGTGAGTTTCTTTGCCAAGTTTGAGATCAAGAACGAGCTGGGGATTGGCGGCCGAGGTCGAAGCGAGTAGATACTCATCAGGGATCTTCCATTGTCGGGGGATCTTATCCCGCATGGTCTGTCGATAGGCGGGATAGGGTGTGCCAAAATACACTCGACCAAACAAGTCCTGATTCTTGGTTTCTACCGCCAGGTGGAATTCGCAGTCCCTAACTGTTTCCCAGTTTTGGTACTTGGCCCCTTCAGCTTTGATTTTTTGCACCTGTTTGGCGGCCTCCTTCGAATCCGGATCTTGATGTAAACTCAAAATAGCCCGCCACTTTCGCACAAACAGATCGTTGAGAGATTGAGATTTCTCAAGAACTACGGCGGCTTCGTTGAGAAACTTTTTGGTATCACGATATTGTTTGTTAGAAAGAGTCATCAGTGCCGACAATTCCAGACTATTACCGTGGAGCAGCCAGTACTCCCGATCGCGGGTTTTGGTGCGCAGACTCTCCAACAACGACTCAACATCTTCATGACCAAGAAAGACCTTTGCCGCGGCAAGGTTGATCTCCCCTACGGTATTCAAATATGGATCGGGTTCGCGCTCAATGTATTCCATCAACAGCGGAATGGCCCGCTCGTATTCCCAGCGGCCAAAGCATGAGAACGAGCGATAAAGTAAAACGCGTGGAATCTGCGAGGGATCGAGGCTACTCAAGAGCTCCTCGGCCTCCTTTCCGGCGCCAATGTAAAGCAAAGAAGAGGCATACTCAGCCAACTCCTGGTAAGAGGCCGGGACATCCAACGCCCGCTCTGAACGAACTATGGGGTTGAGCAGCCTGATGGACATGAGTGGGAGGTTGTTCCTTCGAGCTAAGTTCGCCAATGGTAAGCGATATTGCCTGGGCACTTTGACCACCACCAGGTTCTGCATTTGCTTGCGAACCTCGGCCCCCAGTCCATTTCGGCTCAACTCCTCAAGACGCTCTACTACTTTTAGGTACTTATCATCCATCTCTCCCCAAATATATCAGTGTCTATCGAAGCTCGCGAAACAATATAATGTAAGTGTCTCAAGGTGATGAAGCGAATGTAATCTGTACGATTTTGAGACATAGAGGCGGGAGACAAAATGGCAAATGGGGATCTATCTAAGGGATTAGGGCAAGTCTTTAAGGAAGAGCTTGCAAAGAATTGGATTCTTATAGTGGGGTGTTTCCTGATCATTGCAGTGGCATCGTCCTGCACGGAGTTGCGGGTCGTGGGTTCAGAAGGATCTGAAGACAAAGAAACGACTCTGGAGAGCCGTGGCACAGGAAATGGCAACGGCACCGGGTACGGTGGAAAGCCCACCTACTATTGGATTGACCCGAACCAGGACTGTGTTGCCAAGGACGGCAGTCAATCCAATGTTAAAGGCATTATCACGGTTGGTAATGACAAGGCGATCACCTATTACGACGGGTGTAAAGAGGAAAACGGGGAACAGATTCCCTCTCAGGAAGTGGTTTTCTCTGAGCACAATCCGGAAGTGCTTTACTTCCGTCGTAAGGGTTCGATCTTTGAAGAGCGTTCAACATTTCCGAAACAGGAAGAAGGCAAAAGGCAGGTGGTGGCCAGTTGTGATTTCACACCATTTCCTGAAGTCCTTTCCGGAACCAACAGTTATTTTTCACGAATCAATGTGACCGTTCATCGCTGGAATGATCTCACACCTTATTACACCATGAATGTGAAGTACGAACAGGTGGATGTGAATGGTATGAGGCAACCTATTCGCGTGTTTCAGGGATCAGAAATGGTCATTGAAGTCGGACGTTGGTTCGAGGACAGTGGTCGCACCAAAGAATATCAAGAACTATCAGGTCCACATCGCGAGCTCAAGTCGACATTTGATGAATTTAAGGAATTTGAGATGGGTCGATTTGAGTGGTACATTCTTGGTCGCGAACGCACTTTCTACAATGGGAAGTGCTTTCACGAGAGGCCCGTGCCTCGGTAGGGAATGTCCACAAGTTCGACGGCAAAAAGTTTAACAGCGTCCTGCTCTGAGACAGGCTCTGTTTAATATTCTAGGTGATTTACTCTTTATTTTTAGCTGATAATTCGAGGCCATTTTCCCGCCCTACCGGGGGGGAAGTCCCCTATAATATTCCTACCCTCTGGAAGGGCAATGGGGTGGCGCTAGGTTATGAATAAACGGTCTCCATATATTGCACCGATGGCCGTCGTTGCAATCATCTTTGGACTGATCCTGCAAATTCATTTTCAGGCCTGTTCTCCTATTGGCGTGAGCTATCGCTCTAAAGGCCTTCAGGACATCACCAAAATTGGCGAGTTTGATTCCATTGGCGGGATGGTCGGCAACGGTAACGGAACCGGATATGGTGGCAAGCCCCGCAACTACTACTCTGTGGACCCTGAGACCGAGTGTACACCAGAGGGCTCCAACGAGGTCACAAACATCAAGGGCATCATTCGTGTGGCCGGTGAGTCTAACATCAAATATTTTGACGGTTGTGAGGAGAAGGGAGCGGGCCAGGATGTGAGCCCCACCGAATTAGCTTATTCTTCGGTTAACCCTGACATCCTCGTTTATCAGAAGATTGGAGTAGGAGGAATTTTCTCCTTTTACGAGAGTCGGCCAGCCACAGTTGAGTCTTATGACTGGGCGGTTTGCCATTTCTATCCCATGCCGATTCCTATGATGGGTACGGACTTTTACTATAGTGTCATTCAGGCGGTGGTTAAGTACCGTTCAGTGGACGACTCTTATACATTGGGATTGAACTACGAAAAGATCACCTTCGTTCCGATGGCCAAGCCATTGGTGGAAAAGGGCAGTGTTCCATTTGTGAATGCGGGGCTTGATACGGATGATGACCGTGTCCAATATCGACCGACCGAGGGGCTCGTGAGCCGCCTCGATGTCTACGAGCCCGTGCTCAGTCTGCCGCCTGAAGGCGTTCTCCGCTGGAATGTGGGCGGCATGTTCCGCGAGTTCCGCGACGGTATCTGCCGCCACCGCGGGTTCTAGCCGATCGGCCCCAAAAGGTTCCAGGTCCTCAATTGATATGCATAGTGACAAAAGGTACTCCCACAGGAGTTCCATTTGTCACTATGCATATCAATTGAGGACCTGGAACCTTTTGGGACCTAGTGGCTTTCTCTAACCATTTTTATAAGTTCGCTTCTCGCCCCCTTTCACCGATACTTTGTATGTAGGGTAAGTTTCTTGGGGAAGGATAAAAAGGGAGACTTGGCGATGTTAAAAAGTAGAAGCTGTTCAAAACTCAAATTGGTAGCGAGTATTCTTCCTTTCCTCCTCCTTGCCTGTTCCGACACCACCGAGCCGATCTCAAACGGACTGTCAGCGGCACTCCGGACTGGGCGGCCTCCGATGCTCAGGAATGGCTACTATTACACAGATGGTGACGGTCGGGGCTGCGGGCACGGTGCCCAAGCCCTGGCGGTCTTTGACAGTCGGGCAATCTTATTGCCTCAATGTCAGTGGGAAGATAGCCGTGAGATTAGTTGGATTGATTTGGAATTTAATCCCGGCGATCGGGAGTTGTTGAGCATCAAAGGGCATAGAGGCCTTTTTGAATGGGCCGATTGGTCCAAGCCAGGTGAAGAGGTTAAGCAGACCCAGGTCCTGATGGTCTGTCGCTTTGAATCGCCTGAAGGTCTTCGTAACTCGTCGAGTGAATTCACCAGAGTCCAGGCCACTGTTCGCCTGCACAGGGATTCAGTGGGTAAGCATCTGGAGCTGACACTCGCTCATGAACGACGCGAGGTGAGTTCTGGAAGGGTCGTCTACCATCAGACACTGGGGCAGGAAGCTACCAGATCTGGCTCAAAGGATCAGGAAGTTTCCTTTTGGACAGAGAACTATGGAAAGGTCTTGCGGATGGCGATCCAGCAAGATGGAACTTGGAAGGGTTCCCTGGTTTGGGCCCTTCGTGGAACGGACGCTGCTGGACTCATCTTTAGGAACGGTACTTGTCGTTCTTCAAGCTGACCCTAATATACCCAACCCTGAGGCCAGCTGATTTCGTGACTTGATACAAAAAAGAGGCCGGATCTTAAGATCCGGCCTCTAAATTTTTGAGCTTACAAAATCAATTTTAGTTGAGAACCCGGGGGCCGCCTTTTTCCACAATCTCCTGAGTGAAAGAGGACTTCTTGGTTTCGGCGTTGGCAATAAAGCGCTGGGCCAATTCCATCACCTGAGGACCTTCAGGGAAGCACAGCCACTCGGTGTCCACACCCGGAACTTCAACCGGAACCTCAAACCCGAACACCGGGTGCTTCTTCATTTCCGCATTGTTCAGTTCACCACTTTGTATGGCCTTCAGTAGGCGACGGCTGACCGGAATGGGGAAGCGCTCGCCCTTGCCATAGCCACCTTTGGTCCAACCTGTGTTGAGAAGCCAGACGGTAACGTCATACTTTTTGGACATCTCAGCCAGCATGTTGGCGTAGACGTTTGCCGGGCGGGGCATAAATGGGGCACCAAAGCAGGCGCTAAAAGTGGCCTGGGGCTCAGTCACACCGATCTCAGTTCCAGCCAATTTAGCTGTGTAGCCAGAAATAAAATGATACTGAGCCTGCCACTCATCCAAGCGGGCCACGGCGGGCAGGGCACCAAAGGCGTCAGCAGTCAAAAAGATCACCGACTTGGGTGGCTTGGCCTCCTGGGATTGGTCATAGACCCGACTCAAAACATCCAGGCTGTAGCTACCGCGGGTGTTTTCGGTGATGGTGTCATCACAGAAGTCGATTTCACGAGTGGTTTCATTAAAGCAGACGTTTTCAAGAATAGAGCCAAACTTGTTAGCCGCCTGGAAGATGTCCGGCTCGTGAGATTCCTGGAGATTGATCAATTTGGCGTAACAGCCGCCTTCCAGATTGGAAATACCGCTTTCCGACCAAACGATTTCGTCATCACCAATGAGAAAGCGCTCGGGATCGGCACTCAGTGTGGTCTTGCCAGTTCCAGAAAGACCAAAGAGTACCGAAGAGTTGTCGCCATCCTCCAGGCAGTTGGCCGAAGAGTGCATGGGGAAGATGCCGTACTTGGGCATCAGGTAGTTGCAGACAGAGAAGGCCGACTTTTTGATTTCTCCGGCATAGGCCGTGCCGATAATGCCCACCTTGAGTTGGGCCAAGTCGACAATGATGGCCTTTTCAAAGGGGAAGTCCATGCCCAGGTTCAGGTCAGAAACCTTGCCGTGGGGATCGTGCCACACTTCGATCTTCACATCGTCAGGAATATGTTTTTTTAGTTCAGGAATAAAATGGCGGCGGAACATGTTTTTGGCAAAAACCACGTGCCAGGGGCTGGTGGAGATGACCTCAATATCAAAGCTTCCTACATAACCATTCATGCAAAAGTGATCGGCAGTGACCACGCGCTTTTTTAAAGCGGCAAAGTAGGCATCGGCAAACTCAGGGCTGACCGCTTGATTCACAGTGCCCCAGTCGATGTCTTCGCTGATCTCTGGACGTTGAACAACAAAACGTTCTTTGGTGGATCGCCCGGTGCTAGCGCCGGTCTTAACGATGAGAGCTCCATCCTTAGAGAGGGTGGCATGACGTTGATGTAGTGAAACTTCGATATACCTGGTCTTGTCCATCGAGCTTTCCTTTGTAAGGTTCCCAATAAAAAATGGGCGAAAATCCGCTCCGCCCTGTTAGCCCCTTTATAAAGACTTCTAATGCTGCCCATCAAGTTTTTTTTGCAAGGAATGAGGTGCGAAATTTCAGCGAAAAATTCGCTACTTAGCCAAATTTTTCCGGACCTCTAAGAGGTTGAAATCAAATGGTAAAACGAGCCCCCTAAAAAAGGCAACCCAGCGATTCATCGTGAATTCACTGGGGTCTGAGATCGGCGGAGTCAAACCCTGATCAATATCAGGGCCTTGGGAATTGTGAGGAAATCTCCATCAAATTACTGGCTAATCATGAGTCATTCCAAAGGCTTAAAGTCGATTTGGGGGTGTGATTGGGCTATCCTCATATATATCGAGATCAACCTTTGTCGGGAAAGCGGAACGTTTGTGGATCGACCAATAAGGGAACTTCAATTTTTTCTGGCCAGAGCCTGGGTGCTCCTGTTGGTCTTGCCTTCCCTTTTTTCCTGTACTGAAGGTGAACCGGATTTTAAAGAGCTCAACAGTGTGGTGGTTGAAGGTCCTCAGTTTTCTGGCAAATCCGATATCACTTTAACCATTAGCAGTCCCACCCAAGCTCTGACCATTGCCGGTGAGTGCGACACCCGCATTTACGATATGCAAATGAGCACCAGCCAGAGTGGATGGGAGGCGGTCAGTAGTAACGCCGCCATGGCGTCCTCCAGTGATTTGGATTGTCGTGACGGATATTTTTCAATCGCCATTGCCGATGTGTCCACCATTTACAGTTTTGATTCGGTCAACAACAAGACCCAGGTTTATTTGCGCGGAATCACCAGGGGCGGCAAGTCCTCCTTGAGCACAGTCACCATTGTGTATTTGGCTCCGACCGTACCGACTCAACTGTCTTTAAGTGGCAATAATCCCATCCGTTCCGGAGACTGTGAACTCTACACCGTCAACACTTTGGATGCCCTCAGTACGCCGACCAATGTGTCTGGGGCTGTACTGGTGGATCTCAGTGATGGCGCTGCTCCCGGCGTGTTTTACGCTGCGGCCGATGTGGCCTGTGCCGGGGCGGCTATCAGCCAAATCACTGTTGTCAGCGGCACAAATTCTGCGGCCTTTCGCTACAAAGAAACTGGTGTGGGAAGCCCCACTCTGAGTGTCAGCGACAACGGGCTGGTGTTGACCGGAGCCTCGCAAGTGGTTGGGGTTGGTCCATTAAATTTGACTCTATCGACAGCGACGGACCCAATTCGCTCTGGCGACTGTAACCAGTACACTGTGGTTTCTCGCGATTCCACAGGTATTCCGGCCAGTGTGTTGGCCAACACCACAGTGAATCTTTCGGACGGCACACCGACGGGTGAGTTCTATGCTGATGCCGATGTGACCTGTTCTGGGGGAGCCATCAGTTCGGTGATGATTCCCTCTGGGAACTCCAATGTCAGCTTTCGTTGGAAGGACACCTCGGCCGAGGTGGCTATTCTGACAATAAATGATGCCGGGGCCTGGCTGAACGGCGGAACTTTGGCCGCGACCGTAGGGCCCAATCACTTGGACCTGTTTGGGCCTATTACTGGTACGACTGGGGCCTGTTTGCTCTACACCGTGGATGCCAAGGATGTAGACTTGAATCCCGCTAACGTATTGTCTCCGGTCACAGTGAATTTGGGAGGAGCCGGCAGTGGTCAGTTTTATGCGGCGGCCGATTCCGGATGTAGTGGTTCAACCATTAGCAATGTGTCACTCACCGGCAGCACAGTGCAATTTCGCTACAAGAATTTAGTTAGCCAAGGAGTTTCCCTGACGGTTGCCGATGGGGCCGCCTATTTGACCGGAGACGCTCTCGCTGTCACGATTTCGAGCAATCCAATAGTGACCAATGTCTCCTCGCCGATGGGGGACGGCTTCTACGCAGTGGGAGCTCCGATCACGGTATCCATCACCTTTGATCAAGTGGTCAACGTCACCGGCAATCCGCGCATCCAAATTGAGTCTGGAGCTTCGGACCCTTGGGCGGTTTATTCAGGAGGGTCTGGTTCCAACACTCTTCAATTTATGTATTCGGTTTCTGCCGGTGAAATGTCACTTGATTTGGACTATGTTTCGACCGGATCTTTGGAACTCAATGGCGGCACCATACGCAATGGAACATTAGACAACGCCGTCCTCACTTTGCCCACTCCGGGCGGTGCAGGCTCTCTGGGGGCCAATAAAGCCATTATTATTGATACGGCAAATCCGGCCAATCCAGTGCCGGCCAACTGGTCCCTGTCTTCACCAGCTGATGGCTCTACAAGTAATGATAATACTCCGGTGTTTACTGGAGTGTCCTTGGCCGCAGAAAACGGCTCAACTGTTTATGTCCATGACAATGGCACTTGTACCAATCTTGTGGGCTCAAACGTCATCGCCGGCGGCACAGCCACCGTGAATGCGACCATTGCTGGCGATGGGGTTCATAACTTTTACGCTGTGATCACAGACTTGGCCGGTAACAGCTCGGCCTGTACCGATCTGACTCTGAGCTATACTTTGGATACTTCCAACCCGGCTAATCCCGTGCCGGCCAACTGGTCCCTGTCTTCACCAGCTGATGGCTCTACAAGTAATGATAATACTCCTGTGTTTACTGGAGTGTCCTTGGCCGCTGAAAACGGCTCAACTGTTTATGTCCATGACAATGGCACTTGCACCAACCTTGTGGGCTCCAACGTCATTGCCGGCGGCACGGCCACAGTGAATGCGACCATTGCTGGCGACGGGGTTCATAACTTTTATGCCATAATCACTGATTTGGCCGGCAATAGTTCGGCCTGTACGGATCTGACTCTGAGCTATACTTTGGATACTTCCAACCCGGCCAATCCAGTGCCAGCCAACTGGTCCCTGTCTTCGCCAGCTGATGGTTCAACAAGTAATGACAACACACCGGTGTTTACTGGCGTGTCCTTGGCTGCAGAAAACGGCTCGACTGTTTATGTCCATGACAATGGCACTTGCACCAACCTTGTGGGCTCCAACGTCATTGCCGGCGGCACGGCCACGGTGAATGCGACCATTGCTGGTGACGGCGTTCATAACTTCTATGCCGTGATCACAGACTTGGCCGGCAATAGCTCGGCTTGTACGGATCTGACTCTGAGTTATACTTTGGATACTTCCAACCCGGCCAATCCAGTGCCGGCCAACTGGTCCCTGTCTTCGCCGGCCAATGGTTCAACTAGCAACGATAATACTCCAGTATTTACCGGCGTCTCACTGGCCGCTGAAAACGGCTCCACCGTTTATGTCCACGACAACGGCACTTGTACCAACCTTGTGGGCTCAAATGTCATTGCCGGCGGCACAGCCACAGTGAATGCGACCATTGCTGGCGACGGGGTTCATAACTTCTACGCCATAATCACTGACTTGGCCGGCAATAGTTCAGCCTGTACCGATCTGACTTTGGGCTACACTTTGGATACTTCTAACCCGGCTAACCCTGTGCCAGCCAACTGGTCCATGTCTTCGCCGGCCGATGGTTCAACTAGCAGCGATAACACTCCGATGTTTAGTGGCGTCTCACTGGCAGCTGAAAACGGCTCAACTGTTTATGTCCACGACAACGGCACCTGTACCAACCTTGTGGGCTCTACCATCATTGCCGGCGGCACAGCCACCGTGAATGCGACCATTGCTGGTGACGGGGTTCACAACTTCTACGCCGTGATCACCGATATGGCCGGCAATAGTTCAGCCTGTACGGATCTAACGCTGGGATACACTCTTGCCACAGGAGCCAGTCTGTCTGTGGTTCACTATTATCCGGGCACGGGCGCCAAATATAACTCCTACGTGGCCGGTGATGGCGGCGACATTTTTACTCACTCGGGTACGCCCTGTAGCGGAGCTGAAAACAAACGTGACGAGTGTATCGACGTGGGTGATCTGCTGAAAGTCGACACATTACTGTCGTCAGCCTCCTGTGCCACTCACAAGCTGCGGGACGAGTTGGGTGTTTTCAATTGGCAGTGCCGGGACTCTGCCGGTAATGCTCAGTTCTATACCGCTGGCTACAGCATGGGCCGCTCCATTCAGGACATGATTGATTTTGCGGCACCGGCCTGGAAGCAAAACCGCGTCTACCTCAACGACGGGGTGACTGACGTCAACAACAGCCCCTTGGCCACCTGGTTCACCAATCCCATGGCCGATTTGCCGCCCAATAACCTGGCGGGCGTCACTGTTCTCCCCAACAGTGATTGGGTTTATGTGCTGGAGGCGAGCGCTCCCTCAGACGGCTATAAGATCTTTGTTGATAGCGTGACAGTGGTGTTTAAACCTGGGGCCGAACTCCAGTACTCGGGAGCCGCCCCCTTTAACTGCAACTGGACGAATCAAATCACTGCCGATGACAAGCGCTGTTTGTTCCATGTGGATGCGGTTAAGCACTTCCGTCTGGAAGGGGCCCAGCTCAACGGTAATAATGGCACCATGGCCGACAACGGGGTGGTGATCACCAGTGCTCGCTTTAGCACCATCCATAATCTGAAGGCCCAGCATTTGGTCAATTATGCCGTCTACGGGAAATCGAATTCCTACTCATTAATCGATGGCGTTGAGGCAGCCAATTTAGGAGGCGGGGTCCTTTACTCTTCGGCATTTGATAGTGTGATTTCACATATCAAGGTTTTCAATTATTCCATTAATGGCGTACAGCTCAATAACGGTTCCGCCTGTACCCTCAGTCATCTCGTTTTGGTCAATGGCTACACCGGTATCCAGATTGGCGGGGCTGAGCGAGCCACGTTCTCTCATGTCACTATTGCCAATATGTCCTTTAGAGGCATCTCCTGGAACGGCGGAGGTGGGATAAACAACACATTCGTGCAGACGGTGATCTCCAATGCAGTGACGGGAATTTCTATAGGCAATAACAATGGCAACCAAAAATTTTCCAATCTGGCGGTGACCAACTCCGATACGGGAATCTACATGACTGGCGCCGGAACCGCGCAAAATGCCTTTGTCGACAACTTTATTGTCGGTGGCAACTCGATCATTGATTGTGAGGTTTCTGGTGCAGCCGCAGATTCAGGCTTGGTGCAAACGACCTGTACGGACTCAGGAACGGACGGCAGCTCCAGCTATACGGGAAGCCCCCAGTCTTCGGCCATTTTGCGCACGGGCCGCAATTTGACTGCCGACTTTGTGGGTAAGGCCATCTCTGATGCAGTCAACACCACACCCGGTGCAGCCACCACTGGGCAAGCCAGTTACTCGGATGGCAATGATTGGCTGAATTTGGAAAACCCTTTTCGCGCCTGGGGAATGTTTCATGCCAATCCCTTCTTAGATCCTGGTATGCGCGGTCAGTGCACGGCGGGGACTTGTCAGATCTATGATGTGAGGCTCCAGACCACGGCAGCTATTTTTAACCGCAGTCTTGACGGCAATAACCCCAATACAGCCTTTGTGCCACTGGCAGCCTGTCCCGCCGCCATCAACGGCAACAAGACGATCATCGATGAAAACCGCCGCGAAGTTCCCGGAATTGACGGAGATGAAGACGGAATTTGTGAATCGGGTGAGACCTGCTCGGGTTCCAATGAGTTTTTGGTCAACGCCAGTGAAGTGATCTCCGACCGCATTGGCGATAATGATGGACTTTGCGAAAGTGGTGAGGCCTGTGTTTATTCTCCAAATTTTGGAGCTTATCAGGGTGAGGGTATTCCTAACCCGGCTGGAGCTTGTAACTTTGCTGATGGCTCAGTCTCGGCAGTGACCATGTACGCTTTAACGGTAAATGGAGCACCATCAACCATTCCGGCGGGTGGGCAAATCCTGTTTGCCACCTCGACAGGTTACCAAGGAAACTTCGGTGGCCTGGCGGCAGCCGACAAGATTTGCCAAATTCATGCGGCCTCGGCAGCCTTGCCCAAGCCCATGACTTACAAAGCCGTGTTGAGTGATGTGTCGACCAATGCCAACTCCCGCTTCTCGGTTCCGGGTCAAGTCTTTAACCGTGCGGGTTCTCTGTTGGCCAACGGCTCAGGTGATTTGTGGGATAGCTCCTTGGCTTCGCCTGTTCAGTACGATGAGAAGGGGATGACGACCGGCTCGTCGGGTGTATGGACAAACACCGCCGCTGCGGGCCTGAAGAATACAGGAACTCCCAGTCAGGTCTGCCAAAATTGGACGGATTCAACGGACTCGTTTGGTGGTCGCATCGGCTTGACCAACGCAACGGGGCCGACGTGGATCAGCTCTTCACTGGAAGACTGTGATATGTCTTATCGTCTGTACTGCATCGGCGGCCAGTGATCAGGAGCCCATGGCCTCTTTCATTTTAAACAAAATGGAGTACATGGCATTCATCAGGTCTTTGTCGTAGCGACCCATGAGCTTCCCCTTCATAAACTCCAGGGCATCAGTGGGGGTCATGGGTTGGTTGTAAGACCTCTTGGTGGTTAAGGCATCATAGGTGTCGGTGATGGCCACAATACGGGCCATGGGGTGGATCTCGTTGCCCTCAAGTTGCTGAGGGTAACCGTTACCCAAAAAAGACTCGTGATGTTCAAAACAGCAGGCTCTGACAGCCTCTGAGGCGTCATGTTCAGTGAGGATCTTCAGTCCATAGGTGGGATGCTTTTGCATCAGTGCCCACTCCTGATCGTCCAAGGGGCCTGACTTGGTGATGATGTCCACACTGATATGGCGTTTGCCAATGTCGTGAAACAAAGCCCCTTGGCCCAACTCCTTGAGGTCTTCTCCTGAGTAACCGGCAACTTGGCCCAGGCCCAGGCTGTAGATCGAGACATCCAGAGAATGGGTGTAGGTGTAAAAGTCGTGACTGGAAAGTCCAATCAGGTAGGCCATGGACTCGGGCTCTTCGTCCATAAAATCTACGAACTGATCAATGATCTCTCGGGATTCATTGAGGGCGCGGGCCACGTCGGGGCTTTCAAACAGTTCTTCGACCAGGGAAAAGGAACTTTCGCGCAAGATGAGGGCCTTTTCCTTGGGGTCCAAGTCCTTTTTGTTCAGCACATCGTGGATAAAATCTTTGTAGGCCTGGCGGTCGCTGGCCTTAATAAAAAAGGAATCCGGGGCCTTTTTTTCGAAATTCTGAATTTTGTCGGCTGCCAGGGTGTCGCCGCTGCGCAGGTAATGGACATAGCGCCCGTTAATATGGACGTAAATGTCAAATGGCACGGCCGTGGACGGGTGGATGGACGCCATCCGGATCTTTATGTGCTCCGTATCACTCATGATTTTAGTTTGCCACGGATTCGTTGACTGTCCACCCACAATGCATAATTTAGAGGGCTATGGCGATCTCAATTGACACACCAGTACAATACCTCAAAGGCGTAGGCCCCAAGCTCGGCGAAGTTTTGCGTAAGAGGGGAATTGCCACCGTGGAGGATTTGCTCCACTGGTTCCCGCGCACCTATGAAGACAGGCGGGCCATTCGCAGTATTAGCAGTTTGGAACCGGATCAGTACGTTAGTCTGGTGGCTGATGTGATCGGTGTGAGATCGGCCACCCTTGGTCGCTCCCGTCGTCGGATGTACGAGATCATTGTTGCCGACAAAACCGGACGCATTGCCTGTAAGTACTTTCGTGTTCCCTACAAAGGCTACTTTGAACGCTTTCAGCCTCAAGATAAAGTCCGTGTGGTGGGAAAAGTTACGGAATACCGTGGTCGTATTGAGTTTCACCATCCCGATGTTCATCACATTCGCGATGAGGACGAGGACGACGATGCCCTGATTCCCTTGTACACCGAGACCGAGGGCCTAAGCCCCGCGAAACTGCGCAAGATCATTGATACAGCTTTGACTGCATTGATGGAGGCCAAAGAAGAGCCGAAGCCAAAACTTCGTCCGGATCAAGATCCCAAATATTTGCCCAAGCCGGAGCGCATGTTAGTCGAGCCCCTGCCGGAGTGGATCTGCAGCGACTATAAGCTCCCGGATCTTCCTAATGCCATTCGCGAGATTCATCAGCCACCCAAGCACACCTCGGATTTGTTTTTGAATTTCAAAGCGCCGGCACAGAGGCGGGTGATCTTTGAAGAATTCTTTTGGCTCGAACTTTTGTTGGCCACCAAGCGGGCAGGTTTGGAAAAGGAAGACGCCCCGGCACTGAAATGCAAGGGTGAGTTGGTGGGGAGGCTGGTTGAGTCCCTGGAGTTTCATCTGACGGGTGCCCAACAAAAGGCCTTCAAAGAAATTGCAAAGGACTTGGCCCATCCTCACCCCATGCACCGACTGGTTCAAGGAGATGTGGGAAGTGGAAAGACCATGGTGGCCCTGCTGGCAGCCGTCCATGCGGCTGAGTGTGGTTATCAAACAAGTCTCATGGTGCCCACGGAGATCCTCGCTGAACAGCATTTTAAGAATGCTGTAAAAAGGCTTGAGCCCTTGGGCATGCGTGTGGCCCTGTTGACCGGACAAATGAAGGCCAGCGAAAGGCAAGAGGTCTATGCCGGACTGGAATCAGGCGAGATTCATCTGGTGGTGGGCACTCACGCTCTCATTCAGTCGGAAGTGAAGTTTAAGAACTTGGCTCTGGTGATTATTGATGAACAGCACCGCTTTGGTGTGGCGCAAAGAATGAGTTTAAAAGAAAAGGGATTGTCGCCCCATTTTTTGGTGATGACCGCCACACCAATTCCCCGTTCCCTGGCCATGACCGTCTACGGTGACTTGGATGTTTCAATTATCGATGAGCTTCCTGCCGGCCGACAGGAAATCACCACCCGGGTCACCTATGACAGCAAGCGCCCCCAGGTGTGGGACTTTGTGGAAAAGCAAATCCGCAATGGGCGACAGGCCTACGTCGTTTACCCTTTGGTGGAAGAGTCGGAAAAAATTGATCTCAAAAATGCGGTTGAGGAGTATGAGAAACTCCAGGCCCGCTTTCCGGATTTTAAGCTTGGCCTTCTGCACGGCCGCATGAAGCCTGCGGAAAAAGAAGAAGTGATGAATCAATTCCGTAAGGGGGAGTTGCACATTCTGGTCGCCACCACGGTGATCGAAGTGGGCGTGGATGTTCCCAATGCCAATATCATGGTCATCGAACACACCGAGCGCTTTGGTTTGTCTCAGCTTCACCAGTTGCGCGGACGCGTGGGGCGGGGAGAGTTTAAGAGTTACTGCGTGTTGGTACTGGGTTACGCGGTTTCAGACGAATCCCGGCAAAGGGCCCAGATCATGGAGAAAACCAGCGATGGATTTAAAATCGCCGAAGCCGATCTAGAACTGCGCGGCCCCGGTGAATTTATGGGTACTCGCCAATCCGGCCTTCCCGGCTTTAAGATGGCCAACCTGGTCCGCGACCTGGGCATTCTCCAGGAGGCCCGCCAGGCCGCTTTCCGCCTGATCGAAAAGGATCCACAGATGAACCTCCCCGAAAACCACCTCATCCGCGAACAACTCGCCCACAAACAAGCCTCTGTTATTGGCTAGTCCGGTTTCCCGCCCTGCGAGTTGATCCCAAGTACTTTTTAATCGGCAAAGGATGAAGCTCAGCATGGCGGATATAAAAAACTGGCGTTCACCCTCTTCGGCGCCTATAGTGTGCTCATGCCACTTGCGATCGCGGTCATTTTTATTTTCTCTCTCATAGGGATTCTCGACACCATCTACATTTCTTACCACGCCTATAAGAACACTGATGTCTGGTGTCCCATATTTCCCAAAGAGTGGTGTTTAAAAGTACAGTACAGCAAGTGGTCGAAGACCTTTGGCATCCCAAATGGCTACTTGGGTTTTCTGCTCTACAGTTTAATTTTTGTCCTCACCTGGCTGTTTCACTACCAGGCTGCTGTTCCTTTTTGGTGGATTCAGGTTCTGTCCGCCTTCGGTTTTGGATTCGCCGTTTACTTCACCATCATTCAGGCCTTCGTCCTTCGCGCCTTTTGCCTGTGGTGCATAATTTCGGCCATCGATTTGTCAGCCATCTTAATCGCCGTGTTTTTTCTGTAACTTGCCATAAACTGGCCCCCTTCATTGTTGATCCACAAAATCCTTTATCAGTGAAGTCGGTCCTTTGCCGACCATCCCCCGCAAATCCTCACGCGCCTTTCGGCCGCAGGCGCGTCTTCGGACTGCGTCAGCATTGCTGCCGCAGTTCGTTCGGCTGAGCCTATTCCCTTCGGTCACTCAGCCTCCCGCCATGCGCGACGGCAGAGGATTCGGATTTCCGGGAGTGGCTCGGCAATCGGACCTATTCCCGGACAAAGGCGGCACACGGTTTTGTGGATCAACAATGAAGGGGGCCAGTTTGAATTTGCCATTTGGTTCCAGGGCCAGTTTGTTATGGTTAACATCAGATTAATTCGCCACGTCGATAATTTAAGAAACTGTAAGATTATCGCTGCGAGAGACGAGATTTCGCTGGTCACAAATTGCCATTGGTTCCGATTTGGAACTGGCTTGGCTTTCAGGGCCAGCTGTAACGAACCTTCCTGCTAAAAATTCGGGCAAAACTGGAAATCTCTCTGTGGATAACTTCTCTCAAGTGCTCATCCAGAGCCCACTTGGTAAATTTTACTTTGTCCCCGACCATTGGCGTGATTCACTTTTTACTCGGCGAACCAATGCAAACCAATCGGAGGGGATTATGGTTTCACGGATGATGGTCGCCGCCAGTTTATTGGTCATGTGCCAATGGGCTCAGGCGGGCGAGGTGTTGAGGCTCCAAGCAGGGGATGTTCGACCAAACGACGTTCAAAGCATGGACAGATTTATGGCCGCAGCCGACAGGCAGCACTTGGCCAATACTCAATTGCACATTGTGCAATTCAAACAGGTGATTCGCGCTGAGGATCAGCAAATGCTGAAAGCGGCTGGCGTGACCGTTCGCCACTACATTCCAGACGATGCCTATATTATTGAAGGCAGCGTGGATGCCATTCGTGAACTCAGCCAACAGGCTGCAGTCCAAGCTGTGGTTCCCATGATGCCGCAGTGGAAAAAAAGCCCTGACCTTCCCAAAGCCAGTGTGTTCACTCAGCGCCATCAAGTGGTTGTCCATGTGCACCTGGGTGCCGACGAGCAAGGCTTGGCTTTTCGCTCGGCCCTGCGCGGAGTGCAAGGGGTTGAGATCTTGGCCGGTGAAGGCAACGCCTACTACGTGCGCCTGGGCATGACTCAAATTGATGACTTAACCAAAATGGACGAAGTCATTTGGATTCAGCCCTTTCAGGAAATGAAACTGCAAAATATGGAGCTGCCTGAAGCCATGGCCGCCACTCGCGGTGATGCTTCGCCCATGAGTGGCAACTATAAAGACTTAAATGGATTTGAGTCTGGGACTCGTATTATGGGTTTTGAGGAGGCTTGGGCTCGCGGCTTTACGGGTAAGGGGCAGATTGTCAGCATGGCCGATACGGGATTGGATAGTGGAAACAAATCCACCATTTTCCGTGACTTCGCCAATATCCCCAAGGGCTATAGCTTTGGTTTGGGAGCTCAGGATTGGGCTGACAAAATGGGACACGGGACCCACGTGGCTGGCTCTGTAATGGGCGGTGGTGTGGCCTCGGGCGGAATTGTTCGTGGTGGAGCCTATGAAGCTGAAATGATTCCTCAAGGGATGTGGTCGCCAATTATTGATAATTTGACTGTTCCACCAAAGTTGAAGTCATTGTTTGAACCAGCCTTTGCAGACGGGGCTAGGGTTCACACCAACTCTTGGGGTGGTGGTCAGCTTCCCGGTGCTTACGACAGTTTTGCCTCCCAGGTTGACACCTTTATCTGGGAAAACCCTGATATGCTTATTCTGTTTGCGGCCGGTAACAATGGTGTCGACGGCAATAAAGATGGCCGCATTGATGACAACTCAATGGCATCCCCTGGTTCAGCTAAAAACGTGCTGACCGTTGGAGCTTCTGAGAATTTGGTTCTCAACGGTGGTATCCAACGCAAACTGGGCGATTTGATGGGTGGTCAGCCTTGGGGAATAGAGCCTCTTAAGAGTGACACTCTTTCTAATAATGCCGATGGAATGGCAGCCTTCTCCAGCCGTGGTCCTTGTCGCGATGGTCGGATTAAACCCGATATCGTGGCGCCAGGAACAAACGTGTTGAGCAACTGCTCTCATGTGCAGAACGCCAGTCCCTTGTGGGGCAATTACAACGCCGATTACTGCTGGTCGGGTGGAACTTCCATGTCCACGCCACTGGTGGCAGGTGCAGCGGCGGTTCTTCGCCAATACCTGGCTCAAGAGTGGAACAACTCGGCTCCCAGTGGTGCTTTGATGAAGGCTCTGCTGATGAATACAGCTGATGATATGTTCCCTGGACAGTACGGCACAGGTCGCGGACAGGAGCTTCCTGATCGTGCGCCGAACTCCATTGAGGGCTATGGTCGGGTGAACATCGACCGGGCGACCACTCCGCGTCCGCTCAAGTACTACTATGAAATGTATGATCACAAGCAGGGTATCGGCACCAGCGAGAATTTCACTGAGAGACTCACTGTGCCTGAAGGTCCCTTGCGTGTAACTCTGGTTTACTCAGATGCACCGGGTGCGCCCAATGCGGCTCGTGCTCTGGTGAATAACCTGGATCTGGAAGTGACGTCTGCTGACGGCACGACCAAGTCCCTGAGCTCCGTCGATAACGTGGAGCAAGTTGTGTTGGGCAAAGTGCCAGCTGGTGAAGTCACGATTAAAGTTGTGGGCAAGAACGTTCCTCAGGGACGTAATGGCAAACAACCTTTCGCCGTGGTCGTCACCCGCTAGAGCTTTTTCATGTCATTCAACCCTAAAGGTCTGGTGGTAACACCAGGCCTTTTTTTATAAGGTACCAAGTTAGCTGTACTTGCCGGCGGTAGCGACGAGAACAACAAGAACACCAAGGACCAAGTTGGTCCAAATCAGCAGTCTCATTTTGGCCATCTTGGGGCCAGCCACCTGAGGTTTTTTTGCGGCAACTGCCGCCTTAAAGGGGCGATAAAGAGCGAAGTAAATGAAGACAAAGATGGCGACCATCACCAGGCCCACTGCGGTCATCAAATGAACATGGGCACCCAAACCTTTAAAGCCACCATAAACCGACATCACCGTCCAAAACCCGGTGGCAGGAACAATGATCACGGCGGCCCACACCAGCTTAAAGAATCTCTCCAGAATAGCTGTCATAAAGGGCCCCTGCTGACTGGCCTCCAATTGCCCACCGACCACGGGCCTCATCACCACCATGGCGAAGATCATTCCACCCACCCAAATCACCGCAAACAAAACATGAAGAGCCATAGCCAAAGACATTTAGACCTCTCAGGGTTTAGTTTCCTCGATTCTGCGAAGCCCAACCTCTGAAGTCACGACCCCAGATATAAGTAATTGGCGGTCGCCGGTCGGCACCCCTTTGCCACTTTAAGGCTCGCCTGGGGCTCCAGATTGCCCTGATTGGAGTTGGGGCCAGATCTCTATGGCATGGATAATGCTCAAGAATCCTCACTCAAGCGGAAAGTGATTGTTTCGATATAAAAGGAGATGAGGATGCACCACCTTGGTTTTGCGGTTCAGGCGATGGCCCTGGCTTTGGCTTTTGTCTTAAGTTCTTTGGGGGCCCGTGCGGCAACATCCCAGTTTTGTCAGGACAACAACTTCAAAAACGTCGAGGCTCACATTGAGGGCAAGGTCCTCAACTTTTGCATCGAGCGCTTTCGTGCTGATCGCGAGGGCTACGGTCAACTGATCTCCTCCTTGCGTTCGGCCAAGGGTTCTCTCGACAATCTGGATATTGCCTTCATCAACAACCGCTCCTTTGGTCATGACCAGTACCAAGCCAACCCGGGTGATTTTAATCATGTCGGTCCCACCATTGAGGCCAACGACGATGAGTTCCTGGCGGAGATTCTTCAGATTCTGAAGTTGGTTTGGTCCAAAGAGCAAGTGGTGAAATACCTCAACCACACCAACTCCTTGGGATTTACCCTGGCCATGTTTCCAGGGCTTTATAACGACAAGGACAATGGGCGTATCGTAACCCTCCTCTGTGAAGCCGGCCTGCGCTTTGATGTCCTCTCGGGCGAAGTGCGCGAAGGGTTCAATTTCCCCAGCCCTTTGCCTCCCGGCATTTCTCCTTTGGCCGTCGCTCTTGATGCAGGTCGGGTAAATGTCAGTAAGGCTATCGCTGAATGTGGGGCTGACCTGAGTTATAAGCATCCCCACAGCGACGACTCAATTATGCATTTGGCAGCATTTCTCGGTGATGCGGATCTTTTTGTAACCCTAGCGGACGCGGGAGCACCGGTGGACGGTGTCAACAAGCGTGGCGAAAGCGTACGTCGCTGGGCTTATCGTGGCAAATCGCGAAAGCCTGATTTGGCTGCTGACTACGAGCGGATCATCGGCAAGCTGGCGACTCTTGGCGTGACCAAGAATATCGTCGGCAAAAAGGGCGAAATCTTTCACGTCAACGGCGATACTTTGGCTAAGGAAATTCGTTTTGTTTCCAAAGAAGAGTTTTCAGCAAAAAAGCGCGGCATGAGTCGTGGCGACTTTTTGGACTTTATCACTCAGACTTTCGACTCCATTCCTGTTCCTCGCACTCTGATTGAGGAGGCCCGAGCCAAGGCCGTAGCCAACGGTGAGGCCGAGTGCAAGGCCAATGGCTTTACCAAGTGTGAAGCTTCGCCCGGTACTCTTCAGGTTCAGGGAATCGACGACCAAAGCGGCCGCGTATGGACCGTCGAGGAGTCTCTCGGCCAGATTCTCTTTGTCCGCAAAGTCACAGTGACCGTGGAAATCCGCGCTTCAGAGTGATTTTCGAAAAATACCCGGTACCCTTCGAGACTACCAGGTGCTTTTGAGAGTGACGGCGCGGTTAAAGACCAAAGAGCCGGGCTTAGAGTCCACGTTGTCCAGACAGAAGTATCCCAGACGCTCAAACTGAAAAGCCTCACCGACCTGAGCCTGAGCTAGGGCGGGTTCAATGAGGCAAGACTTCAAAGTCTTCAGTGACTCAGGATTGAGGAAGTCAATAAAGCGCTTTTCCTTGTCGGCATTGGGGTTCTCCACCGTGTACAGTCGATCGTAAACGCGAACCTCAGCCATTTCCGCATGGCGGGCTGAGACCCAGTGGATGATCCCCTTTACCTTACGGCCTTCAGGCTTTTTGCCCAAGGTGTCCGCATCATAGGTGCAGTGGATCTCAGTGATCTTGCCGCTGGCGTCTTTAATCACGTTTTCGCACTTGATGACGTAGGAGTAGCGCAGGCGCACCTCTCCGCCCGGCATCAGGCGCTGGTAGCCCTTGGGAGGGTTCTCCTCAAAGTCCTCACGCTCAATGTAGACCTCACGGCAAAAGGGCATGGCCCTTTCACCTAACTCGGGCTTTTGTGGATGATTGGCCACCTTGAGCTCTTGCACCTGATCTTCGGGGTAATTGGTGATCACCAGCTTTACAGGATCG
This sequence comes from Pseudobdellovibrionaceae bacterium, assembly GCA_020635075.1. Taxonomy (NCBI): domain Bacteria; kingdom Pseudomonadati; phylum Bdellovibrionota; class Bdellovibrionia; order Bdellovibrionales; family Pseudobdellovibrionaceae; species Pseudobdellovibrionaceae bacterium. Next base: position 48,004 of record JACKAM010000003.1, on the reverse strand, counting down.
AGCACAGCCATGCGCCTTTGGGCGTTTTCGTTCAGATCCGAGCGCAGGCTTTCTTCAAGCAGTCCCATATCCAATATGGACTCACTCTTACTCACCCCGGTGGCAAAGCACACATTGCGGATGGAGGCCGGCGTGTAGCCCCGACGGCGCAAACCCCTCAAGGTGGGCATGCGCGGGTCATTCCAGCCATCCACATGTTTGTCGGTGACCAACTCTTTCAGTTGGCGTTTACCCAGCGCCATGTAGTTGAGCTTAAACTTGGCAAATTCAATTTGCTGAGGATGAACCGGGGTCTCCAGTTCATCTAGGACCCAGTCATAAAGAGGGCGGTGGTCCTCAAACTCCAGAGTGCAAATGGAGTGGGTGATGCCTTCGATCTCGTCCGACAGGCAGTGGGTGTAGTCGTACAGTGGGTAAATGCACCATTTGTCCCCGGTGACCGGATGGGAGGCATGGCGAATGCGGTAGATCAAAGGATCGCGCATATTCATGTTGCCTGAACTCATGTCGATCTTGGCTCTCAGGGTGTGAGCCCCATTGGGGAATTCGCCCTTTTTCATGCGTTCAAATAGATCCAAATTCTCTTCCACCGAGCGGTCACGGAACTTGCTGTTGCGGCCCGGAGTGGTCAAATTCCCCCGGTATTCCCGGACTTCGTCCTCGGTCATGCTGCAAACATAGGCCTTGCCGCGCTTAATGAGTTCCACCGCGTAGTCGTAAAGCTGATCAAAGTAGTCCGAAGCATGGCGCAGCTCGTGCCACTCAAAGCCCAACCATTTGATGTCGTCTTTAATGGCCTCAATAAACTCAATGTCTTCGGCCAGGGGATTGGTGTCGTCAAAGCGCAGGTTGCATTTGCCGCCATATTTTTGGGCAATGCCGAAGTTCAGACAAATGGATTTGGCGTGGCCAATGTGGAGATAGCCATTGGGCTCAGGGGGAAAGCGGGTGTGAACCCGGCCACCAAAGCGTCCTGACTCCTTGTGTTCGGCGATAATCGCGTCGATAAAATTGTCCACCAGCGGTATTTTGGAATCGCTGTCAGCCATGGGCAAAACCTCTTCTCGTGAAGCCCATTACATAGCATGAAAAGGGATGGCGACTGAATTAAAATGTGATACTTCAGGCCCATGGAGAAGAAAAGAATTCACATCCTGACCACCGGCGGGACCATCGAAAAATCCTACTGCGAGTACGAGGGGGATTTAAAAAACCGCGAGTCCCTATTGGAGAGAAAGCTTCTACAAAAGCTCCGTCTTCCCTACACCGAGGTCAAACTCACTTCATTGATGGCCAAGGATTCTCTCTACATGACCGATGAAGACCGGGAGATGATTTGGCAGTCGGTGCAGGGGCTCTTTAAGGGCGGCGATCCCATCCTTATTCTCCACGGCACCGACACCATGGAAAACACCATCCAGTACCTCTATAGTAAGGACCCAAAGCCCCCCATTGCGGTGGTCTTTACCGGGGCCATGAAGCCCGTGGGCTTTGACGATACCGACGCCCACCAGAACTTCATTGAGGCCTTTGTCCTCGCCCAGTACGTCCAACCCGGCTATTACATCAGCTTCCATAACCACCTTTTCCCCGCCCCTAAAGTGAGGAAAAACCGGGACACGGGGACCTTTGAATCGACCTTCTGAGGGCAGAGTGACCAAATGCGGCGCTGACAAAGTTGGTCACCTAATGCGGAGTATCTTTACACCTCCTGTTGTAGAGTCCTGAATTACAGAGGGAAAACGAGAATCACTTGGTAAAAATTTCACTCGCATTGTTGTTTTCATATTATTTGATAAGTCGTGTCATAAGTGATATAAAAGATAGTCGCTCTGAGGTCCCATTTGACCGGGACTAACAAGCCACTTGCTGGAGGTTGATGGATGGCTTCAACATTCAATGTTGGTGACAACGCGGTCTATCCTGGACATGGCGTTGGCCAAGTCACTGCGATTGAAACCAAAGAGATTTTGGGTTCTAAGCAGACGTTTTACACCATTCAAATTATTGAGTCCGGAATGAAAATCATGGTTCCCAAGAACAATGCGGAATCCGTGGGTCTTCGTCCGATTATCTCAAAGTCTGAAGCTGCCAAGGTTTTGGAGATCCTGCGTGAAACCGACGTGAAGGTGGATAATCAAACCTGGAACCGCCGCTATCGGGAGTACATGGAGAAGATCAAGACCGGCTCGGTCTATGAGATCGCCGAAGTTCTTCGTGATCTTTTCGTGCTGAAAGTGGACAAAGAGCTGTCCTTTGGTGAGCGTAAGATGCTCGACACAGCTCGTAATCTGCTATTGAAAGAGCTGACTCTGGCCACCAGCAAAGATGAGCTGAGACAGGCTGAGGGTATTGCGGCTATTTTCGATATCTGATCGCGCCCCTGACATTTGAAATTTGGAAGAAATCCAGGCCTCGCTGAGGCCTGGATTTTTTTGTGCCCCATGTTTGCTCCTCAGGGTAAGTTGCGGCATCTTTGCTGTTTGATCTGAGAAGGAGAATCTGACATGGCAGCCTCAACTGGCCCGTCTTTTCGCGTTCGTTTTGCCCCCAGTCCCACCGGTTATCTTCACGTGGGTGGTGCAAGAACAGCCCTCTATTGTTACCTGATGGCCAAAAACATGAAGGGCACATTTGTTCTGCGGGTCGAGGACACGGATGAGGAAAGATCCACCGAAGAGTCCATGCGTATGCAGATCCAAGATCTCCACTGGCTGGGGTTGAAGTGGGATGAGGGACCTCATCCGGAGACTCTTCAGGATATGGGACCCTATGGTCCCTATCGGCAGAGCCAGCGCAAACAAATCTACAAAGAATACGCCGAAAAACTGGTGGAGATGGGTAAGGCCTTTTATTGCTTTATGACCGACGAGGAGCTGGCCGCAGAAAAGCAAAAGGCCGAAGCCGCCGGCCGTGGTCAACAGGTGCTGAGTCCCTATCGGGATCTGTCCACAGAAGAGGCCCGGGCTCGCTTGGCCAAGGGTGACAGTGCGACCATTCGCTTTAAGGTCGAAACCAACAAGCGGGATTATGTCTTGAACGACCTGGTTCGCGGGCAGGTCACCTTTCCTTCGGACATGGTCGGAGACTTTGTGTTGATCCGCTCAAGCGGGATGCCGGTCTACAATTTTTGCTGTGTGATTGACGATGCTCTGATGAAGATCAGTCATGTCTACAGGGCAGAGGAGCACCTCAACAATACACTTCGCCAGATGATGATCTATGAAGGCCTTGGGTTTGAGCTTCCTCAGTTTGGCCATATGTCGATTATTTTGGGACCAGACAAGCAAAAGCTGAGTAAGCGCCACGGTGCCACCAGCTGCAATGAGTACCGGGAGAATGGCTATTTGCCCGAGGCTCTGAATAACTTTATTGCCCTGCTGGGATGGAGCTCCCCCAAGGGTCAGGAGATCATGTCCATGGACGAGATGATCGATCAGATGTCTTTGGATCGCTTCAATTCCAGTCCAGCCGTATTTGATGATCAAAAACTTAAGTGGGTGAATGCCACTCATTTGCGGGCCCTGCCGCACAATGAACTTTGGCAGAGAATGAAGCCTTTTCTGGATGAAGCCGGCCTGGATTTGCCCGCCGACTCCGATTGGCAAAACCGCGCACTCGAACTGATGAAGTCCTATATGGAAACTCTTAAAGACTGTGTGGAATTGTTTCGCCCTCTGTCTAAGGGAACTTTTGCCATCTTGCCTGAGGCCGACGAGACCTTGGGCTGGGAATCCAGCCGAGCGGTGGTCAGCAAATGGATGGAGATTCTCAAGGGCCTCGATGGCCAGCACATGAGCGAAGATCAGTTTAATGAAGCTCAGGATCGGGTGAAGAACGAATGTCAGGTGAAGGGTAAGTTTTTGTTCATGCCCATTCGGGTTGCCGTGCTCGGCAAGCCTCATGGTGCTGAACTAAAAATCCTGGTGCCCTTGATGGAGAAAGAAGACCTGATGGGTCGGGCTCAGGCCGTTCTTGAGGCCATGCCTTGAGGTCTGAGCCGAGTCGGTTTACAATTTTTAGAATACTCACTTAAGGAGAAGGGCCGTGGCCGTACGCATTTACAACACCCAGACTCACCAGAAAGAAGATTTTGTGCCTCTGCACGAAGGCGAGGTGAGAATGTATGTGTGTGGTCCGACGGTTTACGACTATCTTCATGTGGGAAACTTTCGCGGAGCCATCTTTTTTAACATGGTTCGCAATTGGTTTGAGCACCAGGGCTTCAAAGTCACCTATGTGTACAACTACACCGATGTGGACGATAAGATCATCAACCGGGCCAAACAAGAAGGTGTGGACTCAGCAGAAATTGCTGAACGCTACATCAAAGAGTTTCAGAAGGACTACGGGGATCTCAAGCTTCGCCCTCACTCGCGCAATCCGCGAGTGACGGAGTTTATGAGTGAGATCATCGAATTCGTGGAAGAGTTGATCAAAAACGGCAAGGCCTATGTGGTGGATAACGAAGTCTACTACGATGTCCATGCCTTTGATGGCTATGGAAAGCTCAGCAACAAGAACCTGGACGACCTGGAAGCCGGTCACCGGGTGGACGTGGATGAGCGCAAAAAACATCCAGCTGATTTTGCCCTGTGGAAAGCCGCCAAAGAAGGGGAGCCTTCCTGGCCCTCGCCCTGGGGAAAGGGACGGCCTGGCTGGCACATTGAGTGCTCGACCATGGCGAGGACCATCTTAGGTGACACCATTGATATTCATGGTGGTGGTTTGGATTTGGTCTTTCCCCATCATGAAAATGAAGTGGCCCAGAGTGAAGGCTGCACGGGAAAGCCCTTTGTGCGCTACTGGATGCACAACAATATGATCAACTTTGGCGACCAGAAGATGAGCAAGAGCCTGGGGAACATTCGCACCGCTCGCTCCTTTTTAGAGCAATACAATGCGGAGATCCTCAAGTTTATGATGCTCTCTTCTCACTATCGCAGCACCACTGATTTGAGTGAGGAGCAGATCCATCGCTCAATTGCCGGTCTTGCCCGCATTTATTCCGCCATGGCCCATGCCGAGGTTTTGATCCAAGCCCCGCTGGAACTGGCTCCGCTGCCGGACAAATTTGAAAAGGCCATTAACGAGGCTGACGAGGGGATAGCCAAAGCTTTGGATGATGATTTTAACACTCCCGAGGTCATGGCCCGCATTTATGAAGTGATCCGCCTCTACAACAATCTGGCTCGCACTCCGGGCAAGGTGACGGCCGACAAAAAGGCTTTGGCCGAAGTTTTTCTTCACTGGATGAAAAACAAGGGCACCTTGATGGCCTTGTTTCAAGAGAATCCGGCTGAGTACTTGCGAGTGTTGGACGATATGCTTTTAGAGGACAAGGGTCTTAAACGATCCGACATTGATCAACTCGTCACAGCTCGAAGTCAGGCCCGGACGGACAAAAACTGGGCTGAGTCCGATCGTATTCGCGACGAGTTGGCAGCAAAAGGCATTGCCGTCCAGGACAGTCCCGAGGGGACCGTATGGGAAGTGGCCAAGTAATCAAAAGAGAGGTGTTGTCTGTCTAAGCGACAAGCCCGGCCCCCGGTGGGGCAATTCGAGCTGGTGACTCCTCTTAAGCCCTCAGGAGATCAGCCCCGAGCCATAGGTGAAATCACCGAAAATGTTCGCAATGGAGTGGAACATCAGGTTCTCCTCGGTGTGACGGGTTCGGGAAAGACCTTTACCATGGCCAACGTCATTGCTGAGCTCAACTTGCCGGCATTGGTCTTGGCTCCCAACAAAACTCTGGCCGCTCAATTGTTCACCGAGTTTAAAGAGCTGTTTCCTCACAATGCGGTGGAGTACTTCGTCAGTTACTACGACTACTACCAGCCGGAGGCCTATATTCCGGCCACGGATACTTTTATCGAGAAGGATTCGGCGATCAATGAGCAGATCGATCGCATGCGCCACTCGGCCACCCACGCCCTGTTTGAGCGGCGGGACGTGATTATTGTCGCCTCGGTGAGCTGCATCTATGGTTTGGGAAGTCCTGAAGCCTATGAAGGCATGATGATTCATATTGAAAACAACAAGGAGCTCAGGCGGGATCATTTTTTGCGCGAACTGGTGCGTATTCAATATCGTCGCAACGATATTGATTTTCACCGCGGCACTTTCCGTGTGCGGGGAGATGTGGTCGAAGTGCTCCCTCCCTACGAAGAGGAAAAGGCCATCCGGATTGAATTCTTTGGCGACTTCATTGACCGCATTTGTTGGGTCGACCCCTTACGGGGCAAGATTCTTGAAGACATTGACCGCATTGCCATTTATCCCGGCAGTCACTATGTGAGCACCGAGGAAAAGGCCAAAATGGCCATCGAGACTATCCGTGATGAACTCAGAGAGCGGATTCAGCACTACCGTCAGCAGATTCGCTTTCTGGAGGCCGAGCGGATTGAGCAAAGAACCTCTTACGATCTGGAAATGATCTCGGAAATGGGTTTTTGTCCGGGAATTGAAAACTACTCCCGCCACTTCACCGGACGGGATGCTGGTGAAGCGCCGCCCACACTCCTGGAATACTTCCCCGCCCAGTTTTTAACTTTTATTGATGAATCCCATGTGACCGTTCCCCAGGTGGGGGGCATGTACCGGGGAGACCGGGCGCGAAAGCTCACCTTGGTGGACCATGGCTTTCGTTTGCCCTCGGCACTTGATAATCGGCCTCTCAATTTTCAGGAGTTTGAGCACTATATCGATAAGGTCATCTATGTGTCAGCCACTCCTGGCGAATACGAGATGAATAAGAGTGAAGGCCTGGTGGTGGAGCAGATCATCCGGCCCACGGGACTAATTGATCCTAAGGTCGAAGTGCGCCCGGTGACCAACCAGGTGGATGACCTGTTGGGCGAGATTCGCACACGGGCAGAAAAAAAGGAAAGAGTTCTGGTCACCACCTTGACCAAGCGTTCAGCGGAAGATTTGACCGAGTACTACGAGAGTATGGGTGTGAAGGTCAAATACCTCCACAGTGATGTCAAGACGGTGGAGAGAACAGAGATCATCCGCGATCTGCGACTGGGCATCTTTGATGTCTTGGTGGGGATTAACCTTTTGCGTGAGGGTTTGGACATTCCCGAAGTGAGTTTGGTGGCCATTACCGATGCAGACAAAGAGGGCTTTTTGCGTTCCGAGCGATCTTTGATTCAAACCATTGGCCGGGCCGCACGAAACGTCAATGGGACGGTGATTCTCTATGGGGACAAGGTCACCCAGTCCATGCAAAAAGCCATTGATGAGACCAACAGGCGACGCAAGTTGCAGAGCGAGCACAACGAAGAGCACGGGATTACGCCCACGTCCGTGGCCAAGACGGTGCGCAAGGGCTTGGCCGAGATCTACGGCTTTGACCTGCTTGAGGACTTGGAACTGAACAAAAAGAAATCCAAGGTCAAATCACCGGTTAAAAAATATGATTTGGATGCCAAGGGTCTGGGTAAAGAGATCGATAAACTTCGTAAAGATATGAAGAAAGCCGCTGGTGCTCTGGAGTTTGAAGAGGCGGCCCGCATTCGCGATGAGATTAAACGCCTGGAGATGCGTGAATTATTGATGCGCGACGGGCAGGTGGATGAGCAGAGTCATCAAGCAATGGATGGAGACATTGAGTCAGACTGATGTGTTTTGATTCAGGGATGGGTTAAAAGGCCGCCATGGGTGTGAAAAGGATTGAAGAGTTAAAGTCTCTTGTCAAAGAGTTCCCCGAACTCCCCGGTGTCTATTTGATGAAAAACATCCGGGAAAAAGTCATCTATGTGGGCAAAGCCAAAAGCTTGCGCAATCGGGTGCGGTCTTATTTCAACAAAAGCTCGGATAACAGTGTAAAAACCCAGTACCTGGTCAATCAGATCGACCACATTGAGTACATTCTGACCAATACCGAGGTTGAAGCCTTTTTGCTTGAGGCCTCTCTGATCAAAAAATTCCGTCCGCGCTACAATATTCGTCTTAAGGACGACAAGGCCTATCCTTACATCAAAGTCAGCGTGGCCGATGACTTCCCCCGGTTTTACCTCAGCCGCCGGGTGGACAGTGACGGGTCCTTGTATTTTGGACCCTACACGAGCGGCATGGCGGTGCGCGAGACCATTCGCTTTCTCAATCGCACCTTTCGCATTCGCGACTGTTCAGACGCCTTTCTAAAGTCACGCAAACGCCCTTGCATGACCTACCAAATTGGTCGCTGCAGCGGTCCCTGTGTCGATTTGATTAAGCCAAAGGACTATCGCGCGGATGTGGACAGCGCCCTTGAGTATCTAAGGGGTGAGGACAAAAAGGTGGTGCAGGATCTCACCCGGCGGATGCGCGATGCTTCGGAACAAGAACGCTTTGAGGCAGCGGCCAAGTTTCGTGACAGCTTGCGGGCGATTGAGGCCATTTGGGAAAGACAAAGCGTGGTCTCCACCAAGCAGGATCGGGATGTGGACGTGGTGGCCTACTTTGGTGACACGCGAGGGACTTTAATTGAAACCTTGCATATTCGCCGCGGTCGGGTGATCGGCAATCGCTTTCAGTTTTTTCCCAAGTTGGATGTGTCGAAGGAAGGGGAGGACCCACGGGAGTGGATGACTTCCTTTTTGAACCAATACTATGCGGACAATGTGATCCCTGATGAGATTTTGTTGCCTGTAGACCTGGGCGGTGACATTCACAAGCTGCTGATCGATGTGTTTTGGGAAAGGCAGCGCAAGCGGCCCTCATTGGTTCACGCTCTGGATCAAGGCGGACGCGAACTGATGACCATGGCGGAGAAAAACGCCAAGAATCACTTTAAGGATCAGGTAACCAAGCAGGAAAATATCCTTGGCGGCCTTGAGGAGATTCAGAAAAAACTCCACCTTCCGGCCCTGCCAAGAAGGATGGAGTGCTTTGATATCTCCAACTTTCAGGGAGCTCAAACTGTGGCCTCTCAGGTGGTGTTTGAAGAAGGCACGGCCCGCAAAGAGGACTACCGCAAATACAAGATCAAATCCGTGGATGGTCCCAATGACTTCCAGTCGATGAAAGAAGTTTTGTCCCGTCGTTTGGCTCACACCGAATATGAAGATCCACAGTTGATTGTGGTCGACGGGGGCAAAGGCCAATTAAAAATGGCCGTGGAAGTGTTAAAGGAGTTGGGACGACCGGAGATTCCCGTCGTCGGCATGGCCAAGGCCCGTACCCAAGGGGAGTTCACCGATCAGGAAGTGCACGAATCCCAGGAGCGTTTTTTTCTTCCAGGCCGGCAGAACCCGGTTACTTTTCGAAAAGGATCTGAAGCCCTCAATATTCTCGTACAATTGCGGGATGAAGCCCACCGGGTGGCCATAACCTTTCACCGCAAGCTGCGTGAAAAGAGTTTGTTATCCAGCAGTCTCGACCAAGTCCGAGGCCTGGGTGCGCAAAAGAAAAAATACCTTCTCGCCCAGTTTGGCTCCCTCGAAGCCATTCGCCGCGCCGACATCGATGAAATTGCCGCCCTCAAAGGTTTTAACCGCGCTCTCGCCGAAGGCATTCAAGCCGCCCTTAATCATGACAACGAGGAGGAGTAGAAATGTGCCCTGACGAAAAAGATCCATTGGTGATTTTGGTTAGACTCGATTCGACCCAAGGGTTTTTCAGCGTGGCCGATGTATTGGTTATTGCCAGTCGTCTCCAGAACAAAGGATTAAGTGCCATCGTTGAGGCGGCCCCCGGTGCTCTCATGGACACTCCTTCAGCCTTTTTTATCAAGGTTCCCGCTTCTGACATGGATAAGGCCCGAGCGGCTTTGCCCGAGGCCTTGGCTGAATAGGTTAAACATTTACAAACTGCCCCTCTTAATTGGTGATCCACAAAACCGTGTGTTGCCTTTGTCCTGGAATAGGTCCGATTGCCGAGCCATTCCCGGAAATCCGAATCCTCCGCCGTCGCGCATGGTGGGAGGCTGAGTGACCAAGGGGAATAGGCTCAGCCGAACGGGGTGCGGCAGCACGCTGACGCACTCCGAAGACACGCCTGCGGCCGAAAGGCGCGTGAGGATTTGCGGAGAATGGTCGGCAAAGGACCGACTTTACTGATAAAGGATTTTGTGGATCACCAATTAACAGGGGGAGTTTTTAGCCACGTTCCTTAATCTTGGATGGAGACTGTGTTGAGGTCTTTCTTGTCTTGAGTTGAGGGGACAAGGCCAAGGCCACCGTCGCTTCCCTGGACACGGGTGATGATTTCACTGGAGGGTTCAACGAACAGGGGAGGAGTCCCTCGCCCTGAGAAGAGGCGCCTACGCCAATAGGCCAAAAACTGTTGTTGGTCCATGCCGGTATAGCTGTGGACAAAGTCCCTGGCCGCTTGATCGTCGAGGCTTGGCAAAAACACCCGAATGCGGGATTCATTAGAAGTAAAGATTTTTCGTCCCAACAAGATGTCCTTAATCTCGGATTTATTCATCTGGGAGACTTGGCTTTTGGGATTGGCCACCAGGATAAGGGGCTCTCCATGGGCCAGTCCAACGAAACACATCAAGCTGGCAATGAGGCAAAATACCTTAGAAGGCCAGAGAGATTTGGGATTGCCAAACATCTTCACCCTCCTCAATGCTTGCGAATTCAAGCTTTAAAAAAACGTCACTCTCAATATTGTAGTTAAAGCCAAATGTCTGAATGTGCTCCCCATCGCCATTCCACTTGTCCTCATCATCGAAGGAATCATAGCGCAGATAGGGAGTGAATTTGTTCCAGCGATAGGCGAGCTGGACAAAGTAGGCATCCATTTTATTGTCATATGCATCGGCATTTTCTTTGAGCTGAGCCTGCATGTACTCCGTTTGGAAAATCAGCCGTGAAAACACCTCGCCCGTCAGGTGGGCTCCGTAGACATTGATCCGCGCATTTGTCGGCTGATGGTCTTCCGTGTAGTAGCTCAATCCCAATTTAATATTGTCAGGGGAATTAAGCTCCAGACGAGCGCCAATGGGTTTGTCGTGGTCCTTTTTGTCATACTTATAGGGGTTACTCGTGTCACTTCGTCCATTGGTGACGTAAAGATCATAGCTCAAAAACCACTCAGACAAGTGGCCGCCACCTGTGAACCACAATCCTGCAGCCTCCTTAGCATAGAGGCGGTCCTGGACAGAGCCCGAAGGGTTGATCTTTCGCTTCCAGTAAATGGATCTGGGACTTGTAACCGAAAGATAAGTGGGGCTGGCATCGTGATAGGTGTTTTGCTCGCCGTAGGGGGACAAAAACTTCCCCGCTTTCAATTCCAGCCAAGGATTATAGGTGCCAATCAACTGATAGCGGACTTTGATGTCCCCATTAGTTGAGGACTCGGTGTGCATGGGACCGTGCTCATAGGTGACATCTGTAAACAGGCGCCAGTGTTTGGCCACATTGACATTGATATTGGTGGTAAAGTGGTAGGCATCAAAGCCCACCGTCTCACTCTCATAGCGGTTTTCACCGAGCACCACATCGGCATAACCGAAAACGTGGAAGCGGTCCTGCCATTTGCCAGAATCCGCCAGGGCTGTTGGCGAGAACAGTTGTGCCATCAAAAGGAGAATTGGAAGAAGATGAGTCCCGAAGTTGTTTTTACCCATGGAGCCTAAGTCTATTTGAAACCAGACTTGGGTCAATCTTTGGGTGGCAGAGGCCATTTGTTTGCCACCCACGTCATGAGCTTATGAAATCTTAACTTATAGGCAGACCTTCTCGTCAGCGACCGACAGACTCTCAACCTGTGTGGCGTAGGCCGTCGCCACCAGTTGCCCCTCAGATGCCGACCAGTTAGCGGTGGTGTTCATAAGTGAAGAGGTGACTTCCTTGGTCGAAGAACTGTCTGCGCTCACCTGATCACAGGAGGACTCCTGGCCATCGAGGCGGATCAGACCAATGGGATTGTAGCTTCCGCCGACCAGAGCACTATTAAAGGCGATGCGAACAGCACCTCGCTCATCCAAAGTCATGGCCTTTCCGGCAAAGGAGCTTCCCATGCGTTCACCGATGCGGTTCTGACTGAGAATGCGTCCGTCAGCAGTTAGGCGGTAGGCTTGCACGGACCACTGAGAGTCTTGAGCTTCGCGACTGCCGGTAGCCACCACGTCACCATTGGTATCAATCTCAATTGCCTGAATGCGCATCTGCGAGGGAGTGAGATGGGCCCACTCCACCTTGTCGTCGGCCGACAGGCGGAGAATAAAGCCTTGTTCAGAAGTGCCATCGTGATTGCTCAAAGAACCGCCAATAACCAGTCCGCCATCGCGGGTGCTGGCAGCGGCATGGGCCTGGGTGGTGCCACCCAGATTGATCTCTTTAGCACTTATAAACTCACCTTCTTGGCTGAAGCGGGCAATGAGAGCGGATACTTTTGAAAAGTTGCCGCTGGCGGCATAACCCACACCCACAGCCTGGCCACCTGATTCAGTGACGGCCATAAACTCGCCGGATTGAACGCTGGCCAAGCGGCGGCTCCAGCGCACACCCTGGCGACTATCAAATTGAGCCATCAATGGAGCTTTGTTGTCTCCGCGCAGAGAATCTGTGGCCGATCCGGCCAGGTAAGTGTTTTGCTTAGCACTCACCGCATTGAGTTTTGTAACTGCACCAGCGGTAAAGGTCGAAACTTGAATGTCGTTTTGGCCTTGGACGATGACCAGAGCATCGCGACGGTAGATGCCTTCATCACCACGACGTAATACGGATCCAACACTGGTCACTTCACCGGCAAAGGAAGTTGTTTGCGCCGTGATTTCCTCTTGGCCATCGCCTGACAGGCTGATGGCTTGTTGAATTTGTCCATTGGCATTTAACTTAAGAATGGCCACATCTTTATCGCTGCCCTTTTGAACCGTTCCCGCCACAATCAATTGGCCTCCCTGGTAGGAGAGGCCCGAAGCAATGATTCGCTCGGAGCTGCGAAGCAGTTGCAGACGGGGCTGGCTTTGCCCGCCGAATCCCATCTCCACACCAATGAGCTCCACTGATGCAGGCATATATCCCGGAGGAGGAATATAGCCGGGAGGGGGAATGTATCCCGGAGGAGGTGTTCCGGGAGGAATTACAGGTGGGGGAATGATCACCACCGGAGGAGTGCCGGGTCCACCCGGTCCACCGGGACCACCCGGCCCACCAGGACCGCCTGGTCCACCGGGGCCACCAGGACCGCCGGGACCTGTTCCTGGGCCACCAGGACCCGTTCCAGGCCCACCAGGGCCACCGGCGCCGGGGCCAAGGCCGCCGACTCCGCCGCCCTCTTCACTGGGCTGGTTTTTGGCTGTGAACTTCACTTTGGCGCAGTTCTGGAACACGCCAAAGCTCAGACCTACTAATATTGTCAGAAGGGAATAGAACACCCTTGAGCTCCACCATGTGGAACTCTGCCATCCAAAAAATCTCATGAACTTCTCCACCCATTTTACGCAGGAAACAGGAACAGCGATCTCCAGGACGTGCAACTTGGCTACACAGATCGCGGGTACACACTCAGTATGCCCGCAAATCTGAGCGACTTACAAATCAGATTGAGACAGTGATCTCAAGCTGAGACACTTTTTAAAATGTGGAAGAATTTCTGATTACTCAATGATTTCAAGAGATAAGGAGTAGACAGTTTTACACAGGGGGACTGCGGAGAGGGTGTTACCTTACCTCGCACTTGACCACACCTTAAACACTCTGTCCGAGTTCAAAACCCACAAATTGAAATTTAGAGGCTGCGCTTAAGTTCCTGGAGGGCCTTGTCGTTTTGCACGCGGGCACTTTTGAGGTTTTCGACCTGCTTACCCAAGGCGCCCTTTTGTTGGGCGGAGATTTGGGCCGAGCGCAGACGGGCGAGGAGAGTTTCCAGTTCCGAGGAGATTTCCTGATTGGCCTTTTCAAGCTGGTAGACCTTGCGGCCCACACGGTAACGGCTGAGGAACTCCACTTCTTCGTCCACCGGGCAGACATAGTAGTAGATCTGACCCGTGCGGCCCATTTCAAAGCCATTGTCCGAGGTGCAAAAGTCCACGAGTCCGGCATTTCGGCCGTTGAGATAAAGGTTTTCGCGGGCGATTTCAGATTTGAGTCCACAGTCCTGGCGACGGCTCTCGTAGACGTTGACGGGGAGGCCTTGGGCTCCGTCCCGGCGGCCGAGCTCATACCAGTCTGCATTTTCACAGCCCTGGCGATCCAAAGGAGGATTGGTGACACAGGAACTCAGGACCATTCCGGCAGTCAGTATGTAAAAAATGTAAAGGAACCCTCGGATCATGAACGACCTCACAGGATTTCCAAGTTAGGGGGCAGGGGGCCAAAAGGCAACAAAGGAAATGACCATGAAAGAAAATTCCAGCCTTACCCCCAAAAGGCCAAAGAGGCTGTTGCGTTGCGTTTTAGGGCATGACCTGCTACTGAGAGACCTGAATTGAATCATTTCAGGAGACTAAGGGATGTCGGATTCGGATAAACTGTATGGGGAATTGGCAGTGGAGCAAAACCGTCTGGAGCGTTTTGAGAATCGCACCCAGGTCCGCCGCTACGACATTGAATTCACCTGCCCCGAGTTCACCTGTCTTTGTCCGCGCAGTGGATTTCCTGATTTTGCCACCATTTACATTCGTTATGTGCCCGACAAGTGGTGTGTGGAACTGAAGTCGCTCAAGCTCTACATCAATGGCTTTCGCAACCAGAAGGTCTTTCACGAGGACGTGACCAATCATATTCTCAATGAACTGGTGGAGCTTCTGGACCCTTGGGAGATTGAAGTCAAAGGGGACTTTAATGTTCGCGGCAACATCAAGACCGTGATCACCGCCCGCCACAACAAAGGCTGATTCTGAACATTGAATTCAAGCCGGGCAAAAAAAAAGAGCCAGAACATAATGTTCTGACTCTAAGAGCATTGCAAGGCCCAGGGTTGTCATCTGACCGGGTATCACTTCCCACTTCACAAGGTATGCCATTGATAACACAGCCCCTGAGGGCCTCTAGTCGATTTCAGGGTGAGGTCAGAACCAAGAATTAAACACTGTCGAGGAGGTCGACAAAATCTGGAAATTTTGCCTTATCTTGAGACGCAAAGAGCCTTATGAAAATCATAAGGCTCTTTAGAAAAGACTGTCTCAGCTTGAGAATTTAGCCGAAGACTATTGTGCGTAGCTTCGCCGCCAAAGAGGGAGCTTCCTTACCCACCAACAGGTGCACAAGGCCGCCCTGGAGGTTCATAAGAGCCCTCAGGCCGGACTTTTCCAGGGCCTTTTCATCCATGGACCCCTTTTCCTTTAACTCCAGTCTGAGGCGGTTTCCGGCCACACAGTCGATGGCGGCAATATTGTGTTCGCCACCAAGGGCTTCGACCCAACGGCGGAGTTGCACTTCCATGGACTCACGGTCCACGGCTTTCAAAACTGCGGGAGCGGACTCGTCCATAGCAGCTTCACCGGCTCCGCCCTTGAGCCACAATTCCATTTCAGTCTTGAGGTTCTCAGAGCGGGTACCAAAGATGGCCTGAACCCCTTTGCCAACAACCACCACGCCAGTGGCGCCCATGGTTTTCAAGGTGGGTTGATCCACTTTTTGGATTTCCCGGACGGTCACACGTAGGCGGGTGATGCAGGCATCAAGTGAGGTGATGTTGCCGGCGCCACCAAAGGCGATCACCAATTGCTCAGCGATACCTCCCGAGCCTTCACGAACTGGTGCAGCCGCCACCCCGTTGTCGTCCTCCCGACCTGGAGTTTTTAAGCCAAAGGCCTTGATGGAGAAATGGAAAACGGCATAGTAAAGAGCCGCCCACATGGGTCCAATCACCCACAGCCAAAGCCCGTTGGAGGATTTGGAGAACAACACCACGTAGTCAATAAAGCCATGCGAGAATGTCATACCGTGCTTGATGCCAAGAAGGATACACAGCAGGTAAGCAGCTGAGCACAAAATTGCGTGGAAGAAATAAAGAATCGGGGCCACAAACAAGAAGGTGAATTCAATCGGCTCAGTGATTCCTGTTAAAAAGGAAGTCAGGGCCGCACTGATCATAATACCGCCAACTTTAGCGCGGTTTTCAGGCTTGGCCGTGCGCCAAATGGCAATGGCCGCAGCGGGCAGTCCAAACATCTTAAACAAATAGCCACCAGCCATGTTGCCGGCAGTGGGGTCACCAGCCAAAAAGCGATGGATTTCACCTTTGATCACCTCACCCGTCGCGGGATCAGTGTACTGTCCCACTTCAAAAAAGAAGGGCACATTCCAAATATGATGAAGGCCAAAGGGAATCAAAGAACGCTCGACAAAACCATAGAGGCTAAACGCAAACTCAGGACTTCCCTGGGCGGCAAAA
The DNA here is from genome assembly GCA_020635075.1 of Pseudobdellovibrionaceae bacterium. Lineage (NCBI taxonomy): Bacteria > Pseudomonadati > Bdellovibrionota > Bdellovibrionia > Bdellovibrionales > Pseudobdellovibrionaceae > Pseudobdellovibrionaceae bacterium. The sequence continues at coordinate 31,723 of JACKAM010000003.1, read as the reverse complement.
TCAGAAGCCGCATCAATGGCCTGCCCGATCGGCGGCCAAACAAAGCTCAACACCACACCAATACCCACGGCCGCAAAGGCGGTGGCGATGGGCACAAATCGTTTGCCGGCAAAAAATCCCAGGTAGGTGGGAAGCTTAATGCGGTAATAGCGGTTAAAAAGAATCCCCGCCACCATACCGATGAGAATTCCGCCAAACACTCCGGTGTCGATGGACTGCATTCCCATAATGGCTTTGGTTTCCACACCCAGGGCTTTGGCTGTCACACCCATGGTGGCAACGAGAACCGCAAAGCCCACGACCGAGGCCAATGCGGAGACACCATCGTTATCCGTGTAGCCAAGAGCCACACCCACGGCGAAGATCAGCGGCAGGTTACCAAAGATGGCTCCACCAGCTTGTTCCATCACCTGGGAAACGACCAGGGGAATAATATCAAAATGGGCAGCTCCAATACCCAGTAACAAACCTGCTGCTGGCAATACCGCAACTGGCAACATCAGGGCTTTCCCCAGCTTCTGTAGTTGGGCAAATCCTTGCTCTCTCAATAAACGAATCATAACCTTTTTCCTTCCCCCGTACTCCATTCCGGCATTTCCTCTTTCACCAACTTACGTACATCTTCGGCAGACGACAAAGTTAGGGCTCTTTGCGCCAGCTTTCGACATGCAACTAAGTCCAATTCTCTGACCCGGGCTTTGACCCCGGGCACTGAGGGCAGACTGACACTCAGTTCTTCCACTCCCAGTCCTACCAATAGTGGGATCCCCACCAAGTCACCGGCGGTCCCCCCGCAAACACCCACCTCGATCCCGGCAGCATGGGCCGCTTTGGTGGTCATTTCAATCATGGTTAAAACGGCAGGGTGGAGTCCATCCACCTGTCTGGCCAGTGAGGGATGGTTGCGGTCCATGGCCAACACATACTGAGTGAGGTCGTTGGTCCCAATGGAGAAAAAGTCCACCTCTTGAGCCAATCGATCAGCAATCAAGGCGGCAGCAGGAACTTCAACCATGATACCCACGGGCACGGGACCCACACCGAGAGCCACTTGCTCTTCGCGTATAATGGCTTTGGCCTGCTGCACCTCTTCCAGGTTGGTGACCATGGGAAGCATGATGCGAATCGGACCTGATTGGGCCGCTCTCAACAGAGCCCGAATTTGGCTGCGAAACAGATCTTGCTCCTTCAGCAGCAGACGAATGCCCCGTTCACCTAAAAATGGATTTTCTTCTTCAGGGATCGGACAGTAGGCGAGTGGTTTATCACCACCCACATCCAGGGTGCGAATGATGATGGGCCTTTCAGCACCCATGGCCTGGGTCATGTGGCTGTAGATCTGAAACTGCTCTTCTTCGCTGGGGGCTTCCTCGCGATTGAGAAACAAAAACTCACTGCGCATAAGTCCCACGCCCTCGGCACCCAGGCCGGGGCCTCGGTCGGCCTCTTCGTGAGAGGCAAAATTGGCGTAGACCAAAACGCGGTGATCATCCTTGGTGCGCGCCGGAAGGTGAGCGGCCTGCTCCTCCTTGAGGCGTCTTTCATTCAAAGAGTTCTGCAGCTCCATCAGTTGGGCCAATTTTTCTGGGGCTGGGTCCAGCTCCAGAAATCCATTGGTGGCATTCAATAAAACCTTTTGGCCAGGTTGCAGATTCAAGGCTCGCGCATCAATGGCGGCCAATGCTGGAATACCCATGGACCGAGCCAAAATGGCCACGTGACTTGAGCTTCCCCCTTTGAGGGTGCAAAAACCCACCACCTTGCTGCGATCAAGACCAGCGGTATCGGAGGGGCTTAAGTCCTCGGCAATCAAAATGGATTGAGGCGGCAGCTCGGGGAGAGAAAGGCTTCCGCCAAGAATGTCGGCCACGATTCTGCGGCCCACGTCTTTCAAGTCATTGGCGCGAGCAGCGATGAGTTCGTTGGGGACATTTTCTAAGCGCTCCACCTCATGGTGGAAAACATGATTGACTGACCAGGCAGCAGATTTGCCAGCGTCTATATGATCTTCAATCTTTGACAGCAGTGCCGGGTCTTCAAGAATATCTTGGTGGGCCGAAAAGATGGCAGCTTGGGCTGATCCTGCGGATATCTTCACCTGACTTTGTAGCTCCTGAAGGGCTTTGGTGACGTTTTTGAGAGAGGCGAACAGGGTTTTGAGTTCCTGCTGTGGCCCTTGTCCCTTTTCCTCAGTTTGAAGCTCCTGGTGATGGAGAATAAATACCTGGCCCGCGGTCACTCCTGGTGCGGCCGTGACTCCGGCCAGACGTTTGCCATCAGCAGAAGAGGCCACGTCTTTACTTGTTCTCTTCGTGGGAGTGGGCTCAGCTTCTTCGCTCATTTCGTTGAGCAGGCGACTGAGTTCGGCAATAGCCTGAGATTTTTCTTCTCCCGTTGCTGACAAGTAGAAGGTTTCATTCAGGGGAATGGCCAGTTCAAGAAGCTGAACCAGAGACCGGCAATTGGCGCGGCGATCTTGGTAGACCAATTGAACTTCAGCCGAAAAACGTTTGCTGGCTTGGACCAATAGTGAAGCTGGGCGGGCATGAAGGCCGTTAGGCAAATGCATGGTCAAAACCGCTGAGTTGATCTCTTCCCCGTCGGTCGCCGTGTTGGCTGTTCCACTTGCTTGTGAACTTAGTCCCTTGGTGCGCACCACGAGAAAGCCTTTGTCCCCCGTCGACGCTCGCCCATAGGTGACCTCAAAGTCGAGAGGCTTTTCGCCCGGTAATATAATGATAGGGGAGATGAGGCTCGGCACCTGCTGGGCAATCAAGTCGGCATCAAAATCAATCAGGGGGGTTCCGGCCTCAACCTGATCGCCCACTTTCACCAGGGTCTTAAAGCCTTGACCCTTCAAGGACACCGTGTCTAGCCCAATGTGCATCAGTAACTCTACGCCGCTGGGGTGGCGTAAAGTGAGGGCGTGACAGGCGGGGTGAATCTGCACGATTTCACCGGCGCATGGGGCGGTGAGTCTTTCACTTGTGGGGTCGATGGCCAAGCCTTCTCCCACCATTTTTTGGGCGAATACTGGATCGGGCACTTCTTCGAGGGGAATCACCAATCCACATAAAGGAGCCTGAAAAACAAGAGACAGCTCCTGCTCCGAGGCGAGATTTACTTCCATTTGTCTTCCTTTTGGTCTTTCTTCGTTGGGTCTGCTGGGGTGTTTAGCGGAAGTGGACCTATAAATAAAGTGAGAAATTCTTGATGTTGCCCCCGCGCTTTCGGTTTCAGAGGATCTCAGGGTAGGGTAAGATAGAAAAAACCGCGATATAACATTGCGTAATCACGACATATCGAAATGTAGGCGTAGAAAGGACTCCAGGAGTGGACAACAAGCCAAGTAGCCAAAAGCTGTGTTTTCAAAAGGTCGGCATCTTCGTTGATGCCGAGAACATTGAACTCAGCGGCCTCAAACACATGGAAGGCTACACCAATTATAAAAAGATTCTCGATCACGTTGGTGACCGAGAAATCATTCGCATTCTCTATTACAAACCAGAATACAAAGAGATCTCTTCCGACTTTGTCACTTTTTGGAAAGGCCTGGGCGGGGAGATCAGGCGGCCGGCGAAAAACGCCGACACCTTTTTAGTCATTGATGCCGTCACCATGGCGGACAAGTTGGACGTGGCCATTATCTTAGGGGGCGACAAAGATTTTCTGCCCCTGGTTTGGTATCTCAAGAGCCGTGGCTGTCGCACCGAAATTTGGTCTTGGCCCCAAGCTACCTCTCAGGAAGTAAAAGAGGCTGTGGATCAGTATTTTCCTCTTGATGAGAGCTTTGTTCTTGGCGGTGAGGAAAAGAAACCAAAGAAGGGGCCTCCACGAAGGGGGCGGGGAACCAACAAAAAAGCCGACCCAAGCAAGAAACCCGACCCTAATCGCAGTTAGTTAAGCTGTAGCCTTTGAGCGGGCCATGATCTCCGCGTTGGCCAGAGCTTTGGAGATTTTGTGCAAGATCTCCTGGTTGCGTGAAGGCTTAAGGATGTATTCGGACACCCCAAGCTTTGCCGCCAGCACCAGGTCCTGTTTGGCCATACTGGCGGTGAAGATCAAAAAAGGAATGTCCTGGAAGGAATCGCTTTTGCGCACCCATTGCAGGAGTTGGAGGCCCGTTTGTCCGGGCATTTTCAGATCCGACAGAATCAAGTGAAAGGTGGAGCCGGTGCGCAGAAGCTGCTGGCCATGGAGACCATTGCCTGCGGACTTCACTGAGTAGCCAGCACTCAGCAAGAGCTTTTCGACAGACGCACGAAGGGACTCGTCGTCCTCGACGAGAAGGATAAGTTTGCGCTCAGGTGGCAGTTCTTTCCCAGCAGCCATTGGATCCCCCAACAAGCCCTCAGCGGAACGAGACGACACCGGAATCGCCGTTACAACCCGTCGCCCGTCAACGTTCCACATGGGGTTGATTCATCTTTTAACCTACCGACACGAACTCTTATTTTATATTGGATTTTGTCGAACTCCTAAGCAGAAGCTCGGAACGAGAAGGATTGAGACATGAGTTGTCTCAATCCCAGATCATCATGTCTTAGAGTGAGCTTTCCTGAGCTTCTTCCAAAAGGATCTCGCCCTGCTCAGATCTGACGATGATGCCATCGCTCTCTTCAAAAGGAGATTCCTCCAGAAGCTCGGCTTTTTCAGCAGCAGCTTTTTCATAGTCTGTGAAGATGGCCGTGAGAGCCATGTCTTCTTCTTGTTCTTCGATAACGGGCTCAATCACCTCATCCTTAGGGGCATCTGCTGTGCCGGTGGCTCCGACAACTGAAGTTGTCGCAGGCTCAGTGGCTGCTGGGGCCATGGCGATTAGGATCATTTCATGTTGTTGGGGCTGTGCTGCTAATGGCCCATCAATTTGAATAGTTGAGAGTTCAGCCCACACGGGAACTGTGAGTGACAGACAAAATAAATAGATGGATACACGAAACCAAAACATAAGCACCCCTCCTCGATTGCTTTCTGCTTGTTTGAGCAAGGTCCGCGCCACACTCTGTGGCCGGTCAGGCCCTTCTCGCACCTCAAAACTGTCTAAACTCTCGACAGAAACCTGTTCGGAGTTTCGGGTGTCAACCAATCATACACCACCATAAGTGCCACGAATGGCGATAGATTTGGCATTTTTTGCCTAAATTATGAACTCACCCCTCGTGGGGTGAGTTATGACTCTAACAGGGGAGCCGAGGATTGAATCCCGTCCCAGTCCTATATAGGATGGGTGGGATCGCACTTGTCTACCTTGGGAGCGCGGATGATCTACTTAGGTGTTGGTGTTTTTGGTGCCGTGGGCGCCTTGATTCGCTTTTTTGTTGGCCGCTGGGTGGGGGAGGCATCCTTTCCCTATGCCACTCTGGTGGTTAACGTGGCAGGTGGTTTTGCCATTGGTTACCTGTTTATGGTCTTTCAAGACGGGGCTCAGTGGGGAGCCTGGCCCATGTGGGTGCGCACGGGTGTGACCGTCGGCGGCTTGGGTGCTCTGACCACTTTTTCCACCTTCAGTCTTGAGTCCATGCGCTTGATGACTTCTGGTGCGGTCGGCCTTGGGCTTCTAAATATCCTGGCCAACAATCTCCTCAGTTTGAGTTGCTGCTACCTGGGCTGGAAAATGGGCGCTGCCTAGTTTCTTCCAAGGCCAGGAATAATGGTGGAGAAAACCTCAATATTAAGTTAATTTGTGCCCGGTATTTGCATAGGTTTGGCCTCGGTGTTCGATGAACTCGGGTGAATCGGAAATTTCCCTGTAATTTCGTAAGGGCAGTGCCCCTTTACGCGGTGCCACAACGGGAGATTGTCAGTAAGTTTTACCCACCACCCAGGTGTGGAGAGGCTAAGTGCCTTGAAATATTTGAATTTTTGCGGTATCAAAAGATACCCCTGACGGGTGTGTGACGGGTAAATATTTTAGGAGGTTGTCAGTGTTCAACACGACGGAGTTAAACCAGGAAGAAAAAAAGAACTACTCTGTTAAGGAGTTAGGCGAAGTTGATACGGGTCGTGATGATCTCCGCGCTTTGGACGAGATTGAAAACATCCTGGACCTCCAAGAAGATCAATTCCCCACATTCACATTGGCTAAGAACAAAGCCCGCTTTTTGCGTATGTTGAGCTGGTACAAAGGCAAAGAGGAGTGGTTGGAAGTTGCCCCTTTGAGTGGTGTCTCTAAGCTTTTCAAGCAGCAGACGAAAGAGCTTGAGGGCATTCGTTCCAATAAGCTGGACTATGAGATGGAGCTGGAAACCGGCACCTTGACTCCCAGTCAGCGCTCCTATCGCCGTGATGAGCTAAAGATGTGCAAGGTTCAGGAAAAGATGGCCGTTCATCTGATTGCTAAGATGCAGGTGAAGATTAAATCCGGTCGTCGCTAGAGTCTGTCAGCTGGATTGGCCGACTTAAAATAGATGAATTTGGACAGAAGGAGATGAGAGATCATCTCCTTCTTTTTTTGGCGCAAATTTGTCCAATAATTGTACAAGTGCTGCCTCATTTTATTTCATTAGTTGATACAAGGCTTTATGCCATTTTGAGCCAGACCCGGCATTTTTTTCCTAATATTCTCAGTATGGGCCGCCGATAGATTACTTGTGAGTCGGTGGGTGACTCTACTTGAAGCAATAATCTCTGGAGGTAAAAGCATGGTACGTACAATGTGCATCCTCGTCAGTGATGACCGTGACACGGCAGAAAAGCTCAAGGCTTTTGGCCAGCACAACGGACTGACGGTTCAGGTCTATACGACCACAGAATGGCAAAGGGGCATGCGCGATGCTGGTTTTGTACAGCAGCTCGCTGGCGATGTTCCCGCACTTGCAATTGGATCTAAGCCAGTTGACGAAGGCGCCAAAATTCTTCCTTTTCCTAGCTCCACTCAACGTGTGGATGCCAATGGAAGAGTACAGACAATCAATGAGCTGGAAGCTCAAGCGATTGAAAACGCCATTCACGAGTTCAATGGCAACTTGACTGAAGCTGCTAAGGCATTGGGAATTGGTCGTGCAACTCTTTACCGTAAGGTGAAGCAGTACAATATCGATCCTTCTGCTGCTCGTAAGAAGAGAGTGGCTTAATAGCTCGTTTTTGAAATATTGAATTCCGCAAGGGCCGGACACGAAGTGCCGGCTCTTTCTTTTTGCGTTGACTGAAAGTCGACGCGGGCGTCGAATGAGAATAGATGCGACAGCAGGGTTGGCGTTTTGTTTTAGGTGCTCTCGTGGTCATGTTCATCGTGGCCGTGCCTTCTTATTTGTCTGTACGCGCCAGTATCCACGTTGAGGTGGTTCAATACATCTGCAATCTCGTGGAAATGAAGTTCTATGAATACACCAAAGGCCTTGAAGAGTGGGCCGACAAGTGTCGGGCCGAAGGCCTGGAAATCAGCCCCTGGGAATCGACCCGGGAAGTACTCGGCCGCATTCAGGTCCACTTCAATCACCTGGGCATCTCCCATTTAGAAGTCTACACGCCTGTTGAGGACAAGCGTCTATGGGAAGGGCAGGGACAAGAGATCGGTGTCCAGGCCCGTCTCATTGAAGACCGTTATGTGATCACCAAGGTCCTGCCCGGAAGTATGGCCGCTCAGGCAGAGCTTCAGCCTGGTGATATTGTTGAGGAGCTCGATGGCGAACCCATTCACTCCCTTTGGCAGATCCACACGGGTCGCGGATTCTTTACCGTTATTCGCGGGGACAAGGTATTCCGGGTGTTTCTTGAGCCTCGGGAGGTGATTTTAGATTCGAGTCCCCAGGTAAGGGTACTCGACCCGAATACAGCAGTGCTGGAAATTTCCAGTTTTCGCAGTCCCTATTTTGAAGAAGAAGACTGGAAAAAGGTGATTCGCCAATTGGAGCCGTTTTCCAAAGTGCTGGTGGACATTCGCGAAAACTCCGGCGGAAGTTTTGTGGCTATGCTCAGAGCTCTGTCTCCCTTCTTCTGCGAGCCGACTTTGATTGGGCACTTAGTTCAGCCGCGAAAGGATCAGGACAAGAGGGGGCCCTTGCTGGATAACCTGGCCGAGGATTATCAGTTGGCCGAGTTGGATCAGAAGGGTGTTCTTGATCTGGTGACTTTTGCTGGCTATGGATGTGTGAAAGGAAAGGTGACGGTTCTCACCAACTATCAAACCGCCTCGGTCTCAGAGATTTTCGCCCATGGGATTCGCAAACGAGGCAATGCCCGGGTGTGGGGCGAGCCCACGGCAGGTGATGTGGTGCTTGCCGTGTGGTATGCCATTCCTCATTTGGCAAAAGGTTACAGTTTGTCCATCCCTGAAGCCACGGTGGTTACTCACGACAACGTCAACCTAGAAGCTCAGGGTGTCTGGCCGGACCGGGAGTTGGAATATCGTCTGAGTGATGCGGTTCAGGGGCTGGATAGTTGGGTGGTTGAGGCGGCTCGGTAATGGAGTGGGTTACCCCTCGGATTTCGCCTTTTCATTTCGGCGTTTTTTACATTCGTATACTTCACGGGAGTAGCGCTTGGACCAGTCATCCTCTTTGATCGAGCGTAATTTCCCTTGAGCTTCGCGCAACTTTTCCAAGACAGACTCGTCAATTTCACAGGCACTCATAAAAGCCTTGAGAGCCTCGTCATATTTTTTTTGCTCAAAAATGGAGAGGGCAAATCCCAAGTAGGCGCGGGCGGATTTGTCGTTGGCAGTAACAGCACGATTAAAGTATTTGGCCGCCACGGGATAATTGTTCTGTTTAAAATAGTACTGGCCGGCTGCCCATTGAACGAATTCTGATTTTGGATATTTCTTTGAGGCCGTAATCAGTACTTTCCCGGCTTTGGATTCGTTTTTTTTATCACTCAGGCTTTGCGCCAGATAAACGTGATTATCCGGCTTTTTTGAGTCCATCTTGATGGCCTTTTGGCAGTTTAGGATGGCGGCATCTAGGTACCCATCAGTGGAATCCAAGCGACAAAGGTGGGACATGGAGGACGGGTCTTTGCCAAACTGCTTCTGCATGTCCTTCAGGACTATCCGACTTTCATAGTTGTCGCCGGCCTTTTCAAATATCATCAGCAGTGCCTCGTAAGCCTCACGATAGGCGCGATTTAACTTAATTGCCCGACGAAAACTGGCTACCGCGTCGACTTGCTCTTTGGCATTGAGGTGGGCGTGGCCAAGTATGTAGTAAGCTTCATGATTGGTGGGCGCCTTTTCAACCACCTTTTTTAAAACCCGAACCTCATCCTTGAATTTCTTAAGGCCATTGTAGGCTGCTGCCAGCAGGAGCTGGGACTCCAGAGGAACTTCGTCGGCATAGGGATTAAGGGTGTCGATGATCTTTTGCTCAGAGCCCTTCTTGTGACCCAGTTCAGCCGCAAACTGAATACGCAGCTTGATGTTGTCAGGAGCCGCAGCCAGCCTCTTTTCCATTGCCGAAAGGCTGCCCTCCGCTGCCTGGCTACCCAGGCAAAATGAGAAGGTGATGAAGGCTCCAAGTAGGAGCTTAAGGGAAGATGTCGGACTGCTCATATTCATAATGTTGGTTCTTCCAATCTCATTTTAACTCGACCTGGTCAGGGATAAAAGCACTGTCCTAATTGAAAGTCGGGATTCCACCGCGATTTCAATTGTTGCTCAACTGTTGCCATGTGTTGCCGAAAAGTAGTTGTCGGAAGCAAAAGGATTTCAGGACTTTCGGCAAGAACGCTTCATTGTGAAACAACAGACGTCGCAAAAAATGTTGTTCACCTGTCCAAAATATCGCCGCTCAAAGAGGGCAGAGAGCCCCTTTCGCGCGGCACGTCCTTCGCAATGGTAAGAGCCAGAGGACGGACAGAACGAGGAAAGATTTATGGCCAAGAAACATGGAAATGTCATTCAGTTGCCAGTTAAGAGAAAAGAGCCTGCTGTGGCTCCAGTCTCAAATCAGGAACCGGCAAAACAATCACCAGCTCAGCCACCACAGCCCAAGAATGAAAAACGCAAGTTTCGCTTTGATCGGGAACAGCGTAAAATCCTGGTTTCTGCATCTTTGGTGACGATTCTCTTTGGTGTGACAATGGCTAACAGGGCTTTGCTTGATGACGAACCACTATCCAATGTTGAAGCCTTTCAGTCTCATCCGGGTCGTAGCATTGCCAGTGTTGGACCTACGGCCGGTGACTTGCGGAATGACCGTTGGGAAAGTCAGCTGGCAGCTGAACTCGTTCATGGCGGCGAGCGGGGACCAGCCAGCATTGGCAAGACCCCTTCAGCCGAGGAAAGACTGCAGTTTGGATTTTTGGAAGGCAAGTATGCTATCAAGATGAATCACGGCCGATTGGAGCACTTGCGTTTTGTGGCTGTTTCCGAATATCCCAAATACCTCGAAGATCGTAGTCACTTTCTGACAGAATATAAGGCCTTGATGCCCGGTCAGTTTGAGGCTGTTCGTCTGGTCTCGCGAGAAGAGACCGGAACAACGATTAAGGAGACCTACTCACTGGACTCTGGTCCTAATAGCGTGGGTAAAGTAGCCTTCGAGATGGATCACCAGGGCCGCCTTCTGACTTTGGCCGTATTGGAGTAGCCATAACTGGCTGGAAGACCCTTCCAGCCAGAGTTCCAGACCATTTCACTAAGCAAGATTTTTGTTAGCCATAAGACATTTCTCAATCATTATTGGTCTCTAAAATGCCGATAAATGACTGATGGTTATTGAAGATCCCAACTTTAAAAATGACTCCTCAAGGGAAGAGGGTGCGGAGAACACGGGTCCCACCAGACACCGTCATCATCCCCTCAAGTTAGCTTCTCCATTGGACCGCCTGGCAGCGGCGGTGGTTGATTTCTTTTTGGTGATTCTTCCCATCTCCACATTAGCTGCAGCTCCTTTTAAAAAAGGGATCATGAAAGCACTGATTCTCCAGGACGAGACCGATTTCATTTTGTACCTTGCATTGTTGATTCTCACCAGCGGTGTGGTGGTTGTTTTGTATCAAACACTCATGGTGTGGCTGTTTGGAGCGACTCTCGGGAAAATGTTTTGGGGCTTGCGGGTGGAAAGACTGTGGAAACATCGTCGACCCACATTTTCAGCTTCCTTGATCCGCTCAGTCTTTTGGCTTTTTGATTCAATCCTCGGGTTCGTTCCTCACCTTGCAGTTTTCGCGAACGAGAAGCGGCGGCCTCTCCATGATCGTGTTGCCGACACGGTCGTCATCACTCTTAAAGACAGGGGAGTTCGCTCGCCCGGCGTGATCGAGGCATCCTTCGTTCATGGTGTAATTGCCGCATTCGCGGTATTTGCTCTGGTGTTGTTGAGCTTCAATTCGTTTGACCTCTATATGAAATCAAAAAGCCAGGATGCCCTTGTAAGTTCTCTGGAAGAGGAAGGCAGCCTCTGCAAATCAGTCGGCAGGGCAGTTGAGGATTGGCCGGCCGACGATGATGATGATCCGGATCGTCTCCAGGTGGCGATGGCATTGTTTGCTGCGGGCGAGGTCGCCAAGTCCTGCCTGGGGGCTGAGGTCGACTTGAAATTGGTCCGTCAAGGAGTAGAGTCACCATTGGCCTATTTGGCACAGTCCTTTGTTCATGCCGACAATGCTGAGTTATCAGATCGCTATTTGGCGCGAGTGTGTGAGGTGTCTCCTGACTCTGACAGCTGTAAGATGAGCCAGATCGTCACGCTGTGGACGGAAGAGAAGTGGTCGGAGGTGGGAAGGCTGTTTGACTCCCTCAATAAGACCAATGAACACTACATCTTGGTTTGGGCAGTTCGCCACTTTGTTAAGCGGGGCGAATTTGAACAGGCGACCCAATATTTGGAGAAGATCGAACCGCGGCGCTCGCTGGGCGCATTTTTAGGAATGCAACGAGCAAAGGTCTACTGGGGAATGCGCCGCATGGAAGAGGCCCGAGCCGCCGCCTCTGTGGCTTTTGAAACCATGGGTCCAACGGAGAGGGTGGATCTCGCCAGTTGGCTATGCTACGAGGAAGTGGAGCAGAGTTGTCAGGGCGTGAGTTCCCGTAGCTGTCAGATTCTGGAGAAGGCGGTCGAGGATTCTGACGAGTATTTGGTCGATTCCAAGGTGGCTCTCACTTACATAAAACAAAATGAATGCAAAAAGGGCTATGGTCGTGCATATGAAGAGCTGTCTCGGCAAATTCCTCTTACCCATGCCCGTCGGCTGCTCTTTGCCCTGGCTATGTGGGATAAGAAGCAAATCTCGGACGGCCGACAGGTACTGTGGGAGCTGATTAACAACAAAGAGGCGGACCAGGATTTTCGGGATGAGGCCAAGGCTTTGATCATTTCTTGGGCGTCCAAGTCTGAGGATTTGGAAGCACTTCGCAATGACTGGGAGCGGGAAAAACCAGATCTCCGTTGGCGGCGCTTGGGGTATCGCCTGTTCCGTGGTTACTATTTGTTGAGTGATTATAAAACCGCCTTTGAGATTTCCCGCAATATGGGAACGGGCGTTTATTGGGACTCCATGATGGAAGAGCAGGTCATTATCTCGGCCTATCATTTGGGAAAAAAACAAGAAGCCTGGTCTTTGTTGAAGCAATATAAGCCCAACCTGATTCCTCAGGTAAACCAGCGCAGCCCGGCCAGCGCAAATTCGGAATTTGACGTGGTGACTAAGGTCCTCCAGCGGGAGTTTAAGGGCAAATGATACTTCCCTATCTCAACGGAGTGCTCCGTTTTAAGGACTGTCCGATCACCTGGTTAATTTTCATAATTAATGCATTCGTGATGATTGCCACCCTCAATGATCTTGTGTCTGCTCAGGCCTCCTTGGATGAGACCATGAAAGACAATTACTATGTGGTCTCCCAGGGAAACTTTTATGCACAGTTCATTGGTGATCATCAGGCCCATTATACTCCGTTTATGCGTGAACTCTCTGTACGAGCGCTAAGTGGGGACGAGGAAAAAGTTAAGCTTTTGGGCAACCTCGCCCTCCGCAATGAAAAGTTCATGAAGGAAGCTCCTGACTACCCCTTTAGGGGCGATCAGGTGGCTCGTGGCTGGTGGTTGGACAAGGTGCAGGAAATGCGGGAAATCCAGGATCGTCATCCTAGTTATGTCTTAGGGTTGAACGTCAACCATATTGGATTGGATCATTGGGTCTCCTATCAATTTGTCCACAGTGGATTTCTCCACTTTGCATTCAATATGATCTTTCTTTTCATATTTGGCTGCTACCTAGAAACTATACTGGGGGGGCTGGCTGTAGCCGTTATCTATCTTGGCTCCGGCATGGTGGCCGCGGGGACCTTCCTATTGATCAACGGTGCGTCCAGTGCACCTTTGATTGGCGCTAGTGGCGCAGTGAGTGGCTTGATGGCACTGTTTTGTTTTTTGCATTGGCGCGTTCCGGTCCGTTGTTTCTATTGGTTGTTTATTCCCGTAAAGGGTTATTCGGGATTTGTCTATGTTCCGGCCTGGATCATTTTCTTTCTTTGGTCAACCTCAGACTTGGGTGGCTACCTCGGTTCCCTGGCAGAATTTGGTGGCATCGCCTACACCGCGCACCTGGGGGGCGAGGCCGCAGGTCTCATCACTGGAGCTGTCCTATTGGTCCTCACTTATTTTCGACCAGACCAGCCTCCTCACCAACAAGTCAGTGAGGAAAACCCATTGGACGATAACAGGGCTGCCTAAGGCCACTGACCTTAGGTGTTTTCCTCTTCAGGCGGGGCGAACCCACGGCGCATGGTATTTTCCGTGATCACCCGAGGCTCCAGGTATTGGAGCAAGTAGTCCGGTCCACCGGTTTTACTGCCCACACCTGACATTTTAAAGCCGCCAAAGGGATGTCGATCGACCATGGCGCCCGTAATGCCGCGGTTGATGTAGAGGTTACCCACCATCAATTCGCGTTTTACCTTTTCAATGTGCAGAGGACTGCGCGAATAAACACCACCAGTCAGTCCGAAGGCCGTGTCGTTGGCAATTGCAATGGCCTGGTCCATATCCTTGGCCATAATCACCGCCAAGACAGGTCCAAAAATCTCTTCCTGGGCCAACTTGGATTTGGGATCAACACCAACAAAGATCGTTGGAGCAACAAAGTAGCCTTCAGCGGGTTTTTCACCCTGAAAGGCAATCTCGGCATAAGCTTTAGCCTCCTCAATGGTGCGCAGAATTCGCTGTTGGGATTCTTCATCCACAACGGGTCCCATGAAAGTCTTGGGGTCTTCCGCATCACCAACATGGAAGCTCTTGGTGGCTTCGATCAGTCGATCAAGGAAGCGTTCATATTGGCTTTCCAACACGATCACCCGGCTGCAGGCAGAACACTTTTGTCCCTGAAAACCAAAGGCCGAGTACACAACCCCGCCAACGGCTTCGTCCAAATCGGCATCTGAATCAATAATCAAGGCATTCTTTCCGCCCATTTCAATGATGCAGCGTTTGACACCCTTTTGTCCGGGCTGGGTTACACTGGCTTTGTTGACGATATGAAGTCCTACTTTTTGCGAACCAGTGAAGGCAATCAGATCAATATCCTTGTGTCCGGTGAGAATTTCCCCAACTTCTTCACCAATACCGGGAAGGAACTGCACCACTCCAGGCGGGACGCCGATCTCCAACAGCAGCTTCATCAGTTGCGCAGCAATCACTGGACTCTGTTCAGCCGGCTTCATCACCACTGTGTTTCCGGTGACCATGGCAGCCGCCACCATTCCAGTTAAAATTGCCAGAGGGAAATTCCAGGGCGCGATCACGGCAGCCACTCCGCGGGGTAAATAATGATAGAGGCTCACTTCACCCGGTGCGTGTCCCACTCTCTGTGGTTTATCCAAGCGGCGCATATCCTGAGCGTAGTAGCGGCAAAAGTCGATGGCTTCAGTGATATCACCATCAGCTTCACTCCAGGTTTTTCCTACTTCCAACACTTCCAGTGCTGCCAGCTTAAAGCGGTCACGGGCCATCACATCGGCCAATTTGTCCAGGTACTCGGCTCGCACCACCACCGGCGTGGCAGCCCAACCAGGGAATGCGGCCTTGGCTCCCGCAACTGCTGCCTCAGTTTGTTCCGCATTGGCTAGGGCGACCTTGCCGATCACCTCATTGGGGCGGGAAGGATTGAGACTGTCTTGAGAGCTTTCGGTCCTAACCTCTTTGTTGTTGATCACCAGAGGATAGGTCTGGCCGAGATTTTGTTTCCACTGAGCAAGAGCCTCCTTCATCTGTTGGCGATTGCCGGCAATGCCCCAGTCATAAAGGGGTTCGTTAAAGAACCCTTGGCCCTTCTTCACACTGCCATCAGTAAGGTTAAGGTCGGCACTCGGATCTTTGAGTAATTTCTCGGTGGACACGTTTTCAGCAAATTTTGAGCGCAAGAAGGACTCATTGGAAGTGTTTTCCAAGAGTCTTCGCACCAAATAGGCCATTCCCGGAATCAATTCACCAACAGTGGCGTATTCCCGCACGCGATAGCCCATTTTAATGCAGGCCTTTTTGATTGGGTCGGCCATGCCATAGAGCATTTGCAGCTCAATGGCCTTTTTATCAAGGCCTAACTCTTCGGCCATCACCATGGCGGCGGCAAGAGATCGCACATTGTGAGAGGCCGCAGCCACACGAATATGGGAGTAGTTCTCAAGCAGTGCCTGCAGGCAGTTTTCGTAATTCCAGTCTGATTCCTGTTTATTGAGGTAAACGGGTGTTTCCCAGTTTCTCTGTTGAGCAAAGATAGTTTCAAAATCCCAATAAGCACCTTTCACCAGACGAATGGTAAAGGGTGTTCCGCGCTGCTTGGCAAATTCAATTAGAGATTTGGTGTCTTCGAGTGAATCCCGGAGATAGGCCTGAATGACAATCCCCCAATAGGGATAACTCTTAAACTCAGGCTCCATCAAAAGTTCACGGAATACGGCGAGAGTGAGCTCTTTGTGGTCGAACTGTTCCATGTCGATGTTGACAAAGACATTGTGTTCTTTGGCTAAATAAAAGATGGGCCTCAGGCGCTCCTTAAGAGTGGCCACAGTTTCTTCCCAAGCCGCTGCCTTCACTTGCGAGTAGAGGGCCGTCACTTTAACCGACACATTGACCTTGGGAATGTCGCCTTGGGCGTCTTCGTCAATTTGAATGTTCTTCGGCCACTTTTCAGCGTCTTTGGCCAGCCAGGTGATGAGTTCGATGTAGCGGCGCTGGTAGTCGAGAGCCTCCTTTTCAGACAATGTGGCTTCGCCAAGTAGATCCACGGTGAAGCACATATTGTTCTTGCGGCCCTTTTTAAGTGCCGGGAGAGCATCCTTAGGTGTTTCCCCCGTGATGAACATCTTGGCCATTTGCGTGACATTCTTACGAACTGCTCCGGCCAGGAGGGCGGGGGCCAGCGAGCCCATACCCAAACCAAAATTAAAAATCGAGGGCAGATTGCCATCAGTTTCGGCGAAGTACTCTTTTAGGTGGCGAGCCACTTCTGCGCCCGAATTGAGATAGGGAAGAACATCCACAAAGCGGAACATTTGCGTCTTGAATTGCTCGTTCTTCATGCTCCAATCCATGATCCGCCCGTACCACCAATCGCGATTGAAGACGGAGGAGGATTCCCCTTCCATCGAACGAAAGATCAATTCACCCTTAGATTGAATTTGCCCCTGCAGTTGTTGGCGATTCACAGTCTTTCTCTCTTGATTCATGGCTCCACCCGTCGTCGGTTCGATCACTAGTTCCATGGGGTTCCTCCGCGAGGCGCGATTATGTTCGTCGCTGAGAGTAAATTCAAGCCTTTTTGCCAAATGCCTTGGGGGAAATTACGCCTGTTATTTCAGGCAATTACCTAGCCCCACAGGGGGGAGGGCAGGGTCAGCAAAAGGACCTCATCCCCACTCTCTCCCAGCTCTATGAATTGATCTTGATCAGTATTGACCAAATAGGGGTAATGGTTGATCGCAACTCACGGCCACTGGAAAATTGATCTGGATCGCCCTGACGCTGAGTCAAGGGGGCGAAAATGTTAAGTTTTTCCCTATCCCCTTGTGCAATCGACGAGACTTGGTTACAAGACGGTTTGTTTAGAAAATATAATATAGACTCGTGCGCCTAGGAGCTTCCCATTGCTTCGGTGGGGTTTAGTAGGTATGTAATTGAGTTGAACCAAGTTGCTCGGATATGAAATGCGGGCCCTGGGCAGGTAAGAATGAATTCAGCAAAAATTCTTGTGGTCGATGATGAAAAGGACGTTCGCGATTATCTCATCTCTGTGTTGAGTGATGAGAGCTTTGAAGTGCGCGGGGTGGAAGACGGGGACGATATCATTTCGGTCCTGTCGGGATTTGCCCCTAACATCATTCTCCTTGATTACAGTTTGCCCGGCAAAAGCGGAGTGGAAATCATTCGCGTGGTTCGTGAGAATCGTAATTTCTCTGATATTCCGATCATCATGGTGACCGGCCTTGACGGTGAAGAGGAAAAGGTGGCGGCGTTGGAGTTGGGAGCTGACGACTACGTGGTTAAGCCCTTTTCTCCCAAAGAATTGTCGGCTCGTGTGCGGGCGGTTCTACGTCGAGTTCCTGCCGACGATGTTGAGCGTCTGGAAAACGGAGATCTTGTCGTGGATCTTCGCTCTCACAAGGTCATGCTTAGTGGCAGTGAAGTGTACCTAACTTTGACCGAATTCCGAATCCTGACGGAGCTACTTCGCCAAAAGGGCAAGGTATTAACCCGGGATCGCCTGCGGGAAACAGCTCTTGGCAACCTCAATGTCACCGATCGGACCATTGACGTTCACATGGCATCTCTACGCAAGAAACTGGCTCAGTACGCTCCTTCGATTGAGACCGTACGTGGTGTGGGCTACCGCTATTCTATGAACTGAAAAAACGGCCCTTTGTGGTCATTAGAATCCCGTACAGGTCATTTTCGAGCTTCTGGCAGGCCTTTGGAGGCCCCATGAGTGGGCCTTATGGTCGTCCTCTTCTTTTGTTGGGGGCAGAAAAAAGGCGGGAGGTGGGGAGCTTTGCTCCCCCCCTTAAGCAGGTAGGTCTATCTTGGAAAGGTCGAGTGGCTCGTTGGGTCCCACGATTGTGGTGGAGCCGGAAGGTCACACACCTAGACCTAAGGGCAAGATCGGGGCCAGCTGTTTTGGGGGCTTTTTGGCCCCAAAATCAAGCTCTTCTCGAAATCACGGTGGTTTGAGCATACCGGGTAAAATTTGGGGGAGAGGCAAAACGCCACTTAGGCAAACTTATCGGGGTGACAATTTCAGATTATGCCACTGGGCGCCTTGGCCTCTGTTTAAAACTGAGACAGAAAAAAAATTAAATAATTATAGATACTTATGATGTCTCAAAGGGAGATTCTGAGACTTGCCAAAAATGGGGAGACACCAGGGGCCCTGTCAAAAGCCTCTACGCATGGAACTTTCATTAATAATTCCAAATAGATAAAAATATCCGTCGATGATCCGCCGAGGCCTCGTTCTTGCGATGATTGAATTCAGGAGGAT
Organism: Pseudobdellovibrionaceae bacterium; assembly: GCA_020635075.1. NCBI lineage: Bacteria > Pseudomonadati > Bdellovibrionota > Bdellovibrionia > Bdellovibrionales > Pseudobdellovibrionaceae > Pseudobdellovibrionaceae bacterium. The sequence goes on along the minus strand of JACKAM010000003.1, from coordinate 13,315 downwards.
GAGTTTCATGCGGAGAAAGCTCGTTACGGGCGGACTACTATTAATGACGGTTCTGTTCATACAGGCCTGTGGACGAAAGCTTGAGCCAGAAGAGCCCTGCAATTTCGTACAGAACAGTCAAATGCAGCGGGTGTCCTGGAAAGACCGGATGCCGGTGAAGCTCTATATTCATGCCTCCGTTCCCACTCAGTACTATTCCTCAATTGAATTGGCTGTGGACCAATGGAACCGGGCCATGGGTCGCGAAATGATGAGAATCGAACTAACCGGAGTCAGTGGCGACAACATTCCCAAACGTGATGGCGCCTCGATGATCTATTGGTTAAACCAATGGGAAGACGATCGGCGGACCGAACAGGCGCGTACCACTGTTTATTGGACAGGGGACCGCATTTACGAAGCCGACATTCGCATCAATGGTGAATTCTTCTCCTTTTACGGAGGGGACGGAGCCGAGAGTTTTTCCGGCGTTGATATGGAAAGCCTGATGGTTCACGAGTTTGGTCACGTGATGGGCCTCTCTCACAATGGTGACAAGGGCAGTGTAATGGCGGTCACCCTGTCCAGCGGAACTCTACGCCGGACCCCGGGCAAGGACGATTTGGATTCGCTTCGCTGTGAGTACTGACGAGATGGAAGGAGATGGGCATTGAGATGAAAAAGTTCCAAAGTGGAACTAGACCCTCGTGTCCCGATAATTTGTAAGGTAATTTAAGTTTTGGTTTTGAAACCCGGTCGCTAAGATCAAGGGTGTGAGCGGGATTCCCGCCGCCGAGAAGATGTAAAAGGAGCCCTCAAGATGGGATTTAAGGAGTCGCTAGAAACTACAAAAGCCATGGCCAGCGGTGCTGAGCTCGAACCTCAGTCTGTTGTGGCGACTCACTTTGTCCGTCCCGCCTATCATGAAATCCCTGAGGCGCAGAGTGAACAGGTTGATGTGTTGGCGCAGATGAAGGCCAACTTGGATCAATTGGAAGACATCCAAGGTCGTCTTCGTTTTGTGATGGGGGAAATTCGCTCCATCACTCGTAAGTAATTTCCCAGTCAGTACCAAAATAGACTGCAATCAATCCTCTAATTTTGAGTCATTCAAAACGTTTCATTTCGATCATCAAGGCTTAAATTTGCGTTAACCCGCTGTGGGTATGGACATTGGGCACCGATAAGATCTTGATTGAATGAGTGACTTTTTTCAGGGGAATGTCTGTGCAAGAAAACAAGTCCAAGGTCATCCAAGCCGACGTTCACGTTTTAGTGGTGGATGATGAGCCTTTTCTTCGCGAAGCCATCGCCGGGTACTTTGAAGCCCAGGGGTATCAAGTGGGGCAGGCGGGGTCAGGACGAGAAGCTCTGACTTATATTTCCAGTGGTGAAGTTGACATTTTGGTAAGTGATGTTCGCATGGCTGACGGCAGTGGCATTGATATTCTTCTCGCCTTTCGTGAAAACCAGGTTCCGCGCCCCAAGGGTGTGATCATGATGACTGGCTTCGGTAACGTCTCCGAGCAGGAACTCTATGGCCTGGGTGCTGACCGCTTGCTCAATAAACCACTGCGTGCCCAGGAGCTCATCCGCATCGTCAACGAACTCTACGAAGAAGCCGCCTAACCCACCCCTTCAGCTATTGATCTACAAAATCCTTTATCTGGGAAGCCGGTCCTTTGCCGACCATTCTCCATAAATCCTCACGCGCCTTTCGGCCGCAGGCGCGTCTTCGGAGTGCGTCAGCTAGGCCGCCGCACCCCGTTCGGCTGAGCCTATTCCCTTCGGTCACTCAGCCTCCCACCCTGCGCGACGGCGGAGGATTCGGATTCACGGGAATGGCTCGGCAATCGGACCATTTCCCAGATAAAGGCGAGCCACGGTTTTGTGGATCAACAATCGAGAAGGGCCTAAAGCAGTATTCAGTTTTCGAGGGTGAGGGGGCGGACTCCGGAGGATCAATATGGTTAAAACCGAGTTCGGCTTGGTGCTGCGCTCTGAGCGAGAGCGCTGCTGCCGGACGCAATAAATGGATCCAGCCTGGAATACCCTTAAAAGCATAAATCGGGTATTTTTTGGCTCCAAACAGCCGTTATGCAAAACCAGGAGGATCCACAATGACAACTACAACGATCGCACTTGATATTGCAAAGGAGAAAATCCACGTTTATGGCGTAGATAGCCAAAATCGCGTCATAATAGACAAAGTTTTTAATCGAAAGAAACTCCTCTCTTTTTTGGCTAACCATCAGCCGGTGAAAATATTTATGGAGTCTTGTGCCGGTTCAAATTGGCTTTGCCAGCGCCTCAATCAAATGGGACATCATGCGTCTCGTATTTCAGCTCAGCACGTAAAGCCTTATGCGAGCCACCAGAAGAATGACCGTAATGATGCTCGCGCTATTTTGGAGGCTAGCCGAAGGCCAGGTGCTCTTTTGTAGGAGTAAAATCCCCGTGGCAACAAGAGTTACAATGTCTACACAAAATGCGAGATCGAAGACTCAGGGACTACAAAGCTCTCAATAGCCAAATCCGGGGATTCCTGTTTGAATTTGGCATTTTAGTCCCTACGAGTTCGGCTAAATTCTTTAAAGTTATTCCCAAGGTCCTAGAAGAAGCCGAGTCATCACTCAGTGGGATAATAAGAGATGAGATTTATGAACTCTTCGTTGAGTGCCGTAACCATTACCTAAAGGCTGAAGAGCTCGAAAAAAAGATCCGGGATTACTGTAGTGAAAGCCATTTCTACCGCAAGGCTATCGAAGAAATATCAGGCGTGGGACCTCTGGTGGCCTCAAGATTTTTGTCGACAATAAGCAGCCCGAGTAATTTTAGGAATGGAAGACAGGTCTCTGCTCACCTAGGTCTAGTTCCACGACAATATTCGAGTGGAGGACGGACAAGGCTTGGAGGCATAACGAAAAATGGAGACATTGGCTTAAGAACTATGCTGATCCAGGGAGCGCGAGCCAGACTCGCTAGCTTAGTGAAAAGCAATATCCCACTCAGGAACAAAGTAAGCTTTTAATGTGGGTAGAGAAAAAGGGGTTCAATGTCGCGGCAGTGGCCCTAGCTAACCGAAATGCCAGGCAAATGTGGGCGATTATGAATAAATGTGCATAGAAAAACAAAATCCGTGTCAACAGAAGGAAGATAAAAAGAGTCGGACTCTTCCCGATAAGGACCTAACGAACATGCAGGCCTAACCAGGGTCAGGGACGCAATGAGGAGATCGGGAGCAACATCAATTATCTGGGCTAGGAATTACCTTCCATAAGAGCCGAATAGACATAAGTTGCCTTCACTTCTTATCAATCTTCGGTTGACACAACAGGCTGGATCCATAGACATGTTTGAGGTTTAAGCGTATTGATCGCAGGAGGCCGGACGCTCAAGAGGAAAATCGTGAGTCTGCGAGCAACAATTAAGTAGGTTGGTGTTTTAGTGGCTGGATTCTTGGACGACTTCTTCGGCCTGGAGGTTTTCTCCGTGGCGATAGCGATCGATCAGGCTGCGATCGAGTGAGGGAAAGGAAAACAGCAGGGCATGGCTTGAAGAAGGTTGGTCTTCGAGAGTGACGACCACGTACCACATTTCGCCGGAATCCAATTCGTCAGGAAACTCCTTAACAAAGGTCACGAGGACATTGCCCATGGAGTCGGCAGCTCGCCAAATTTCGTCGGCTTCTTCGACGGTTTCTTCCCGCAGTTGAGCGAATTCACTAAATTCTTCTTCATGGATATCTCTGTCAGCGCGAACTTTGAGCATGGATTCGTAAAGCCCCTTGGCCAACTCATCACCTTCGGCTAGAGCATCTCCGTCAATAGCACCCGCAGGAACATCCTTGAGGCTGCGATCATAGACCAACTCACCCCGACAATACTGCTCCACGAGGTCGATGTCCTTTGAGGGGAAGTGGAGGTAGACAAAGCTGGGCACATTAGCGGTCATATAGCAAAGGGCCACATGGAACAAAAACTCATCGCGAGTGGGTTCGCGGCCATCTTCGCCGGACGCTTGTTCTGGAAACTCTTTTAAGTAAATCATCACCACTTGGCCAGGAATTGTTTCCCTATCTTCCCAGACTTCGTCCGGATCTTCGAGAGTGGGGCTCAGATTCTTTTCAAAAAGTGAAAAGTCATTTTCAGGCAAGTCGATATTCTCCCGGCGCAGACGAAAGAACTCATCCTCAAGTACGGAAATCTCCTTAAAGAAGTGCTGATAAAGATCGTCCTCAGAGGCAAACACCAATCCATTGGCCTCATCGATAACGATCTTGTTTCCGTTGGCTTCGCTGCTTTCCGCTTTTTGCCGATTGGCCTTATCCGACATCAGCTTTTCTACCTTCCTTTGGGAGCCATCATGGTCCCGACTAAAGGACAGCGTCTCATTGTGAAACAACCCACAACAAGGCCATGCCTCTTATTCAATTTTAAGAAGGGCGACAGGTCATGTCAATTTCCCCGGTTTTCCCTTGCAAGGCCTTTCAAAAGCTTATGAAATTCAAATGAGACCTGACCACGGAAAGGTTGGTTTTCTTGCAACAAATTGACGATGCATCTTTGGAAGAAATTGAGACTCTATTAAGCCAGTCTATGCGTGGTATTCACGCCCTTTTTGACAACGAGACCATCGCCGATATCCTCAGGAACCCCACGGAAGAGCTGGATTTTTTCAATTTCTCAAATATGGATCGTATCCAAAACCTATTTTCCCAGTTCATGGATTGTCCGACCTCCTATGACCGTCAGGTGTTCCTCCAGAGGTTGGAGCCCGAGGAATATGAGATCGTCGTCCGCACTTATTTCCATATTGTGGACAATACGGTCTTGGCCAACTCCTCCTTTCGCCATTAAATTCTCTACCTGTGCCAAGTAGAATCCAGTCTTAGGTCTAGTCATGATTACTGGGGCGCTCCTGCCTTTAGTCCAGTCCTGGTCTCTCCGATAAATCAATGATGAAAACACCGACATGGTTCTTGAGCTTGTTATTGTCCCTTCAGCCCTTTGCGGCCTTCGCCGAGTATCGTGCTTTCGAACTGCGAATATTCAATGAGGAGAAGGGAACGGAGAGGTTAGTACGTTCTACTTTTGATGATCTCCAATACCCGACCTATCACCCTCTGGATCCCGGAGAGAGAATTCAAATCGTCCAGTCCTGGCGCTGTTGGGGCAACACCTCAAAATTTGCCCCCTTGTGCCTTAAACCAGAGGAAAGAGCGGACAACGAAGATGCCCTGGAGCCGGGAGCCCAGCCAAGGACTAGTTCCTCAGGCGAGCCCGCGACCTGAGGGCCGGGAATCCATAACTGGTGGTATAATCAAAGTGTTGGATACAATGTGGTGAAGGATTCGCCCGTGAACATTAGGATTCCTAGGAAGGGGATCATCGATGTCGTCTGAAGTGAGTCGCTCCCAGGCTCGTCAAAATCAAGATCTCCAGCTATTGCAGGAGCAATACCGTCAGCGTCGCAAGAAAGTGATGGAACAAAACGAGCAGGATATGGCCCGCTTGCGGGAGACCTACCGGGAGCGTGAGCAGGACATTCGCAATAGCGGGGAAGCCTCAGTCAATCACATCCGCAAAAATATGGACGCCAAAGTCACCAATACCCGGGTGCAAAGTGAGCACGCGGTACGCAGTGAAAAGGAGCGCCAGGCGCGCGTCTATGAAGAGGTCCAACGCCAAGGAACTGCTCGGCTGGACAACCTAAAACAGGACCATCAGGCTCGCGAAAAAGCCGTCGGTCGTGACGTTCGTGTGGCCCGCGAAAGACGGGACCGCTTGGTCGATCAGGAGAGGGAGAACACCAAAAACATCCTGGACAATGAAAACCAGAGACGCAAAAAGATTGAGGCCTATTCTGCCGAGAGCATTGAAGAGGCCAGGACCAATGCGCAGAAAAAGCGTGAGGAGGTTAACCGGACCTCAAGTGAAGAAATCAAGCGCCTCCACACCTCCCAGCAGAAGAAGATCCAGGAGGCCCGGCAGCGCCACGAGGAACAATACTCCCAATTCTCACAACAGGGGCAGGAACGACTAAAAACTCTTCGTGACCAGAACCAGGTGGTCTATGAAAATGAAAGGGAGCAGGCCAACAAAACCCTCCAGGACCTGCGGGTGCGCTCGTCCAATGAAATCCACAGTCAGCAGCGTCAAGGCGAGGAACAACTGCACACCATGAAGGAGCAGCACCAAGACGCCATGAAAGTTGAACGAGAAAAGGAAGTCGTCCAGAGAGAAAGGCTCCGAGGTGAATACGATACGGAAATCAAAACCATTCATCAGCGTGGTGAAGGCGAAGTCAGCAAGCAAAAGGAATACAATCGCCAGCAGTTAGAACAAATGAAGGTCGCTCACGAGGACCAACTGAATCAGCAACGGCAAATCCAGGAAAAGGAGAAGCAAGAGGCTTTAGCCCGCCATCAAAAGCAGATGCAGGATAATGAGAATCTTTACCGGGCTGAACTGCACAATCAGAAGTCGGAGTTCCAAAAGTCCTTTGATTACAATGAGCGAACCAACCGGGAAATTATCGAAGGTCAGAAGGACAGATTGCTCTCTGCTCTTCAGAGTCAAAAAAAGGAATTGCTGGATTCCTCGGGCAAGTATTTGGACAAGAAAGACGACCCTTTTTACCGATTGAAATCAGCGCCTTCGGTTTTGAAAGAAAGTCCCTGGGCCTATGTTCTAGAGGTGCAGATTCCTGAGAGCCAAAAGGATGATATTGACGTGGTGGTAAAAGAAAACCAACTGGTCGTCTCGGGCACCAGGCGCTATGAGGATCAGATTGAAGAAGGGGATCATAAGGTCACCACCAACAACTACCAGTCCTATCGCGAGGCGATTGACATAGATCATCCTGCGGTGGAAAAGGCGGTCACCAAGGAATACAAAGACGGCCTTTTAACCGTGCGCATTCCTAAGATGGGGATGAAGCCGCCTTCGGTTTAACCAGGGACATGGCAAAAAAGACCATCAACGAGACGGCAATACTCACTAAAAATGGCGAGGGAACTTTGAATATGTACTCACCGACAGGTGTGGCAACCAGGCCTGTGATCAGAGTCACAGTCGCAGTTCGATTACAGCCCCATTTCGACCACAAGCCTAAAATCGTGATAATCAAAATGCCCGAAGTGCCAAAGGAAGAAGCAGTTTCCAAAAGTTCATAAATCCCTTCCGAGTAAATGGCCATGACATAGGCCACTACTCCGGCGACAACCACAACAGTCCTGTTGAGGCGGAGCTTTTTATTTTCTTCTGTGACCTTCAAAGCCGGTATCAAAACATTGTGAGCCACCAGCGCACCCACGGAAAGTAAAATGCTATCAATGGTGGCGAGGAGGGCCGAGATCAAAGCTCCGGCAAACACGGGCACGAGAAACCAAGGCATATACTTTTGCGCCAGTAAGATAAGAAACTGTTCTGAGTCGCCCTCAACTTGAATCAAGTGGGGACCCATAAGTCCCAAGGCCACCGGAATACTGCCGACCACCAGGTATATGGCTGCTGAACTGTAACAGCCGATGACGGCAACAGAACGACTTTTGGCCGCAAAGATGCGGGCAACAATTTCTTGGGCAACAAGTGAACCAAGAATTGGAATGGCCCATCGATCCGCTCTTTCCCACCAGGTTTCATTGGGGGCGATCAGTGACAGTCGGTCCCCAGTTTGTTGTGCAATTAGCAAATCACCAATAGGGCCGGATTGGGAAAGCACTAGATAGAGAAGGACGAAAAGACCGATTGTGATAATTGCTCCTTGAATCACATCGGTGATCACGTCCCCCATCAGACCCGCCAGAGTGGTGTAGGCGAGAACAAAACAGAAGGACAAAAACAAGGTAAGGTTCACGGGCAAGTCGGTGGTGGCCGACACCACGTGACCAAATGCCCGCAATTGAGCGGCAGCCCAGATCAGAGAGGAGAGGCTCAGGATCCAGGTGGCGAGACTCTGAGTGGAATCGCCAAAACGGTCCCGGTAGAGATCGGCAAGAGTGAAGTATTTCTTGCTCCACAGCCGGGGGGCAATGAGCAGGCCCGAAAGAATCAGGCAGAGGCTATAGCCAAAAGGGTCGGCCCGACTCCCGGAAATGCCGGATTCATAGACAGCAGCCGAAGATCCAATACAGGTCTCGGCTCCAAACCAGGTGGCAAAAAGAGAAATGGAAATCATGTAGAGGGGAAGTTTTCGGCCGGCGACCAGGTAGTCATCTTCAGATTCAATGCGTTTCGAAATGTAATAGCAAATAGCAAACTGACCTAAAAGATAAAGAAGAAGAATGGTTAGATTCAAATGCCTACTTACCCTTTTTGGATGTCTTGGTTGCCTTCTTTTTCTTAGTTTTCTTCTTTTTGCTCATTTGGCGCAATTGTTCTTTAATAGATTTTCTCAATGCGACAACTGCCATGGTCTGGCGGACATGAATCGGTAGGCTGTTTATGGTGAGCAGTGCCTGTTCATAGGTGGCTCTGGCCTCTTGTTTTCGTTTTGCCTGCTGGAGAAGTTGTGCTCGCTGAAAAAGTCGGGTTTCCTTTCTTTGCGATTGATTGAGCAGGAGGAGCTGCCTGTCGAGTGCCTGCTGGTGATGACCCCGATTCATCTCAATGGTGATGGCGAGATCTTGCAGGCTGCCAATAAGTCCGAGCTTTTCGAGCCCCTGATCTAGCAAGGCCAGAGCCTTTTCCGGGTCTTTGATCTTTTCATCGTAGGCCTGAGCCACTTCAAGGTAGAGATCAGGATTGGGTCGAGGAGTTGTGCCCAGGGTGTGCAGGTACTGCTCAATGGCCTCGTCTTTTTTGCCAATCATGAGCAAGGCTCGCGCGCGAATCAGGTGAGCAGTTGGCAGCAAGAGTTTTCGCCTCTCTAATTCGGCCTCGTCTTTCTCCAGGTCGGGACGCTGCAGGTACTTGTCCACAGATTGGAGCGCCAACTTGGGGTTATCAGTTGCCATGTACAAATGAGCCCAACTGAGATCAATCTCTGTCAGGAGTTTGAGAGGTCGGCGGTGTTTTTGCTCCAAGGCCAATGCTTGCAGTTGTTCCGCCTTTTGGTAGTCCTGTGAGGCTTTGTCGAAATCCTCATGTTCACGATAGAGCTCACCTCGCTGCCAGAAAAGAAAGTAGGCTTGAGGGTTTTTGCTGATCTTTTCATTGATGGGTTCCAACTGGCTGTGGAGGGTGCCATGGGCGAGAGCAAACGAGCCAAAGGTGAGTGTTAGAAGTAGACCCAGGCAGGTCAAAATGCGGTCACTCAGTGTCGGCAGGAGCTCTTTGTTGAGTTGAATTTTTGAGAATTGTAAACGTGTCATCAAAGTCGCCATTTTCGCGAATAAAAGTGGTGTCCATACGATTACCATTGATTTCCAGAATGAGCGACCCCAATTCTCTTAAGTTAACCTTCATGACGGGATGATTCAAGGAGCCACCAGAGACCTTTCCCGAGGAACCGGCAACCACGTACACAGCGCCCTTGTGAGCCAGATGATCTTTTTGGTAGGCGCCATTTCCATTGGCCCGGCCATCCCCAGTGTTGAGAATCATGCTACTGCGCAGAGAGGATGAATTTCCATAGTGGCCATCTAGGAGCACAGACCTCTCGTAAGAATGACTGTGGCCCGCCATGACCAGATCAACCCCGTAGTCTTCGAGAATGGGGAGGAAGTGTTCACGCATCTCCACCAGGGCACCTTCGCTGTCGGAGTCATGAGATCCCTTGCTGTAGGGCGGATGGTGCCAATAGGCGATGGTCCACAATGCCGAGTTATTGGCCAGATCATCTTTGAGCCATTTGGCCATAGCGCTGGTGGGTAAGCGACTACTGCCTGTGGAGTCGAGACAGACAAAGTGGATATTGGCGTAGTCGAAGGAGTAATAGGCTTCGCTTCCTGACGGAAGCCCTCCAGCTTCGCCCTTGGTGGGCATGGTGAAAATCTGATAGTAGGGGCTGTCGTCCCGTTCGTGATTGCCGCGAGTGGGAAATAGTGCCGAGGTTCTCAACATACGAGGATACATATCAAAGACCGCCGCCTGGAACTCAGTATCGGTACCATCAGTGTAGGCGTTGTCTCCTAGCATGAGCCACAGGTCTGTGTGTTGATTACCCGTTTTGCTGTAATAGGCATCGCGGACGGCGCGGGCATTGGCATCCTTGGTTCCGGAATCCCCCAACACCCAAATGCGTGTGGGCTTTACAGTACCGATTATTGGGTGAGTCACGAAATAATGTTGATCGTTGAGGCCAGCCAATCTTCCAGACTCGCTGCCAATCGAATAAAAGTAACGAGTGGCTTCGCGTAGTCCCGTCGCAAGGACTTCATGTTCACGGGAGGGCTGCGATTCTTCAAACTCGTGAACCATGCGGTCAGGAGCCGGGCCCAGACGCAAACGCCCCCGGGTCGGGTTGCTGGTGCGCCACCTGATGACAATTGAATGGGAGGTGGACATTTGCAAATAAGGGCCGCGGGTGACCTGGTTGATCTTGTCTTGTATCGAATCATCAATTGGCGGCAGGGGTGGGGGGCCGTTGGGAGGCAGTGGTCCGGGTGGTGGATTGTTACTGTTGCTGTTGAGGGATTCTAATGAGCGAACGCGGCCCATTTGGTCGCAATTGACATAGAATCCCAGGGCCAGGGAAAGGCTGATAAAGAGTCCACCAAGTTGTCCTAATCTCCCCCGAGTCATGTGCGAGAACCTCTGGTCAATGGACCATCCCCATTGTTTCATACCTTCAATTATTAGACCACCTGGGGTGCCAAAGAGGGACGCTAAGCGGTTGGAAATTGTCGAGTTATTTGGGATTGGTCAATTATTTTACATCCTCTGGCACGGGTGTTTGGGGGCCAGCGCTACGAAAACTGGACTTTAAAGAAACTGACGACATCCGTAGTCTATGGGTGACGACAATCGTAGACAGGAGTGTTTTGATGGCAAAGGCGAGTCTAGGTCAGCAAGAGCTGGAAGTATTGGGTCTTATCAGTGATCGGGAGCCGGTTTCAGTGCGCGAGGTGGCGGAGGCCTTTGCTCAGAGTCACGGATTGGCGCGGACCACGATCTTAACGGTGATGGACCGTCTGCGAGCCAAGGGATATTTGAGCCGGAAGAAGAGCGGGGGTTTATTCATGTATAAGACCTGTCAGAAGAAGTCCCAGGTCTTGCGCCATCAAGTGAAGGATTTTGTAGAGAAGAATCTGGGTGGTTATGTGTCGCCCTTTTTGGCCTATCTGTCAGATGAAAAGGTCAAGCTGGATGAGGATGAGTTGGCTGAACTTAAAAGACTCATTGCCAGATATGAAAACGATGAACAAAAGGAGGCGGGACAATGATGACGAGTCAATCCCTTTTTCAGGGCCTTGTTCAGGTGGCAATTCTTGGCAATGTTATCTTGTTGTTGTTTTATATTTTTTCGCGATGGACGTCGGGCACTTCTCCCAACACCAAGTCCCTCATCTGGCGCACAAGTTTGATTCCCTTGCCTCTTTTACTTTTTTGGACGGATCAGTCCCAATGGGTGAGTTCTTGTGTGAAGGAACTGTCTCCTCTTTGTCCCCAATGGCTGGGGGCTGCAGTGACTGTTCTCCCTTCGATGGGGCAGGGGGCACAGCAGGAAGATGGCCTTTTGCTGTTTGCCCTTTGGGGAGTGCCAGTGCTGTCGCTTGCGATATTAGGCCTGGGAACCTATCATTTTCGCCTCCGGAAATGGCTACTCCGCGCCTGTCTTGCTGATGAATCGCTTCACTTGGTTGTGAGGCAGGTCGCTGATGACTTAGAATTGAGGCGTTTGCCAAAGGTTTTAATGGTGCATAACCTTGGAAGTCCTGCCATCGCAGGAGTTTGGTCACCCAAGTTGCTTTTACCGGTTGGCCTGGACAACAAACTGTCGAAGGATGAGGTCCGTGCAGCCCTCGCCCACGAGCTGGCTCATCTCAAAAACGGTGATCACTGGTGGAACTTTTACCTGTGGTTGCACCAATGTGCCTTCTTTTTTGTTCCCCTGCTATGGATTGCGGGCAAAGAAATGCATCGAGTTCAGGAAATGGCAGCCGACGAGATAGCCGTAACCCGAGGGGGCGCCAAAAGAAGCCAACTGGCAAGTGCATTGGCCTGGGTGGGGGCGGGATTGACGCCGTCGATTCCCATTCCATTTGTCGCTTCGGCCTTGCGTCCTAAACAGGCTCTAAAAGATCGCATTGCTGCCTTGGCCCACTACCGTCGGCCAAGAGTGGTGCAGGCCTGGATGAGTTTTGTGGGAGTGGGTATTTTAGTTTTTGGCTTCACTCTATTGGCAGAAAGATATTGGCCCTCGCAGGTGGTGATTTCTGCCAAGGGAAAAACGGAAGGTGAGCCCATTATGTGTTACCCGGTTCCCGATATCATGAAGACCATTGAAGCGACCAAGAAAGGGCGCTGCTAATCAGAGAATAAAATGAATGACTTAACAACCGTGTAACAGGGGCTGCCACCCCTGAAGGGGGATCTTTATGCGAAAATTAGGATATGCATTGCTGTTTGGTCTGACCGTCACAAGTTGCTCACCTTCTAAGGAGAAAATCAAGCAGGTGATTCGTGAGAACCCGGATTTGGTTTTTGGCGCCATAGAAGATGACCCGGAAAAATTCGTCGCCACGGTCAACCAAGCTGTTCAGTCTCAGCAGCTAAAGGCCAGGGAGAGGGAAAACCAGAAAGCCCTCACAGAGATCGAAAAGGACTTTATTTCTCCCAAAGAGCCCATCATTGACAAGAACCGAATCGTTTTTGGCTCCGCCTCGGCCCCAATTACCATAGTGGAGTATGGGGATCTCCAGTGCCCGGCTTGTCAGAGGGGCTACTATTCACTGAAGGAAATCAAAAAACGCTACGCCGACAAAATCAGTATCATCTACAAACATATGCCTTTGAAGTTTCATGAGCTGGCCTTTCCCGCAGCTCAGTATTTTGAGGCCATTGCCCGACAAGATAAGGCCAAGGCCCTGACCTTTCACGATCAGATATTTGAAAAACAACGGGAGATGACAAACCTGGAGTTTATTCGCACCACGGCCAAAGCCCTCAAGGTGGATTGGAAAAGGTTGGAGAAAGACCTTAAGTCCCTAGAGATCGAAAAACGCATCAGTGACGACATAGGCGAATTCACAGAGTTTGGCTTCACCGGGACCCCAGTTTATTTGATTAACGGCGTGGCCCTACAAGGAGCCTATCCGGCCGACGAAATGGCAAAAGTGATCGACCGGCACCTGCAGAAGGATAGCCGGTGAATCGAAAGCTATGCCAAAACTGGCCCCATTTTTTGTGAATCCACAAAACCTGGCGGCGCCTTTTTCCGGGAAGTAGGT